>JAOADU010000043.1 GCA_026417155.1 Bacteroidales bacterium | reverse complement strand
TTTATTTTTTTAAGTAATTCGAAAAATTAGCAACACGAATTAGCTTTTACTAAGTTCTTTTTTTTTACAAATTCGGATAATATTTGATGCAAATTCGGTGTACCAATTTCTTGTAATTCGTACCCAACAGTTACATAAGGCTTTCTAATACTAACAACACGACTTAAATCGATAGGTGTAGCAATTACAAGAACATCAAATGGAGTATTGTCAATGGTGCGTTCTAAATCTCGTATTTGTTCGCTTCCATACCCCATAGCTGGCAATAAAGTGCCAATATTGGGGTAGGTTTTAAATGTATCGGCAATTTTACCTACAGCATAATTGCGAGGATCAACCAATTCGGCAGCGCCATATTTTTGTGCAGCAACTGTTCCTGCACCAATACGCATATGTCCATGAGTTAGGGTTGGTCCATCTTCTACAACTAACACGCGCTTGCCTTTAATAAGCTCGGGTTTATCAACTGTAATTGGTGATGCTGCATCAACCAATATTGCATGGGAGTTGATACGACGTAAATTTTCGCGAACCAGATTAATATTTTCTAAGCTTGCACTATCTATTTTGTTTATCACAATGACATCGGCCAATCTTGCAACTGTTTCGCCAGGATGAAAACTAACTTCGGCACCAGGGCGTAATGGATCGGCAACCCCAACCATTAAATCGGGTTTAAAGAATGGGAAATCGTTGTTCCCACCGTCCCACAAAATAACATCGCAACCATTGGGGTCATCTTCGGCAGCACGTAATATCGCTTCATAATCTACGCCAGCATAAATTACATTGCCACGTTTTACATGAGGTTCGTATTCTTCCATTTCTTCAATGGTACAATTGTGATACTTTAAATCTTCGACTGATGCAAAACGTTGTACTTTTTGTTTTACTAAATCTCCGTATGGCATGGGGTGGCGTACTGCAACTACTTTAAGTCCCATGCTCATTAGAATTTCGATAATTCGTCGCGAAGTTTGGCTCTTGCCACAACCCGTACGGGTAGCTCCTACTGCAATTACTGGCTTTGTAGATTTAAGCATGGTATCGTTTGGTCCAAGAAGCATGTAGCTGGCTCCGGCTGCCATAACCGTCGAGCCTATGTTCATAACATGTTGATGCGACACATCGCTATATGCAAAAACACAAATATCTACTTTTAATTCTTTAATCAGCTTTGGTAAGTCGGCTTCATTATAAATGGGAATCCCATCCGGATAGAGTTCTTCACCTGCTAATTCTCTTGGGTATTTTCGTCCATCAATGTCAGGAATTTGCGTTGCTGTAAATGCAACGACATTGTAATTGGCATTACCGCGAAAATACACATTGAAATTATGAAAATCGCGTCCTGCTGCTCCAATGATAATAACGTTTTTTCTAGTCATAAATTTTGTTGTTGGTTTTCCGGGTTGCAAATGTAATGATTAGTAATGATTAAAAAAAAATGTTTTTATTAACATTCTGAATTTATTGACAAATGACCCAAATTGCATAATTTTTATTCGTTATATTTCACAATTGTTAATAAAAACTTGCCAAGTTTCTTTTATCGTTGTGATTAAAATAACTTTTTATTTATTTTGAAACATGAAAGCGATTGGAATTTTAATTTTTGTTTATTCTTCAATGATATGTGTAGCACAGCGATGGAGTGCAGAATTACACTTTGGATATGCCAATAATTTACCTTCGCGTCTTACCATTAAGCAAGAAGGCTATCCCGACCTTAGTATAAAAGCAAAGTATTATAGCGAACCATTTATATCGCCCTACTACTGGTTGTGGAGAATTTCTTACAAAAAAGACGAAAAACAAAAATTCGAGTTTGAAGCTGTACATCATAAAATTTATTTAAAAAATACCACAAACGAAATTGAAGCATTTGGCATATCACACGGATTAAATTTATTGATTATTAATCATGTTCATATACTTTCAAACAATTTTCATGTAAATTATGGTATAGGTGGAGTTTTGGCTCATGCCGAAAGTACTATTCGCGGAAAATCGCTTCCTGAAAAAGGCAGAGGCATATTGGGTATGGGATATTATATGTCTGGTGCCGCTTTAAACATTAGTTTCGGAAAGTATTTCAATATCAATAAGCGATTGTATTTCAATACTGAATTAAGATTCAATCCAAGCTACACAGTTGTTCCTGTTGTAGATGGCAAAGCATACGTGTGGAATTTTGCATATCAAGCCATTGCCGGTGTTGGATATTATTTTATTAAATGAACTTAATAATAACAATATTGCTCATTACTATATGTCAATTATTACATAGCCAAAATGATATATTAATTATACTACATGATACTGTAAAACCATTGTATTCAACTACTTCATCATCCAAAAAGCAATTTAAGGCAATAATTGCTGCAGATGATCTAACCACAGATTTGCATAAATACAAGTCAATGTTTCATCAACCCCCGGTTTGCCAAGGCAACACTGGAACATGTTGGTGTTATGCTGCAACATCTTTTATAGAAAGCGAAATATTTCGATTAAGCCATAAGAAAGTAAAACTTTCGGAAATGTATTTTGTTTATTGGGAATATGTCGAAAAAGCTGCTGATTTTGTTCGCACACGTGGTAATACTTATATCGATGAAGGTTCAGAATCTTCGGCTTTATTACGTATTATTTCACGATATGGTGCTGTCCCTTCAGAAGCCTATGCTGGAAAACCATCGTATAGAACATATCATTCGCATCGGCAATTAATTGAACAAATTAAGAATTTTTTAGCCCATATTAAAAAATATAATATCTGGAATGAATCTTTCGTTGTTGAAACTGTAAAACAACTATTAGAAAAAGAATTTGGTAAGCCTCCTGCTTCATTTGAATACGAAGGTAAGGTATATAGTCCTCAATCTTTTATTAGCGACTTTTTAAAGCTCAATATTTACTCATATTTTCAGTTTATGTCAACGGAATCGGTTTCTTATTACGAAAAGCACGAATTGGTAGAAAATGACAACTGGTGGCACGATGCCGAATATTACAATGTGCCTTGCGACACATTTATAAAGTTGATTCGTAAAGCTATTGAAAATGGTTATACGATATGCTTATGTGGTGACATAAGTGAAGTTGCATACTTTAATAACGATATCAAAACAGCTCAAATTGCATTATTCGACATCCCTGTTAATGCTATCAATGATGACAGCCGCGAAATGCGTTTACAAAACTACACAACAACAGACGATCATTGTGTGCATGTGGTTGGATATACAATTTTGCCCAACGGAAATTATTGGTATTTAATAAAAGATAGCAACGGTCATACATTTGACGGAAATTTTGCTGGATATAGATTCTATGATGAATCGTACATCCGATTGAAAATGATGAATATTATGATACATAGCGATGCTGCACGCTGGTTGTTAGATAAAATTATAAAATGAATATGCAAGATTTACTAAAGAAATTGCTGCCAGGATTGTTGCCCCTAATTATTTTTATTATAGCTGATGAATTTTTCGATACAGCAACGAGCTTGTTTATAGCAATTGGTATAGGCGTAATTCAAGCTGCTTGGATATTTTTGAGGGAGAAAAGAATTGATTCTTTTGTTTTGCTCGATACTGGATTAATTGTGCTATTAGGTAGTATTTCGTTAATCTTCGAAAACGAAATTTTCTTTAAAATAAAGCCGGGTATCGTTGAAGTCATTATGTGTATCATGCTTTTTTCTATGGCATGGGCACCGACAAAGTTGCTTACTGCCATGCTTGGACGTTATGGCATGCAAGTTTCTATTGACGAATATACAATAAAGAAATTCCGGCGTAGTTTAAAAATTTTAGGTATTATCTTTTTCTTTCACACTTTGTTGGTATTTTATTCGGCCTTTTATTTATCTAAAGAAGCCTGGGCATTCATTAGTGGTGTATTGTTTTATTTAATTTTTGCTGCATATTTAGGTTTCGAAGTAATTAAAAACCTAATCATACGCTCAAGAACAGAATGGTTGCCTATAGTTGATAAAGAGGGCAATATCCTTGGCAAAGTAAGTCGTCAGGAAGCTCATCGCAATAAAAATTTTCTTCATCCTGTTGTCCACGTTCATGTATTAAATCGTCATGGTGAATTATTTTTACAGAAACGAAGCATTTCCAAACAGATTATGCCCGGAAAATGGGATACTGCCATAGGTGGTCATATAAGCTGGGGCGAAAACCTTGAGCAAGCAGTATTTAGAGAAAGCAAAGAAGAATTAGGAATAAAATTGAAACAAGTGAAATTTTTAGGGAAATATGTTTGGGAATCGGACATAGAACGCGAGCTTATTTATGTTTTTAAAACACAATGGGACGAAAATATTAACATTAATAAAAAGGAAATAGAGGAAGGTAAGTTTTGGTCGAAAGCTCAAATCAAACAAAATATCGGAAAAGGCTTGTTTACTCCAAACTTTGAGTTTGAGTATAATTTAATGGGAAAATCTTTAAAAATATAATAGTATACTCGCTATATTGCACCTGTTTTAATGTAATTTTTGGCTTATCAAGTGTAAAAATTCCGAACGTGTAGGTTCTTTAAGAAAAACACCCGAAAAATCGCTTGTAGTGGTAACACTATTTTGCTTTTGAATTCCACGAATCATCATGCACAAATGTTGTGCTTCAATAACTACAGCAACACCAAGCGGATTTAACGTTTTTTGTATACATTCTTTAATTTGTGTAGTTAAGCGTTCTTGAACCTGCAACCGACGAGCGAATGCATCAACAACACGAGCAATTTTGCTTAGCCCTGTAATGTAACCATTAGGAATATAAGCTACATGTGCTTTGCCAAAAAATGGCAACATATGATGCTCGCACATGGAATAAATTTCGATGTTTTTTACAATAACCATTTGGCGATAATTTTCCTGAAATTTTGCTGAATTGAGAATTTCTTCGGGGTTTAGATGATACCCATGTGTTAAAAATTGCAGTGCTTTAGCAACTCGTTCGGGCGTTTTTTGTAAGCCTTCGCGGGTGGGATTTTCGCCTATTAAACCTAATATCCACTCGTAATGCTCCGACAAAGCCTTGGTAACCGACTCGTTATATAATTCAATTTTTGCAAAGCCTTCTTGTTCTGTTGGATCAAAGTTATAATCGCTCATATTCTGCTTTTTGGCAAAAGTACATGAAATTTTGCTTTTTACTTATGTAATTGCTATAAATTCTCATTAATAAACTGATATAATTTCTCGGCAGCCGATGTTACAATTTCGATGGGATGGGCAATGTTAAATCGTACAAATGGATTTCCGTTAGTAGAAAAATGGATGCCGGGAATTATTGCTACTTTGTATTTTTCATATAGTTCTGTTGCAAAATCAAAGCCGTTAGTATATTGTTGCGGTAATTTTGCCCATATAAAATAACCTCCTTCAATAGGTGGTAGTTCAAATCCTAAGTTTTTAAGAATATTTGAGAAATAAGTAAATGACTGATATATTTGTTTTCGGATATTTGATACGTATGAATTCACAAACCCATGATTTGAAATATATTCAGCAATGGCAGTTTGAATGGGATTAGAAACACATAGCCCTGTATAATCGTGAATTGCTCTTATCTTTTTCATATGTTGTTGATTGCATATCAAATAACCTACTCGCCAGCCAGTTATGGAATACAATTTCGAAAAACTGTTTACATAAAACAATAACATATTTTCCTTATTAAAAGGAATATGTGGAGCCGCACTAAAATATATTTCTCTATAAACTGCATCGATTATAACAAAGCACGAATATTTATTGGCTATTTCTACAATTCTTAATGCATCTTCTTCTGAAAAAACTCTTCCTAGTGGATTGCCAGGCGAATTAAAAAATATCAGATTAACTTTTTCGTTTTTTACTACATTTTCGAGTTCTTCCAAGTCAATTTGATTGTTTCTTTGGTGTAAAGAGATAAACCTATCGCCGAAAATTTTTGGCAAGTTATTATACGATTCATACACAGGATCGAATCCTAAAACAACCATATTTCCCAATAGTTGCTTTAAATAGATATACACAAGAGTAATTGCTTCGGTTGCTCCCTGTGTAATTAAAATCTCATCTTTTGTTACTTGCTGCTGTTTATACTGCTGTACGATATGATCAATAAGCAAAAAATTTCCGATTCCCGGTGCGTACTGATGTACATCGTTTCGATTAGCCGTTTGTGCAAGTGTATTCATAAGTTCGGCAGGAGGCAAGAAACCGGGCAATCCCTGTGCTAAATTAATGCCGCCTAATTGTTTTACTTTATTACTAAAATAACTTATTAACGAACCTTCGGGGACAGGATATTTTCCATTCATAGTTAAGTATTTAACAAATGTTTTACCATTTCGGCTATATCTTTGTTATTGGCTTTACCAGCAAGCTTTTTCGTTGCCACTCCCATAACTTTGCCCATTGCCGAAGGCTCTGTTGCTCCCAACTCGACAATAATCGCTTTTATCTCCTTCTCCAATTCATCGTGTGATAATAATTTAGGCAAATACTGTTGAATTACAGAGGCTTCGAATAATTCTTTATTGGCTAATTCTTGTCTGTTATTTGTTTTATATATTTCGGCACTATCTAACCGTTGTTTATGCAATTTTTGCATAATTTTTATTTCTTCTTCGTCGCTTAAATCATTTTGAGCATTATCGGCTTTTGCTAATAAAAATGCCGATTTAATTGCTCTTAACGCTTCTAATTTTTCTTTTTCTTTTGCCAACATGGCTTTTTTAATATCTTCGTTGATTTGATTAAAATATGTTCCCATACGATAAATATTTTTAATCTACATTGTCGTGTAAGAAAGAATTATTTTCTTTAATTATTAGTTTTTGATTGTTAGAAGTAATTGATATGTTTGATGCTTCTTGCGACAATTTATCGGTGTTTATTTTATATTGACCATTTTTTCTTTTGTATGCGGGTATTTTTTCGAGCATGTCAAGACTATTATCGTCGTGTAAATTAATGTTATAATTGTCGTTATTGTCTATTTTTGGAAAATCAATTTTTTCTTGTTGTGGGTTTATTACTTTAACATTTTCTGTAACTTGCGAAGTTTTAATAATAATTGTATCGTCTTTTGATATTGGTTCAGGAATAATAGCATCGGTTCCAAAGCCAGTAGCAATAATAGTTACAGATATTTTATCGCCCATTTGTGGTTGTTTGCCAACACCAAAAATAATTTCGGCATTATTGTTCGTAGAGTCTTGTAAAAATTCAGTAATTTGAGATATTTCGTCGATAGTAATTTCAGGATCGCCACAAGTTATATTTAGCAATATATTTCGTGCTCCTCTAATATCATTGTTATTTAACAGAGGCGAATTTAATGCTTGCTTAATGGCAATAAGTGCTCTAGCTTCACCATCGGCAATGCCGGTACCCATAATTGCTACTCCGCTATTTGTCATTACGGTTTTAACATCGGCAAAATCGACGTTTATATGCCCGGGTAGTGTAATTATTTCGGCTATTCCTTTTGCCGCAGTTGCAAGCACATCATCGGCTTTTGAAAAACCAACGCTATATTGCAAATCGCCATAAATTTCTCGCAATCTTTGATTATTGATAATTAATAACGAATCAACGTGGTTTTTAATTTCTCTGATTCCGTCAATAGCTTGGGTTAGTCGTTTTTTTCCTTCAAATTCAAATGGCAAAGTTACGATAGCAACCGTTAATATGCCCATTTCTTTTGCTGTTTTAGCTATAATTGGTGCAGCGCCGGTTCCTGTCCCCCCTCCCATTCCAGCTGTAATAAATATCATTTTCGTATTGTTTGCAAGCACCTCTTTTATTTGTTCTAAACTTTCGATTGCCGCTTGTTTCCCTTTTTCGGGGCTGCTACCTGCACCAAGTCCTTCAGTAAGAGTTTGTCCTAACTGAATTTTAATAGGTACAGGGCTTTTGGATAATGCTTGAATATCGGTGTTGCAAACAACAAAATCAACATCTTTAATGCCAAGCTGATACATATAATTTACAGCATTGCATCCACCACCACCAACACCAATTACTTTAATAATGGAAGGCATTTTCACTTCCATTGCAAAATCTAAAAAATTATTCGGTTCTTTCATAGTTGTATGTTTTAATAATTATTTTTCTAAATCCGAATCGCTTACTTTAAAATCATCAAAGAAATCTTTTAACGGTTGGAACAAAATCTCGTACAATTTTTTTGACTTTTTGTTTACACCATTTTCTTTTTGCGGATTATTTTCTGTAGTTTCGTTTGTTTTTTCTTCTATTGGTTGAGCCTGTGGATTATTCATCGGAGAAGAGTTCCCTTTTTTATCGAGATCTTCATAAGCTAATATCATAAGTCCAATAGCTGTAGAAAATTGTGGATTTTTAAACTGTTCTTTTAATTCTGAAGTTAAATAAACATTAGGTAAACCTAAGCGAATATTTCTTTGAAGTTTGTATTTTATTAATTGCTGAATATGAGCAAGTTTTGCTCCTCCTCCAGTAATAACAATTTCAACATTATTATTTTGGTCAATTTTATCAACTTTCATTAACTCTATAGCAATAAATTCCAAAATTTCTTCAACACGAGCTTGTATTACTCCATATAGTACATAATTATTTATTACAATAGGTTCTTTATTATTTTCATTTTCGAGAACTAGGTTTTTATTGCTTTCTTCGTTTAAAGCGATAGCTTTACCATAATTAACTTTTATGTATTCTGCGATGTCTTCTGTAAGGTTAAAATTTTTTTTAATATCAGAGGTGATTATGTTTCCGCCAAAAGGTATCACAGCTGTATGAATAAGCATATTATTGTAATACACAGCCATATCGCTCGTACCACCCCCGATATCTATCATTATTACTCCCTTTTTTAATTCATAATCATTCAATACAGCTTTTGAAGAAGCTATTGGTTCTAAGAATATTCCGCTGCACTGTAGATTAGCATTTTCAATACTTAATTTTATTGCTTCGATATTATTTTTTTGGGCTGTAACAATAATAAAGTTGATTTTTAAAACCTTACCATAACAACCAATTAAATTCTCTACACCTTCTATTTCCTCATTATCAATAACAATCGATTTAGGAATTACTTGAATTATTTTTTCCGGAAATTTGACAGGTACATTGTATTGTTTGTTTATTAATTCTTCTATTTCCTTTTTAGTAATTAATTCGTTGGGATTTTCACGCTCTACATGCTCTACATTCGTTATCGTTCGTATATTTTGCCCGGCAATACCCACATATACATTTTGTATTCTAATACCTGCATTATTTTGGGCTTTTTCAATAGCATTTTTTATACTATTAGCTGTAGATAAAACATTAATGATGTTGCCTCTTTTAACGCCACAAGAAGTCTCGTATCCATAACCTAACACTTTAAATTTATTGCTTTCTATGCGTTTTCCAATTAAAGCAACTATTTTAGTTGTACCTATATCAACTACTCCTACAATATCATTAAAATTATTGTTCATATGATGTATTTTTTTTTGTACAAACAATTTGATTCTTATATTTTAAATTAATTTTTAAATATTCTTCTAAATTTATCTTAGGAACAATTTGTTGGTAAAAAGCCTTCAATTTCATAAATTTATTGTCCATATCAGATGTATCGCCCATTTCTATAATGATATCGCCAACTTTAGGAATAAGCTCAAATTCTTTATTTTCATTTATATATATTTGCTCAATCATAGCATTCCATAACGAATCGCTATGAATATATTGTCCTAAGATAAAAATATCGTCGAGCAATGTTTCTCTTTTAATATTTTCTTGTTGTTCGGCATCTATTGCTTTTTTGTTGCAATATAAGGCATAAGGCTCATTTATATTTCCCGAAGCTATTAGCACACGAGCAGTATAATTGTCCGACAAAGGGAACAGCACTCCCTCGCTATCAACATAGTAACTTTCGTAATTATAGTTAATAATTCGTAACATCGGAGTACGTTGCCATATGTCTATCATCAATTGACCATCTATAGTAGTGTACACCTGAGCATTGTAAACATGTGGTAAATTAATAATTTTCGACTCAAGTTCATTTAATGGTATATTAGCAATCGGCATTTTTTTAATTTGATACTTTTTTTCTTCTATAAGTTTTAAAATATCTTTTGCTGTAATGAAATGATTTTGGCATGAATCTAGAATACGAACAACAATTGCATTACAAATAATAGATGTGCGTTGTTTCTCAGTAAAGCCCAAGGTTAATCCTAAGGTACCTATAAGCAACACCCATATTAATATTTGCCATATTTTATTGAGCCATCTCATTTTTTAAAAGTAAATTTTTTATTGGTTCTACCCATCGATCAATATTCCCTGCACCCATTGTTACAATTAATTTAGGCATCCTGCTTTTTATCCAATCTAACAATTGCGATGGTTCGATAAGTTCTTTGTTTTTAATGCTAACCTTATTGAGCAGCAACGAGCTATCAATGCCACTTATTGGTAACTCGCGAGCGGGATAAATAGGAAGCAAACATAATTCATCGAGTAGGCTAAGTGCTTCGGCAAATTCATTTGCCAGATCGCGGGTTCGCGAATACAAATGTGGTTGAAAAATTCCTGTAATGGGGATATCGCCAAATACTGCTCTAATAGATGTAATTAATGCCTTAATTTCTTCGGGATGATGTGCATAATCGTCAATGTATATATGCCTGTCATTATGAACAATAATATCGAATCGTCTTTGAATTCCTTCAAAACTTTCTACTGCCTTTTTTATAGTACGAGCATCAATTCCCATCCATAAAGCCATTGAACATGCAGCAAGAATATTTTCAACATTGTACCAACCAGTTATTTTAGGTTGTAAATTTATTTCTCCCCACGGAGTTGATACAGTAAATACAAAATATCCATTGTTGATTGACACATCTTTGAGATAACTATCTGCACTTTTATCGTATAAATCGTATGTAGCGATTTGTAAGTGTTTTGTATCGAATAATGAACTTAATGATTTTTTAATCAGTAATTTTCCGCCCGTTTTAATCTTATTTATATAATCCTGATAGGCTTGCTTGAGTGATTGGTACGATTTATAAATGTCGAGATGATCGGCATCAACGGAAGTAATAACAGATACTTCTGGTGTAAGCTGCAAAAACGAACGATCGTATTCGTCGGCTTCAACAACAACCCATGAGTTACGTTCAGAATAAAGAAAATTGGATTGATAATTTTTAACAATACCTCCTAAAAATGCTGTGCACGAAAATTCGGAATTATACAAAATATGTGCTATAAGAGAACTTATCGTTGTTTTGCCATGAGTACCCGCTACTGCTGCTGTTTTCAAAGAACTACAAATATGCCCCAATACCTCCGACCGTTTGTATATCGGTAGTTTCTTATCTTTTATCCATTGCAAAATAGGACTTGAAGCGGCAATAGCTGGAGTATAAATAATTAATGGCGACTGTGTAGAATTGGTTTCAGTAATAGATTGAATCATATCGGTGGTTTCGTTGTAATGAATGATAGCTCCTAACTTCTCAAGCATCTTCGCGTTTTGACTACAAACAGCATCATAACCATATACCATCCAGTTTTTAAGTAAAAAATATCGGGCTAAGGCACTCATTCCGATACCGCCAATTCCAATAAGATATACTATGTTTTTATTTTCGAGCATTATTTTTTGGATAACTTTATTATTTCGCGTGCTATAATTTCGTCGGAGTTTTTAATTGCCATACGTGCTATATTGTTTCGATATACATTAAGACGAAATTCATCGTTTAACAATTTAACAGCTTCTTCGACTAATTTTTGGCGAGCTTCTGAGTCTTGAATCATCATCGCTGCATCATTTTTTACAAGCGTCATAGCATTTTTTGTTTGGTGATCTTCTGCTACATTTGGCGAAGGTACAAGAATGGCAGGTTTAGCTGTCAATCCCAGTTCGGAAATTGTAATAGCTCCTGCCCGTGAAATAACAACATCGGCAATGGCATAAGCATAATCCATCCGCGAAATAAAATCAAATACCTTTATCCCATCATAATTCAACTGACGTACTTTTTCTAAAGCAATCGGATAAAACATTTTGCCTGTTTGCCAAACAAGCTGAATATTGTTTTTTACTAATGTTTCTAGATGATTATAAATACTTTCGTTTATAGTTAATGCACCTAAACTTCCTCCTAACGATAAAATTGTTTTCCTATTGCCTTTAAGTTGAAAATACAGAAAACTATCTTCTTTTGTTTTCTGTGTCATATTTAAGATGTCTTGTCTTACTGGATTTCCGGTGATAAGAATTTTTTCGGCAGGAAAATATTTTTCCATATCCTGATAGGCAACACATATTTTATCAACTCGTTGTCCTAATATTTTATTTGTAACTCCGGCATATGAGTTTTGCTCCTGAATAAGCGTAGGAATACCTCTTTTTGTAGCTACACGCAATATTGGACCCGAAGCAAACCCTCCGAAGCCTGCTACTACATCGGGTTCAAATTCTTTAATTATTTGTTTAGCTTTTTGCAAACTATTCAATAATCGAAAAAAGAATGTAACATTCGACCAAGTTATTTTTCTTTGAAATCCTCTTACGGGCAAACCTACAATTTTGTATCCCGCTGCAGGCACCTTTTCCATTTCCATTTTCCCTTCGGCTCCGACAAATAATATTTCTATTTCGGGACGCATTTTGCGTAAGGAATTGGCAACTGCAATTGCAGGAAAAATGTGACCACCTGTTCCCCCACCACTTATTATGACTTTTATCGTATTCATGTTGTTTCGTTTTTTGAATGTTGATTTTGTTCTTCGCTTGGTTTATTTACATCTGATTCATTATTTTCTACTGTTTTTTCAACTTTTAATTGATGGCTAATGTTTATTATAATACCCAACGATACTCCTGTAAAGATAATAGACGTACCGCCCATGCTAACTAAAGGTAAGGTTTGACCGGTTACAGGGAATATTCCTGTAGCTACACCCATGTTTATCATTGCCTGCAATACCAATAAAATAATAAGTCCAATAGCCAATAATGCTTGAAACGCTTTGGGTGAAAATCGTACAATAACACCCACACGATATAATAAAATTAAATAACAAAGCATAATAAACATTGCACCAATAAAACCATATTCTTCAATAATAATTGCAAAAATGAAATCGGAATACGGATGTGGTAAAAAGTTGCGTTGTGTACTATTACCAGGTCCTTTGCCAAAAAAACCACCTGAAGCAATAGCTATTTTTGATTGTTCAATTTGATATACATCATCACTATCGGCTTTTGATTTATTCAAATATACTTCAATTCTGTTTTTCCATGTCGAAACTCTTCCTTTGTCGGGGAAAAACAATAATGCTGTTCCAATGAATAACATTATTCCAACAACACCAATTGCTAATATGGTTAGGATATACTTCCATTTCAACCGACCTAAAAACAAAAGCATAATTGAACTAAAAAACAATAACGCAGCCGTTGAAAAATTAGCAGGTAATATTAAACCACAAGTTAAAAATAAAGTAATCATCATTAACCTGAAATCTTTTTTAAATGTTGGCAGCGAATCTCCTTGCTGATATTTAGCTAAAAATTTTGATATATAAACGATTAATGAAAATTTAGCAAAATCTGACGATTGAAATGAAATACTAGTTCCTGGCAATGTAATCCAACGCGATGCTTCATTTAAGCTTGTACCTTTTAAAAGTGTATAAATTAACAACGGTATAGTCAATAGAATTAGCAAAAATGACAAACGATTGTATAACGAAACAGGAATATTTTGAAATACGAGTATTATGAGAATACCCAATAAAAGCAATCCTCCATGACGAAATAAATAATACAACAAGTTTCCTTCTTGATATCGAAAAGCAAGTGTTCCGGTAGAGCTATAAACAGCCAACAGCGATACTACAGATAATAGGAAAATCATTCCCCAAATTATCTTATCGCCTTTAAATATTGCCGAAACATTATTCATACTACAAATCTCTTACAGCATTTTTAAATTTTCTGCCTCTATCTTCATAATTTTCAAATAAATCGAAACTTGCACAAGCCGGCGATAGTAAAACCGTATCGCCCGGCACCCCTAATTTATATGCGGTCCTTACTGCATCGGTCATGTTTTGAGTTTCAACAATAGGAATATTAAATTGTTTGAAAGCCTTAATAATTTTCTTATTGTCTAATCCTAAACAAACTATTGCTTTAACTTTTTCTTTAACCAGCGGAAACAACTGTGAGTAATCATTGCCTTTATCTACTCCGCCTACAATCCAAATTATTGGCTTCTTAACAGTTTCTAAAGCATACCAAGCAGAATTAACGTTTGTTGCTTTCGAATCGTTAATAAATTCTATGCCTCTAATTTTCAATACTTTTTCTAAACGATGTTCAACAGCTTCAAAATCGCTTAACGATTCTCGGATAATATCTTTTCTTATCCCCGAAACAAAAGCAGCTATCCCAGCTGCTAACGAATTGTACTGATTGTGTTTGCCTTCTAATGCTAATTCTAATATTGACATAACCATTTGATTTTTATTGTATTTGATGACTAATTCATTGTTCTCAACATAACCACCTTCTGTTAAATTTTGTACAATACTGAAAGGCAATTGCTTAGACTGTATAGAAAACTTGTTGATATAAGATTTTGTCGTCTCGTCGTCTAAGCAATAAATAAAGAAATCTTCTGATTGTTGATTCTTAGTTATTCGGAATTTGCTTGCGATGTATTTTTCAAACGAATAATCGTAACGATCGAGATGATCGGGTGTAATATTAGTTAATATTGCTATATGGGGTTTAAATTTTATTGTATCGTCTAGCTGAAAACTGCTTACTTCAAGCACATAATAATCGTAATTATTATGTAATACAGAATATGCAAAGCTTTTGCCAACATTTCCTGCCAAACCTACATTAATGCCTGCTTTTTTAAAGATATGATGAGTCAGTAATGTAGTCGTTGTTTTGCCGTTACTTCCTGTTATGGCAATAATTTTTGCTGAAGTATATTGCGAAGCAAACTCTATATCGGATAAAACGGGTATTCCTTTGCTTCGTATTGCTTTCATAACTTCCGTTTTTTCGGGAATACCGGGACTTTTAATAACAATATCAGCTTGTAATATTTTGTCTAGCGAATGTTGCATTTCTTCAAATGAAATATTGGCTTGTGAAATAGCGTGTTTGTAATTTTCTTTTATTTTAGATCCATCCGAAACAAATACATCAAAGCCCTTATTATGGGCTAGTAATGCTGCGCCCATACCGCTCTCACCACAACCTAATATGACAATCTTTTCGGCCATTAGCGTATTTTTAAAGTTATAATTGTTAATACGGCAAGCATGATGGCTACTATCCAAAAGCGAGTAACAATTTTCGGTTCAGGGTATCCGAGTTTTTGAAAATGGTGATGAATAGGTGCCATTTTAAATACCCTTCTTCCTTCGCCATATTTTCTTTTCGTTCGTTTAAACCAATATACCTGAATAATTACCGAAAGATTTTCGACGAAGAAAATCCCACACAAAATGGGCAATAAAATTTCTTTTCTGACAAGAATCGCAAATACCGCAATAATACCTCCTAATGCTAAACTTCCTGTATCGCCCATAAATACTTGTGCCGGATAACTATTGTACCATATAAAACCAACCGTAGCACCTATAAAAGCTGCAGCAAACACAACCATCTCGCCCGAATATGGAATATACATAATATTCAAATAGTCGGCAAAAATGATGTTGCCCGATACGTATGCAAAAATTCCCAATGTAGTTCCAATAATAGCTGATGTGCCAGCTGCCAGCCCATCAAGTCCATCGGTCATGTTTGCTCCATTCGAAACAGCAGTAACAATAAATATTACTGCAATAACAAATACTAACCAAACCCATTCGCTTCTTAGCGATTTGTTTAAGAAAAACAACAGCCATTCATAGTTAAATTCATTATTTTTCACAAATGGTATCGTTGTCTTAAACGACTTTACATCTTCCGATAACCGAATAGATTTGCTCTCGTAAGAGGATGATACTTCGCCTGGAGCGGCTTGTAATACAATCTCTTTTTTTACTCTCTCGCGAATGACGATATCTTCACTTTTATAAATTGTTAATCCTACGATCAAACCAAGTATAACTTGCCCTATTATTTTGGCTTTTCCATGCAATCCTTTTTTATCGTGTTTAAAAACTTTAATGTAATCATCTACAAACCCCATAAAACCAAGCCAAATGGTTGTTATTAGTAATAATATGATATAGATATTGTGTAATTTTGCAAACAATAAAGTAGGTATCACAATGGATGATAGGATAATAATTCCTCCCATTGTAGGAGTACCTTGTTTGCTCATTTGACCTTCTAAACCTAAATCTCTGACGGTTTCACCAATTTGCTTCCGCTGCAGGAATCGGATAATTTTTTTACCTATAAATAATGAAATTAGTAACGAGAATAGAATAGCCATGCCTGCTCTAAAAGATATAAAGTTGAACATTCCGGCGCCTGGAATGTCGAAATGTTTATCTAAGTATGTGAATAAATAATACAACATATATGTTTATTTAATAGTTTCCTTTACTACTAACCTATCGTCGAAAGGATATTTTACTCCCTTAATTTCCTGATAATTTTCGTGCCCCTTCCCCGCAATAAGCACAATATCGTCTTTTTTCGCAAGCTGAATAGCAGTTCGAATAGCTTCCTTTCGATCGACAATTGTTAACGTTTTTTTCAGCTCATCGTTGTCTAGTCCTTTTTTCATGTCGGCAATTATTTCTTCGGGATCTTCGTATCGGGGATTGTCGGATGTAAGAATTAGTTTTTGACTATAACGAGCAGCTTCGGCAGCCATAAGCGGTCGTTTTGTTTTGTCGCGGTTGCCTCCGGCGCCGATTACTGTAATTATATGGCTTGACTCTTTCTTTATGTCGTTAATTGTAGAAAGCACCTTTGTTATAGCATCTGGAGTATGTGCATAATCAACGATTATCGTACTCCCTTCTTTCGAAACAAAATACTCAAACCTTCCGTCAACAGGCTTAAGCATGCTTAGGTATAATAGAACTTCTTCTTTAGAAAATCCGAGCAATATCGATGTTCCATAAATTGCTAGTAAGTTGTACACATTAAATTCGCCTATCAGATTAACAAAAACTTCTGTTTTATCGAATTGCAAAAGAGTTCCGTTAAGATGCTTTTCTATAATCTTAACATGAAAATCGGCTAATGTTTTTAACGCATAAGTATAAATCTTCGCTTTTGTGTTTTGCACCATTATTCGACCATTTTTGTCGTCTATATTCGTTAGTGCAAATGCCGTCTCTGGCAAATGATCGAAAAATGCTTTTTTAGCTTGCAAGTAATTTTCAAAAGTTTTATGATAATCGAGATGATCGTGTGTAATATTTGTAAAAATTGCTCCATGAAATTTGATGCCCTCAATACGGTGTTGATCGACTGCATGTGAGCTAACTTCCATAAAACAATATTCGCAACGTGCTTCTACCATTTTTCCTAGTAATCGTTGCAATTCAACAGGATTGGGTGTAGTATGTGTAGCAGGAAAAAGCTTCGAGTCGGCATAATTTACAACCGTAGAAATTAATCCACATTTTTTGCCCATTAAGCGATGTAAGCGATATAAAAGGGTAGCTACGGTAGTTTTTCCATTGGTTCCAGTTACGCCAATTACTTTTAGCTTTGTTGATGGATGATCGTAATATATGGAAGCAATGATACCAGCAATTTTTCTTGTATTCTCTACTTTAATATACAACACATCACTTCGAGTGTCGAAAGGTATACGCTCGCATACTATAAATCTTGCACCGTTTACAATTGCATCATCTATAAAATCATGTCCGTCGGTTGTAGTACCTTTGATTGCAATAAACAACGAATTTGGTTTTACTTTTTTAGAATCAATAAATATTTTATTAACCTTAGGATTAGCAAATTCGCCTCGTACTTCGAGTGTATTAATTTGTTGCAATATGCTTCTGATATCTTTCATGTTTAACTTAATTCTAAATAAACCATATCGCCTTTATCAACACTTGTTCCTGACGGTATTGATTGCTTTCTTACTTTACCTCTTCCTACCACTCTAACTTCTAAACCTAAGTTCCCTAACACATGCATCGCATCGCGCAATCCCATGCCCACAACATTGGGCATAATTTTTTTATGGTTGTTGATGCCGTACGGTTTGAATGCTATTTTTTTTGAATCGCACGATGGCACAACCCATTCTGAAGACAAGTTATAGCTGTATGACCATTTAAGCAGCTTACAAATATTTACATAATCCATTGCATATCCTGTCTTCCCATCAGGCAAAAATGTATCGGTTTGAGCTATTTGATGAAAATTCTTTTGAATCTCTACATGCGTTGCATAAATTTTATCGGCAATTTCTTTAAAAATTGGACCTGCCACAACATTTCCATAATACACGCTTCTTGAAGGTGAGTTTACTACAACGATAATACTAAATTTTGGTGCATCGGCAGGGAAATAACCAACAAACGATGCTCGATAAGTTTTTTGTGCGTTTTCGTCGCGATAACCATATTTTCCTCTTGCAATTTGTGCAGTTCCTGTTTTACCAGCAATTTTATATGGTGTATTGTTTAAATTTTTAGCAGTTCCTTTTTCAACTACTGCTTCTAACATTTTCTTAAGTGCATGTAACGTTTCTTTCGAACAAATGTTTGGATTAATAATTTCTGTATCAAACTTCTTATAGGTTTCGCCATGATAACGCAGCTCTTTGATAAGCCTGGGCTTTACCATAACACCGTTATTGGCAACAGCGTTATATAAAGTCAGAATTTGCATAGGTGTTAATTTCACTTCATAGCCTATAGACATCCACGGTAGAGTTAAACCCGACCATGAAGTATCGCTTGGATCTTTAATAATTGGAATACCTTCACCTTTCACATCTAAGCCTAATTTATCTTGTAATCCGAGAGAATAAATTCGTTCGATAAAGGCTTTTGGATTTTTATCGAAACATGATTTAATAATTTTCGATGTTCCTACGTTAGACGAATAAGCAAAAATGTCGGACACAGTGATTTTTCCATATCCTCCTTCATGCGAATCTTTCATTTTTACACCATAGTAAGATACTATGCCGTTCCCTGTATTTATTGTGTCGGTAATTTTTATACAACCTTCTTCTAAAGCTGCTAACATTGAAACTAACTTAAATGTAGAGCCTGGTTCAACGCTTTCGCCAATTAC
This sequence comes from Bacteroidales bacterium, assembly GCA_026417155.1. Classification (GTDB taxonomy): domain Bacteria; phylum Bacteroidota; class Bacteroidia; order Bacteroidales; family GWA2-32-17; genus Ch61. Next base: position 25,829 of record JAOADU010000043.1, on the reverse strand, counting down.
AAAGTTGAATTTTTCGATGTATTTATTGCTCACACTATCGTATTGTAAATTGGCAATTGCCCTTATTTCGCCTGTATGAGTTTCCATTACCGCTACACAACCATACGCTGCAGCGTGTTTTTGAAGATGAGTTAATAATGCATGATGAGCAACATCTTGTATATTTACATCAATAGTAGTAATTACATCAAAACCGTCCTTTGGTTCTATAGCATTCCCATTATTTATAGGCATCCATACATTTCCCGATAAGCGTTGCATAAACTGAATGCCTTCTTTCCCTCGTAAATAACTATCGAATGCACCTTCTACTCCAACTACAACCCTATCTTTTGTTACATAACCAATCGTTCTTGCTGCGAGATTACCGTAAGGTTTCAATCTGGTAAAAATTTGCTGAGCAATAAAACCTCCTTTATTTTGGCCTAAACGGAAAAGTGGTAGTTGTTTTAATTTTTTATAAATTTGATAATCAACTTTTCGTTTGATTAAATAATATCTTTCGCCCCTTTTATATGCAGATACTAATTCGCTACGATATTCTTTTTGGCTTTTATCTTTAAATATCTGAGCTAAATAAATGCTCAATGAATCGACATATTTATAAAACGTATCTTTTTTTAATCCTTCTGCTCTAAAATCCATTCGTATTTCGTAATATGGAACCGATGTCGCTAATACTTTACCATCTATTGATAAAATATCGCCCCGAGTTGGTGGAATAATTACATTTTTTTGTGATAGTTCTAATGCTTTCGATTTCCAGTAATTTCCCTCAAAAAGCTGTAAATACAATACTTTAAACAATACAAAAATGCCAAATAAAATTATAGCCAAATACACTACCGTAAACCTTAATAATATTTCTTTTCTTATTTCGGGCATGCTACGGTTATTTTATATGGTGGCTCTTCTGACGAAACTAAATCTAAATTATACTTTACAACCAAGCTCTCGACTTGGCTTTGTTGCGATATTTTCATTAATGTTGAAGTAATAGAGAGCTGTTCCGATTTTAATTCGTCAACTTCTTTTTTCAATCTAACTGTTTCGCGAACTATCTTTTCGGCATGATTTCTATTAGCAATGTAAATGAGTCCCAGAAAAACCAGAAAAACAATAAACCAAATATTTTTAAATACGATTTCTCTGGAAAGAAATGAGCCATCAATAATTGATCGCAATATGCCTTTTCTTTTAGCTTCTTTTTCGCTATTTTGATTATTATTGCTCATAATCGTTCGGCTATTCTGAGTTTTGCACTTCTGGCTCGTTGATTTTCGTGTAATTCTTGTTCATTTGGAGTTATGGGCTTTTTTGTAATATTTCGAAACACTTCTCCCACTACGTTCCCTTTTACATCTTTGGTAATTAAACCGTCAGTATTTCCTGTGCGAAAAAAGTTTTTTACTATTCCATCTTCAAGTGAATGATAAGTAACAATACAAAAGCGAGCACCTGTGTTTAAATAATCAATAGATTTATTGAGCATTTCTTTCAGTGCATTAAGTTCGTCATTTACTTCAATTCGCAATGCCTGAAACACTTTTGCATAAAATTTATGCTCTTTTCCATTTTTTACATAAGGTTTTAATAGTTCTACCAACTGTTGAGTTGTAGTTATAGGTTTTTGCTCACGGATGGCAATAATTTCTTTTGCTATTAACTTAGATTCTTTTATTTCGCCATATTCAAACAAAATTTTATTCAGCTCATCGAACGAATATGTATTTATAATCGTTGTGGCATCGAATTTAGCATGTGAGTTCATTCTCAAATCGAGCTTCGTGTTAAAGCGAAATGAAAAGCCTCTTTCGGCTGTATCGAACTGATGTGACGAAACACCTAAATCGGCAACTATACCATCAATTTTTTCAATATTCAAATAATCAAGAAAATGATTAAAAAAACGAAAATTGGCATGAAACAATTTCAATCGCTTATCTTGCCATTTGTTAGCTAAAGCATCGCTATCACAATCAAAAGCAATTACATTTACTTTTCTCTCTGCATCTAATATTGCCTTAGAATACTTGCCACTTCCAAAAGTCATATCAACATAAACTCCGCCTTTTTTAATTTGGAGTCCATGAATTACTTCGTTAAGTAATATGGGCACATGATACATGCTCATCGTTACTTGACAGTATTATCATTGCCTCCTAAAATTTTTTCTGCTAACGCTGCAAAGTCTTCATCGCTCAATGTTTGCTTATCGTACGATTGCTTATCCCATATTACAATTTTATCGTCTTGTCCAACTAAAACAACATCTGTATGTATACTAGCCCATTCGAGCAATCGTTTGGGAATAAGTAAGCGATTATTATTATCTAGAGTAATTTCGGCAGTTCCTTTAAAAAATTCTCTTAAAAATTCAGCATGAGCTCTGTTATATGGATTTATTTTCGAACGAAGTATACTGATTTGACGTTCCCACTCTTCGTATGGGTACAACCATAAACTCTTTTCGAAAATTGCCTTTTTAACAACAAACCGGTCGATAACCCTCTCTCCCATCTGCTTTTTAAATGCAGCCGGAAGCAAGATTCTGCCTTTAGAATCAACCTTACAAGGATAATCGCCGATGAAAGTAATCATGTTTAAATTTTAATACCCAAAAATAATCATTTTTTTCCCACTTTAATACAATATTTCCCATTTTTTACCACTTTGTTAATAACTTTTTTATTGCATTGATTTTCTGACTGTTAAAATATTTTTATCAATTCCTTTACCCTGTTTGTTGACTTAAAATCAAGATTATATTTTTAAAACAGATTATTTGTAAGATATTCTTTCTCTTAGATACGAAAAAAAATACATTTTTGTCGAAAAATCTATCAAATTATAAGCGCATAAAAATTTTCGTAAAAATATTTTTCAAAAAATATGTATTTTTGAAAAAACTAAAACTAAGTTTTCTATGGCATTATTAAAACGTCCTTATGAAGGTAAAACCTTAGCAATATTAACAGGAGGTGGCGATACAGCTGCCTTAAATGCGAGCATTGAGGGCATAAAAAGTCGTGCTTCGGCTCTTGGATTCAGAGTTTATGGCATTCGCAGAGGGTGGAAAGGGTTGTTAGGCGATGGCGACGTTGTCGATTTAACCAATCAGCCTTATGATGGAGTATATGGTGGTACAGCTCTTAAAAGTAGCCGCACAAATCCTTTTTCAGGCTCAGATCCTTCCAGAATAGAACAAATTATCAAAAACCTGAAACGCTATGGGATAGACGTATTAGTTACTATTGGTGGCGACGATACAAACGGAGCTGCTAAACGTTTGTATGAAATGGAAGGAATTCCCGTTATAGGATTTCCTAAAACTATTGATAATGATTTAAAAACCAAAACCATCCACAATTACAATGGAGAATTAATTGAAGCTGTTCTTTGTCCTGGGTTCCCTTCAGCGGCAAAAGGTGTTGCAGAATTTGTAACTCGTTTAGCAACAACTGCCGAATCGCATTCACGGATCATGGTTATTGAAATCATGGGACGCGATGCAGGATGGCTTACAGGTGCTGCTGTTATGGGAGGAGCACAGATTTGTCTTATTCCTGAATTCCCTATTACCAAAGAACGCAAACAAGCCTTTTTCGAAAAAGTAAAAGAAGTATATTACAAATCGAAAAAACAATACTTACTTTTAGCGGTTGCTGAGGGAGTTCGTTGGTACGACGAAAAAACAGGTAAAGTAGATGTAGTATATGCCAGCAGCGAAGTTGACGAATATGGTCATCCGCGTTTTGGAGGGGTGAGTGGTGTTATCGCTAGCGAAATAACAAAAGCAACAGGCATAGATGCACGTGCTCAAAATTTAGGTTATTTGGCTCGTTCGGGCGACTGCCGCAATTACGACCGCCGTTTGGTAAGTGCTCTTGCCGATAAAGTCGTTGATTTAATGATTCGCGAAGATTATGGCAAAATGCCTGTCCTATCTAAATTATCTACCTATCAAGAATTAGAAGTATATAATACCGATACTCTCGATATGGGCAATATTGGAAACCAATCACTTCCAGAAATTTATTACGATCCTGAAGATTTTCAATTCAACGAACGATATGTAGATTTTCTTTCATATTTTATTGATAAACCTAAACAAATTCGTTTCGATCATAACTTTCCGAAAGTAAAACCATTATTTTAGGAGGAGATATTATGTACGGAAACTTTCAACAATATTTACAAGAAGAAATACAAAAAATAAAAGATGCTGGTTTATATAAAAACGAACGCATTTTAGTTAGTCCCCAAGGTGCCAAAATTAAAATTAATACTGGTCAGGAAGTTTTAAATTTTTGTGCCAACAATTATTTAGGACTATCAAATAACAAAGAACTTATTGATGCAGCAAAGAAAGCACTCGACAGCCATGGCTATGGAATGTCGAGTGTTCGTTTTATTTGCGGAACAACCGACTTGCATAAAATATTAGAACAAAAAATTGCCGAATTTTTCGGTACCGAAGATACCATTTTATATGCTGCATGTTTTGATGCCAACGGTGGTGTATTTGAACCCTTATTTAACGAACAAGATGCCATAATTTCCGATGCATTGAATCATGCTTCTATAATTGACGGAGTTCGTTTATGCAAGGCTGTTCGTTATAGATATAATAATGCCGACATGAACGATTTAGAACAAAAACTTATAGAAGCTCAGGCACAACGTTTTCGTATTATTGTAACCGATGGAGTGTTTTCGATGGATGGCAATGTTGCTCCCATGGATAAAATTATTGAATTGGCTGAAAAATACCAGGCTTTGGTCATGGTAGATGAATCGCACTCTGCAGGAGTAGTAGGCAAAACAGGACGTGGTGTTACAGAATTATATAATTGCCGTGGTAAAGTTGATATAATAACAGGCACATTAGGCAAAGCTTTTGGAGGTGCAATCGGTGGTTTTACAACAGGTCGGAAAGAAATCATAGACATGCTCCGTCAACGTTCACGTCCTTACTTGTTTTCCAACTCACTACCTCCAATGGTTGTGGCTGCAGGAATAAAAATGTTTGATATGATGGCCTCTACCAATGTACTTCAAGAAAAATTACATGCCAATGTAAACTATTTCATGAACAAAATTCAACAAGCTGGGTTCGATATTAAACCTACACAATCGGCAATTGTTGCTGTTATGCTTTACGATGCTAAATTATCGCAAGATTTTGCAGCAGAACTTCTTAACGAAGGCATTTACGTTATAGGCTTTTATTATCCTGTTGTCCCTCAAGGATTGGCACGAATACGCGTTCAGCTATCGGCAGCACACGAATTCGAACATATTGACCAATGCGTAGAAGCATTTACTAAAGTAGGGAAAAAGTTAGGTGTATTAAAAAATTAGCTTTATTTATTTCTGAAATTTTCTCGGGCTCTACTACCATATTGGTCGTCGCTCTCGGTAGCATTAAAGTTATACATAGAATTGTTTCGACTGCTAAGGCGACGTTCCCAATTTTTATCATAAATTTCGCCTCGTACATCAGAATGCAATAAAATATAATCGTTTCCTACTAAGGTAGGATTGTAAAATACAAACCTACGATCGCGCTGATTGCCAATTACATAATAATGCCAAATCTCGTATGGATATGCCGAAGGCTCATGTTTACTTTCGATAATATTGTTTGGAGCGCCATATTTTAAATAAACTCTTCCTCTGTCAGAGTCGTAGCCTTTTTTTACCTGAGTGCTATACAAACGATTGACATAGTCAACAAGTACTTTGTACTTATTCCATTCTTCTTCAGGATTTAATACATTTCTTGTTTTCCAAAATTCTAAAATAAACCGTTTCATTTGTGCTACATCTTTCGATTGTATTGTTTGCAACGCTCTGTCCCATTCAATATTATTGGCAATTGGAAATAAACACAGAATAAAGTCTTTTAGTGTATCGATATTGTGATACCTGCCAATGAAACTTGTTTTTATTTCGTCCTCTTCAACCACTAACTTCGAACGATCAAAAGAAGGATTGCTGCGTTGAAAAAATACTTTTTGCGATGCCAGTACTTGATTGTTCTTGTTAATTAATTCTACTGTAAGATAATAATTCCCTGATGGCAATGAAGTTATATCAAAACCAAATATAAATGGAACTATTGCACGAGGCTTTAATCTTTTAATTTGCACAAACTGTTCATACGGATTCGATGCGTATATTTTTTGAATATAAGCTTTAGCTAAAAATTCTTCGTCTGATAATTTTTTTTGAGTATTGTACAATTCTATGTATGCTTGTATTTTATTAACATTAGATGGGAAATAATCGGTCATATATGGATATAAATCATAGCCACTTTTACTAAACATAGTTTCTTTTTCTGTTGGTACAGCTTTTTCTATAAATTGAATTCCTGAGCACGTAATATCATCGTTTAAAGGAAATATTTGAACTACATCGTAAAATCTGTTTTCGCCATCAGAATTTTTGTTTAATGTATCGTTAACAATTAGTTCTAAGTTATATATACCTGGTTCGACAAACATTCGATGAACATATACAAAATCTTTTTTTTCAGTTGAGTCATTTATCAATGGTGCATCAATAAACAGTTTATCAAAATGTTTGATTATTCCTTCCTGTTTGTACACAATAGTTAGCTGAATACATCCTTTATATCCAACATCAGTTCTTTGATATTGAAGCGATTTTCCAATAAAAGTTATGTACATTTCAACGTAAGGTTTTGCTTCCGTATCGTAAAATGAAACATAATAATAATACGATTTAATTGCCCATAAAGGCAAATGAAATATAAATAAAATAACTACTATCCAATTCTTTTTCATATATATTATAATTGCTTATGTAAAGTTACACAATAATAGAATGAAAAAAAATATCAACGATTACAGAAAAATTTTTGTATTAGCTTCAAAAATTCATCATATACCAATGCATTTGTAGCAATAATTTCTTTTCCATATAAAAAATCGTTTCCTCCCTTAAAATCACTGACATTTCCTCCTGCTTGTTGAACCAAAAAAGCGCCCGCAGCAACATCCCACGGATTAAGCCCATATTCATAAAACGCTTCAAATCTTCCGCAAGCAACATAAGCTAAGTCTGTAGCAGCGCTACCTAACCGCCTAACTCCATGACTGTGTTTAAAAAAATATTCGAGCGATTGATGCATGCCTAATAATCGTGAGTAATCGTAATAAGGGAAACCTGTTGCGATTAAACCATCTTTAATAGCATTTCTCGAACTAACGAATATTTGTTTATTATTTAAAAAAGCTTTTCCATCACCCCACGTATAAAAACATTCTTTTTGGCTTATTTCGTAAATTATGCCTAGTTTGGGCATATTTTCTTCATATAAAGCAACAGAAATAGCCACGGGAGGCAACCGATGAATATAGTTTGTAGTTCCATCGAGTGGATCTATTATCCACGTCGTTGTGCTTTTTTGTTGCTCAATAGTTTCTTCTTCGGTCAAAAAAGTAGAATTTGGCAAGAGATTGCTAAGTTTATTTACCAACTGTTCTTCACTTTTTTTATCAATATAGGTTACAAAATTATGAAGTCCTTTAGTTTCCACATCCTGCCACGAAAAGACATTCCATTCGTGAATGATAAATTCAGCCACTTGCTCAATTATTTCGCACGATTTTAAACATAATTTTTCTGCATTCATCATACTTTACCAATTAACATTTCATGTTCAGCATCCCAACAAATCAATAATACATCAACTATTTCGTTAATAAATTTTGAATTATAGGGAATTTTTACGTTCAAATAATTATCTGTAAGGCCTGTAATGAAATGACTGTCGTGTTTTTTTTCGACTAATACTTTTCTGCGAGTATTTATAAATTTTAATGCAAAAGCTTTCTCTTTTTGTTGCGATAAATTTCGTAGCAGCACACTTCGTTCTTTCTTTTCTTTATCTTTTACTTTGGAATTGAGTTCAAAAGCCTTAGTCCCCTTACGATCAGAATATTCAAACACATGCAAATAAGAAAACTCAATGTTTTCCAGTAATTCGAACGTTTCGTTAAAATAAACTTCTGTTTCTCCCGGAAAACCTACAATAACATCAATTCCAATTGCTGCATCTAAAGATTTTGAACGAATATATTCAATTTTATCAATAAATTGTTTCTTAGTATACTTACGGTTCATTTGCTTTAATATTATATCAGATCCCGATTGAAGCGGTATGTGAAAATGAGGCATAAAACGTTTTGATTTTAAAACAAAATCAATTATTTCGTACGTAAGCAAATTGGGTTCTATCGAAGAAATTCTAAATCTGGGAATATTTGTATTTTCTTCCAATGCTTTTATTAATTCTAAAAATGTTTCACCTGTAGAATGTCCAAAATCGCCAATATTAATACCTGATAATACAATTTCTTTTACCTGATGTTTTTCAATTTCTTTAACTTGTTCTAATATTTCTTTAATTGAAACATTTCGGCTTCTGCCACGTGCAAAAGGAACTTTACAATATGAACAAAAATAATTGCATCCATCTTGAACTTTTAAAAAAGAACGTGTCCTTCCGCCTACAGAATATGCTTTAAAAAAATTATTGTTATTATCTGCCGTTTTTATTTCTGATAACTTTTTAAGTATTTGAGCAAAATTTTGCTTTTGCTGATTTGAAAATACTACTGTAACTCCTTCTATACTTTTTACAACTTCAGCATCGGTATCGGCATAACATCCGGTAACTATTATTGCTGCTTGTGGATTTAATTGATGCAAATGTCGTATGGCATATCTTGATTTTTTATCGGCTGTGTGCGTTACTGTACATGTGTTTACGACAATAATATTTGCATCATACACATTCGATGTTACAGTATATCCTTCGTTACAAGCTATTTGTTTTAGTGCAGAGGTTTCTGTGTAATTTAATTTACATCCTAACGTTGAAAAATAAATCTGCATGCTAATCCATAGAATTAACAATTTCGTCGGTCATTTCTAAATTGTGCCAAACGTTTTGAACGTCGTCATTATCTTCAAATTCTTCAATCATTTTTAAAACTTTTTGGGCAGTTTCTAAGTCAACTCGCTTATAATCATTGGGTATTCGTCTTAATTCTGCGTTTTCTGGTTCTATTTTCATGTCCTCTAGCTTCTTATTCACTTTACCAAAGCTTTCCATCGGACAGGTCAGTATAAGAATATCGTCGTTGTCTTCAATATCTTCCACCCCTGCGTCAATTACTTCAAGTTCAAATTCTTCCATATTTTTTATTTGCGTTTTGGGAATGGTAAAAACACCTTTTCTTTCAAATAAAAAGCTAAGCGATCCATTGGTCCCTAAATTCCCCCCTCTCTTGTTAAATATGGCTCGAATATTGCTAACAGTTCTATTATTATTATCTGTTAAACATTCTATAAATATAGCAACACCTCCTGGAGCATAGCCTTCAAATGTAACTTCCTGCAAATTCCCACCTTCGGAATTGGCTTTTGATATTGCTCGCTGAATATTTTCTTTAGGCATGTTTGCTCCTTTGGCATTTTGTATTGCAAGACGCAACCGAGGATTAGCTTCCGGATTGGGACCTCCTTCTTTTATTGCAATTTGTATTTCTTTAATAATTCTAGAAAATATCTTCGATCTTTTGGCGTCTAAAGCACCCTTCTTTCGCTTAATAGTTGACCACTTATTATGACCTGACATATAAGTATAATTTAATTAATAAAGCACAAATTTGCATATAAAATGGAAAAAATCAAAATACCTAAAGCATGAACTTGCTTATGCCCGAAGAATTATTTTTTCATAACTTTAAATTCAACTCTTCGATTCATTGCTCTTCCTTCTTCGTCGGTATTGAATGCTATAGGACGCGATTCGCCATAACCAACTACGGTCATACGTTTTGGGTCTACACCTTTGCTAATTAAGTAATCGGCAACGGCTCTGGCGCGTTTTTCAGATAGTATCTGATTAGTTTTTTCCGAACCAATATCGTCGGTGTGTCCACCGATTTCAATTTCAATTGTAGGATTATTTTTTAGAAACTCTGCGGTACGGTCTAATTCAGGAAATGATTCGGGAAGTAATACAGCTTTTGCAAATTCGAAGAAAATATTATTCAATCGAACAACTGAACCTACTTCTATAGGCGATAATCGCAACATTTCGTCTTCTATTTCGGTGTACTCTGTAACATCACTTAAATCGATATACTTATTTACATCGAAGAAACCAAGACCTATAGCTCTAAATCCGTATTTTTTACCTGCAGGAAGAATAATTTTAAATTCTCCTGTATTGGGATCGGTTCGCGCAACTGCCACTTCTTTGCCACCAGGTAATTCTTCAACAATAATTCGTGCATCAACAGGTTGATTTGTTCTCTCATTTAAAACTTTGCCAGAAATAAGAACAACTGGTTTGGGCTTAGCTTTTGAAGGTAATTTTATTCGAAAAATATCGTTTTTACCTTTTGAGCCTTTAGTTGACGACAAATATGCATATTCGCCCGATGCAGGAATGTTGTATTTGGTGTCGCTTTCGGAGCTATTAAGCACAGGTCCTAAATTCATTGGTTCGGTCCAATTTTGCCATGTGTCATCTAAACGAGTAGTCATAAATATATCTTCTTTGCCATATCCCGACTTGCCAGCAGTTGAATAATAAAGTGTAACTCCGTCGGCTGCTAAAAATGGCGAGTAATCGTTTACTGAAGTATTAATAATTGGGCCTAAATTTAATGGTTTTGACCAACGATTATCTCCTTTTCGAAAACTAACATACAAATCCAATTCACCATAAGAATCTTTGCGTTCGAGTGCCATAATTAAAAACTGTCCGTCGTTCGATAAGAAATAATTGGCAAATGGACTCATGTTGTAAAAATCGTCTATTGTTTGTTTTTCGGGGAATGCCCACCCTTGACGAGTTTTGTATGTTAACGAAACACCTGGTCCTGTAGAACCATCTTTGTTATATACATTTGCCAACAATAGGCTATTACCATCGGGTGTTATTGACTGCACAAAGTTGTTATATTGATTATTTAATGGTGCACCAATGTTTTTAGCTGGTGTCCAATTCCCATTATCATCTTTTACCGAATACCAAATGTCATCTTCGTCTTTGTTGCCACCTACATTGTCGGGGTGAAACTTGCGAACAAAAAATATTGTTCTCCCATCGGGTGATATCATAGGAGCTACTTCATCGTAAATTGAATTAATTGCATCACCTAAATTTTCGGGCTTTGAAGTAAATTCCAAATTGGGTACAACATTTATACTCCATTTTACACTGTCTTTGCTATCGGATATACCTATAGCATCTATTCCATTTCGACCAATTACAGCTAGTGGATCTAATCTTACTTCAACTTCTTTTACATAAAAGTCTGTTGGTTGTGGTAAAAATATATTTAACATTCTTGTCCGTAGCCCTAAATTGCGTGGTTGTGATTCGTACACAACTTGTGATTGTCCTTTTTCTCCATAAACAATTACTTTTGTTACAGCACCAGGATTGGAACCCTCAACAACTACTACTTGCTGAACTTGAGCAGGACTTTTAAAACCAACCCGAATAAACGCATTCTTATCTACTTCCTTCCCATCAACTTCTTTAGTACACCAGTTTGTATATGCATCGCCACCAGTTGGATAAACATTGGGTGCACCTAACGCCTGATAAGCAGCCCTATCGGTTTTAGAATATTGCGAGGAAAACGCAATAACTTTATCTGCCCACCAAACATTTATTACTTTATTTTTTTGAGCTTGCAATATAGAATCTTTTATTAATGCAGCTTTCCACTTAATAAGATTGCTATCTAATTCCGACTTTTTCGTTTGATTGACAACTTCAACTTCTGTTTGAGAAAAAACCTTCGCTATAATGAAAGTCAGGCATAAAATACCAAATAACTGTTTCATAGTCGTTACATAAAAAATTAACTTCAAAAATAAATAAGTATTGATTATCTACAAAATATTTCAAAGTTTTTTTTAACTTATTTTTTATATTCGTGTGTATTTCAGAACTTTACTAAAATTATGCACATACCTTGTTTAAATGTCTTACGTAAATTAAAAAAAAGAAATTATTTTTGAAAAAAACATTTAACTATGGTAAAATTTTGTGGTGCTATTCTTATTTTTTTGTCTTTTAATGTTTTATATTCACAACCGTTCAAAAGTATTCGACAGCAAGAATTAGAATATTATAGTCAGTTTTCGGTTGAAACCGATGAAGATTGGAATGCAATACGAGGCGAATTCAAACCCAACGGACGTACTAAAAGCAAAGCTTGCACATTAAACAAAATTGTTTTTGGATGGCATCCTTATTGGTCTAATGGACTTGAAGCTAATTACGATTGGTCTTTGCTTACAGATTTATCATATTTTTGTTATGCTGTAAATCCAAATACTGGAAATGCTACATCAACCAATAACTGGTCTACTGCAAACGTTGTAACACAAGCATTGGCACATGGTGTTAGGGTTAATCTTTGCGTTACCCTTTTTAGCGATCATGCTACATTTCTTACCAATAGCACTGCAAAACAAACACTCATCAATAATTTAATAAGTTTAGTAAGTCAACGTGGTGCTCATGGTGTAAATATTGACTTTGAAGGTTTGCCTTCATCTCAAAAAACCAATTTTACTAATTTTATGATTGACTTATGTAATCAATTTCATAGCCAAATTCCCAATTCGCAAGTCAGTTTATGCCTTTATTCTGTCGATTGGAATAATGTGTTCGATATACCAACACTAAAAAACTATGTTGACTTATTTACTATTATGGGTTATGATTATTACTATAGTGGAAGCTCAACAGCAGGACCTACTTCACCATTATATAGCTTAACCAGTTCGTACGACTACAATGTAACTAAAAGTATAACTTATTACTTAAATGCAGGAGTTCCAGCTAATAAATTAGTACTTGGCTTACCATACTACGGAATTGAATGGACAACTTCGGGAAGCTCTGTTCCTTCCAGTACTACAGGCACAGGTTCATCACGTACATACAAAACTGTTAAAAATAATTCCTCGGGTTATTATACAGCAAACAACAAACAATTTAATTATACTAGTTATGTTCCATACTACGTTTTTAATGACGGTTCGTCATGGCGTCAATGCTGGATAGATGATGGTTATACACTTGGTAAAAAATTTGAATTGGTTTGGAAAAGAGGCATCGCAGGAATTGCTATTTGGGCGTTAGGTTATGACGACGGATATCCTGATTTGTGGAATAAAATTGAAGAAAAATTAACTACTTGCTTTACAAACAACTGTGTTGATACTATCTTTGATATGGGTGGACCAGATAGAAATTATTATAACAATGAATCTTACACATATACCATTCAACCATCCAATGCCTCATCGGTTCAATTAACTTTTCAATCATTTAACCTTGAAACTAAAGATACTTTATGGCTTTACGATGGAAGTTCTACAACATCTCCGCTTATTGGGGCTTATACTGGCACTAATAATCCTGGTACAATTCAAACTACTCAACCAGCTTTAACAATCAGATTTAAAAGTGACGGAAGCACAACTGCCTCTGGTTTTATGGCAAAATGGCAATGCATAATAGACAATATTCCACCTACTACCACTATAAACACTCTCGGAAATTGGAAAACACAAGATTTTACTGCAAATTTTATCGACAATGACAATATAAATATAGATAAAGCATTTTATCAGGTACTCGACTTCGACGGATTATATTGGGGTGCCAACTATCAACGTGGCTTTTTTGGCGATAACTTCGATATTCTGCAATCAAACTGGACCATATACAATGGAACTTGGACCGTTCAAAATGGCGAACTCCATCAATCTGATGAAAATTTATCCAATACCAACATTTATGCTCCACTTAATCAAACTTTATCTAATCGTTATTTATATCACTTTAAAGCAAAAATCTCAGGTAGTGGAACAAATAAGCGTTTTGGTTTTCATTTCTTCAGCGATAATGCCAATTTAGCCAATAGAGGCAATTCTTATTTTGTATGGTTTCGAGTGGACGATCAACAATTGCAATTCTATAAAGTTATAAATGATACATTTCAACTAAAGCATACTATCAATAACATTGCTACAAATCTCAATCAAATGTACGATTTTAAAATTACGTACGACCGCATCACAGGAAAAATATGTGTTTGGCGAGATGATGTTTTTCTCGGTTCATGGACCGACAGTTCACCCTATTCTACTAATGGCAATTACATAAGTTTTAGAACGGGGAATTGTAAAATAAATGTTACTGAATTAAAAGTTTATCGATCCAGAGCAGCAAGTGTTACTGTAACTGTTGGAGGAAACACAAAAGACATTCGTTACCAAAATCCTAATCCACAAACTTCCAGTGCAAAAATTAAATCTATCGTTGTTGATGTAAATAATAACCTTTCTACCATTGCTTATCACGATCTGAATGTTGATTGGACTCCACCCCAAAATTTGTCAAATATCAGAGACGGCTTAGGTCCCGATACCGATACCATTTCTACTACAACCACCATAGCAGCCAATTGGGACGAATTTGATGACCCACATTCTGGAATTGCTGAATACTGGTATTCTATTGGCACTCAACCAGGACTTGCCGATGTGCTTTCATGGACAAACAATGCTACCCACACTTATTTTAGCATAACATTGGCATTACAAATCAATCAAACTTATTACATAAATATAAAAGCTAAAAATAATGCTGGTTTGTGGTCAACTGTTTACTCATCCGATGGTGCTACCTGCATACCTAATGGCGGACTACCTACCGCACACTTTACTTTGCAATTCGATTCTATCTGTGCTCACACTCCCTTAACATTGTATAACGAAAGTTTATTTGCAGATTCTGTTGAATGGTACATTACAGGAGGGTATCCTTCATATACAAATTTGCCCAACCCTACTGTTGTTTTTAATCAGAGCGGAGCCTACCCCATTACTTTGGTTAGTCACAACACTAACGGATTTAGTACCTTTACAGACACCATATATGTTTTACAAACCCCCGAACTCGATTTTACATGGACAGTAATTAATCAACAACCTCCATTTTATGTTGTTTTTCAAAATAACAGTCAATATGCTAATTTTTATTTTTGGGATTTTGGCGACGGTCAAACAAGTAACGACCCAAACCCATATCACATATATTCAAACAGTGGGAATTATATCGTTACACTAACAGCATCAAACACGTATTGTAACTCTATAATTACCGATACTATTGCTCTTATTCCTACTAATATTCCATTCACTTTACCAGTTGGCATTAATGTATTTCCCAATCCAACTTCACAATTTATTGCAATAAAATCGCAATTTGCCATAAATAAAGTTAATATTTACAACTTATTACATCAAAACTTGCTTAGTGTTGACAATTCGTTTGATAAAATTGATGTAAGTACATTACCATCAGGCATATACTTTTTACATATTGAAACTGTAGAAAATTCATATAAATTAAAATTTATAAAAAAATAGTTATGACGACTTACGATTTAATTGTAATTGGTAGCGGACCGGGTGGATATGTAGCTGCCATTAGAGCTTCGCAATTAGGTTTTAAAACAGCAGTTGTTGAAAAAGCAGAACTAGGAGGCATTTGTTTAAACTGGGGATGTATACCTACCAAAGCACTGCTTAAAAGTGCTCAAGTATATCATTACACTAAGCATGCCCAAGATTATGGTATTGAAGTTAGAGATTCTTTCCCCCATTTCGAAAAAATCATACAACGAAGCAGAGCCGTTGCTGAAAGTATGAGCAAAGGCATACAATTTTTATTTAAAAAAAATAAAATTGATGTCATTGAAGGATTTGCCTCTTTAACTTCGCAAAAAACTGTTATTGTTAAGAAAAAAGATGGTAGCAGCGAAGAATTCTCTGCTCAGCATATTATCTTAGCTACTGGTGCACGTTCAAAAGAATTGCCACAACTTAAACAAGACGGTAAATTTATAATTGGCTACAAAGAGGCTTTAACATTATCTAAGCTTCCAAAAACTATGATTGTTGTCGGCTCGGGAGCTATTGGTTGCGAATTTGCTTATTTATACCATACACTTGGAACAAAAGTAACACTTATCGAATATTTACCCAACATTTTGCCTCTCGAAGACGAAGAAACAAGCAAAACATTAGCCAGAATATTCAAAAAAGAAGGCATGGACATATTAACCGATGCAAATGTAACTCATGTAGATGTTAGAGATTCTTATTCAGTTGTTAGCATCGAAACAAAACAAGGCATAAAAACTTTAGAAGCCGAAGTTGTTTTATCGGCAGTTGGTATTACCCCAAATTTAGAAAACATTGGCATAGAAGAACTCGGTATAGAAAAGGAAAATAACAAAATAAAAGTTTCAAAATACTATGAAACAAACATCAAAGGAATATATGCTATTGGCGATATCATAAATACACCTGCATTAGCTCACGTTGCTTCTGCCGAAGGTATTTGCTGCGTCGAACACATAGCTGGTAAGAATCCTGTCCCTATCAATTACAACAATATTCCTAGTTGTATATACACTACTCCTGAAGTTGCTTCGGTTGGACTTACCGAAAAACAAGCCATCGAAAAGGGCTATAAAATTAAAGTTGGAAAATTCCCATACACTGCATCAGGCAAAGCAAAAGCATCGGGCAATAGCGATGGTTTTGTAAAACTCATTTTCGACGAACAATATGGTGAACTGCTAGGTGCCCATCTCTTAGGATTAAATGTAACAGAAATGATTGCCGAATTAGTGGTTTCAAAAACACTCGAAACAACTGGGCACGAACTTATTAAATCCATTCACCCGCACCCCACAATGAGCGAAGCGATAATGGAAGCTGCTGCTGCTGCTTATGGCGAAGTCATTCATCTATAATTGTTGAAAACAGTCAACTTTTTTCTTTTATATCTAAACTGACTTTGTTTTTGACGAAAAGTTAAAAATTGTCAATAAAAACTCTTATTTCTACCATTACTTTTCAAAATGAAACCTTTATATTTGCGAGGTTGAGTATTTATATATGGAGAGAATAAAACTTATTTTAATAGGTGGTGCCGAAGATAAAACCGATCGATTAGAAGTGTTATCGAAAGTTGCTGAATGTGCTAATTTCAAAAATTTGGTATTAATTCCAACAGCTTCACAATACCCTCATGAAATAGAAAGCCAATATAAAGAAGCATTTCGAAAATTAAATGTAGAAAATTTTACATGTTTAGATATTCGCTACGAAGACGAATGCGATAAAGAAGAACACATAACAGCAATTCAAGAAGCCAACTTAGTATTTTTTAGTGGTGGCGATCAGGTTAAACTTGTGTCTACCATTAAAAATTCGCAGCTATACCGCTACATAATGAAACGATACGCTGAAAACTCGCTAACAATAGCTGGCACAAGTGCAGGAGCAGCTGCTGCATCAGAAAACATGCTGTTTGATGGCGATTATCAAGGGTTTCTTAAAGGTAAAGTTCGCCATATGAAAGGCTTTGGTTTCATCGATGATGTAGTAATAGATACACATTTTTTAAATCGAGAACGCATCCCTCGATTAATGCAAATGTTGGCTCTTGGAGTAGAAACCAAAGCTATTGGATTAGACGAAGATACGGCAATTTTAATTGATATTCACCGACGTTTTGAAGTAGTAGGTAGCGGAATGGTTACTCTTCTTAATTCGGAAGAAATGACCTATAACGATTACCATGAAATTAGCGAAAATCAAACAATCAATATAAATAACCTCAAATTAGGCTTCTTATCTCGAGGATCAAAATTTGACATCTCTAATTGGTGCGTAACAAGTCCTCAGACATCTGTAACAAATTCTATCTTTGATCCGCAATTAATAGCACCCGGAGCTTACATTTAATTGTTGTATATTATATTGACGACATTGCCGTTTTTGTATATCGTGGTTTTGATGAGTTTTCCATTTTCATCATAAAAATATTTTTTACCATCTATTAATCGTCCATTTTTCCATTCGCCTTCTCTATCTAATTTTCCATCTTTCGTATAAACTTTATGAAAACCATTTCCATCAAATACACCTATATCGTTTGAAACTTGCTTTGTTTCTTGAACAACAGGAGTTATATTCGGTTCTACTTGTTCTTTTTTTGCTATATTTTGGTTATCGGAAGTGTAGATTTTTACAGAAGCAACATCTAATTGTCCGTCATTAAAAGTTTTTTCGGCAATAAGTTTTCCGTTGTTATCATATTCTTTAATTGTGCCACTTTCTTTTCCTTCTTTCCATTCGCCTTCAATCATCAACTTACCATTTTCGTGATAATATTTTTGAACGCCTGTTCTTTTTCCCGTTTCGCTGTATTTCCATTCGTAAGCTATATTCCCATTGGGATGATAATACTTATAATCGCCAACCCATTTATTTTCTTTCCAAATTCCCTCCTCGCTTATATTTCCATTTTCGTAGTAGAATTTTGCATATCCATTAGGTTTGCCATTTTGATATGTAATTTCGTGCTTTATTTTTCCATTTGGATAATATCCTTTCCACACCCCAATTCTAACACCATGATCAAATCTGCCTTCTTCCGATTTTAAATTCTTTTCATAAATAATCCAATACCCATGTTGTTTCCCTTCTGAGTCGGTACGATTTATCGTATCCGATTGCGACCAACCACGAATACAAAACAATAATAACGATATCATCATTAACTTTACCGTCATAAAAATATCTTACATTTTTACGTATTTAAACGCATTTCGATGTTTTGAGTTTCAAAAATTATTCCAAAAAAAATTAATTTGAAAAAAGAGTGTAATTCGATGGTATAGTAAAAATGGATGAATCTATATTACAATATTCCACTTTTGTTGCAGAATAGCTGCATTTAATATCTCGAAGTGTATTTCGTTCAATAATTTCCAAAGGCATTGTACCAAAAGAATTTGAGATTAATTGAAAATATTTATTGGGTTTTGTTGTTGAATTCCAAACTTTAATTAAATAGTAATAAAAACC
The DNA here is from genome assembly GCA_026417155.1 of Bacteroidales bacterium. Taxonomy (GTDB): domain Bacteria; phylum Bacteroidota; class Bacteroidia; order Bacteroidales; family GWA2-32-17; genus Ch61. The sequence goes on along the minus strand of JAOADU010000043.1, from coordinate 6,800 downwards.
ATAGTTACTACTATCAACCCAATATGTAATTTCCGTATTTTCTTTTATATTTTTTACCCTCCATTGTTTACATTTTTTACCTAAAATTGTTTTTTCATTTTCTGTTTTAATTACTTTAAAAGTGCTATCGAAAGTCGATTTTTCTTCATTAACAGTAATTGTCGAAAATAACTTTTTATTATGGTTTAATACATGCATTTTCTTTTCTAATAAGTCAATAATTAATGATTCGAATTTTTCGTTTTTTCGATACTTATCTATTTTTACAAAATTTTTATACACATACATTTCGTATGTTACTGTATCGAAAAGGCTTTTTTCAATAAATTGGATAATTCCGGAAAAATCGTTAGTAAAAACAGCAGGGACATCTGTTCTCAACGAAAGAGTAGCAAGTTGCGGTTTAGGAGAACTATCAACAGTAGTCGCTTTATTATCACCTGAAAGAGTATTGCAGCCTGAAAATAACAATACAACGTAAAAAAATAATAATACTATCATTAACATTTTAATTTTTCTAATGCAAAATAACATATGATTATTTAAATCCACGATAAAATTTTGATAAAACCACTACTTTTTACGATAAACAGAGAAAATACGTTACAATATAATTACGAAAAAATTAATATATTTGACAAACAGCTGTATTGCTTATATAAAACTATTGTTTTTTTAAACAAAACTATCCTATCATTTTTTTAGGATCGACCCATTGATTAAATTGTTCGTCTGTAACTAATCCTAATTCAATTGCTGCCTGACGTAATGTTTTCCCTTCTTCGTGTGCTTTTTTTGCAATTTTTGCCGCATTTTCATATCCAATATGTGGATTTAATGCAGTAACTAACATTAATGAATTTTCAAGATGTTTATTTAACATTTCTGTATTAGGCTCTATGCCTATGGCACAATTATCATTAAACGAAATACAAGCATCGGCCAATAAATGTAATGATCGCAAAATATTGTAAATTATAAGTGGTTTATAAACATTTAATTCAAAAAAGCCATTCATGTCGCCCAATGTAACAGCCAAATCATTGGCTATTACTTGCATACATACCATTGTCAGCGATTCTATTTGAGTAGGATTCACTTTTCCGGGCATTATTGAGCTTCCTGGCTCATTTTCTGGTATCAACAATTCGCCAATTCCACTTCTTGGACCAGACGCCATAATACGAATATCATTAGCAATTTTATTAAGTACAGATGCGGTTTGTTTCAGCGAACCACTTAATTCTACCATAGGATTATGAGACGATAACGATTCAAATTTATTTTGAGCTGTTACAAATGGGAACCCTGTTAATTCGGCTATTTTCTGAGCAACTTTTTCGGCAAAACCTTTAGGTGCATTGAGGCCTGTTCCGACTGCCGTACCACCTAAGCCCAATTCAAGCAAATGTTTTTTTGTGTTTTCAATGGCTTCTAAGCAATGATTAAGCATTGACACATATCCCGAAAATTCTTGTCCCAATGTTAGCGGAGTTGCATCCATCCAATGTGTACGACCTATTTTAATAATGTCATTAAATTGTTCTGATTTTAATTTAAGTGTATGCAGCAGCTTTCGTAGTGCAGGTAAAGTTTTATGCTCTAATACTGTATAAGCAGCTATATGCATTGCTGTAGGAAAAGTATCGTTTGAGCTTTGCGATTTATTTACATCATCGTTGGGATGCAAATAAGTTTTTCCTTCGCCCAATTTTTTGCCCATTATTACTTGAGCTCTATTGGCAATCACTTCATTCAAATTCATGTTTGTTTGTGTACCACTTCCAGTTTGCCAAACAACTAAAGGAAAATGATCATCCAGTTTTCCCGATAATATTTCGTCGCAAACAGTAACAATCCAATTTTTTTTATCTTCTGATAAAATTCCTAAGTCATAATTTGTTATTGCCGATGCCTTTTTGACAATTGCCATGGCATATATAACTTCTTTAGGCATACGATCGCCCAGATTTCCAATCTTAAAATTATTAATAGATCGTTGAGTTTGTGCACCCCAATATACATTTACTGGAACTTCTACTTCGCCCATGGTATCTTTTTCAATTCTTACTTCCATAATCATTTAATTTGTTTTTATTCAAATTTAAATGAATTTCTTTGATTGAATATAAATTTAATTTATGCTTTATAGCATAATTTTATGGATTATTGAAATTTTGCATTAATAAGTTTCTTTAAAAAAAATTTCATTATTTAACAAGTTTTGCTTAACTTTCGAGCAAATTATAAAAATCATACTTCAATGAAGCTTATCAAAGGTTTAATTATTGCATTAATTGTTTTATCTGGATTTGTTGGTAAAGAAGTCTTTGCTCAAAAAGAAAGCGAAAATTTTAAAGTTAAATTCGCACAAGCATGGGTCATATTTAATGATGATAATTTTTTAGGTGCTCTAAAGATTTATAGAGAATTATATAAAAGCAATCCCAACCATGCTATGCTCAATTTTAGAATGGGGCAATGCTACACAGAACTAAAAATGATGGATAGTGCTCTTTTTCATTTAAAAACCGCCGTTGAGCTCGATAGTACTATAAAAAAAGAAGCAAATTTGTTACTTGGTCAAGCATATCAATTTAATGGTGACATTGATAAAGCTTTAGATTATTACTATAAATATAAATCGAAACTTTCTCCACGTCAAGCCGAAAAAGATTATGTTAACGTATTAATTCAACAATGTTTGACTGCTAAAGATCTTATCTCTCGTCCCGCTCAAGTAAAAGTTGAAAATATGGGACCCTCTATCAATTCTGCATACGTCGATGCATGTCCCTCCATTACTGCCGATGGTAAAACACTTATTTACACAAGTCGTCGCCCCGACAATATTGGTGGAAAGTATGACTATGAAGCCGAATCGTATTACGATGACATTTACATTGCCAAATGGAACGAACAAAAACAAGACTGGGATCCATCTGTTAATATTGGTCCACCAATAAATACCGAACATCACGATGCAAATACAAGCATTTCACCCGATGGAAGTACAATCTTCATCTATAAAAATATTCCCAATGTAACACAAAGTGGTGATATTTATTATTCAGTTAAAAATCCAACAGGAGAATGGAGCGAACCAAAACCGATACTCAACAAACTCATTAATTCTAGCTATTTCGAAAGCTCTGCTTGTATTACTGCCGATGGAAATACTATGTTCTTTGTTAGCGAGCGAGAAAAAGAAGGATTTGGACATGGCGATATTTATATGGTAAAAAAAGAAGGAACCTCATGGGGAGTTCCTGTAAATTTAGGTCCTACTATCAATACTCCTTACGATGAAATTGGTGTGTACATACATCCCGATGGAAAAACATTATTTTTCAGCTCCAATGGTCACAAAACCATGGGAGGACATGATATTTTTATGTCGTATTACGAAAACGGCAAATGGTCGGAACCTATAAACCTAGGTTACCCTATAAATACGACCCGCGAAGAAATACACTTTGTACTTTCAACCGACAAGCGCACTGCTTATATATCAAGCAACAGACAAGGTAGTATAGGCGAATATGATATTTTTAAAGTAGATATGTCTAATTATTTTAAAACCAATAAAGAAATACCCCAACACGTTGCCCAAGCTATAACGGGAAACACACTGACGATTATGAAAGGTAAAGTTAGCGATGCTAACGATGGCAAGCCAATTAAAGCTGCATTAACCTTTAAAGATATTGTTGATAATCAAAATTTTGTTACCGAATCGAATGAAAACGGAGAATATTTTATCACACTTCCTTCCGACAAACGATACGAAGTTTCTATTAAAGCCGAAGGATACAAACCATTTCAACTCAAATTCAAAGTTCCTAGAAACGATGAACTGGACACACCTTCGTTAATAAAACACTTCTTACTCAATAAAGAATAATAATATCTTAATTATGAAACAATTGTATTTAACGGCTATTTTCTTAATATGGTCGTTTATAGATGCATTTGCCGCAATCTACAATCACCCCCTTGTGTATAAATTCGACATTAAAAGAAACATCGATCCACCTGCGTGGCGATTAACTCAAAAAGCCTTTGAAGAAGCAAAAAACAAAAAAGCCCATCTAATAATTATCGAACTCAATACCTACGGAGGCATGGTAGATATTGCCGATTCTATTCGAACCAAAATTTTAAATTCTACCATTCCAGTATATGTTTTTATCAACAACAATGCCGCATCGGCAGGAGCTCTTATATCAATAGCTTGTAAAAAAATATTTATGACGCGCAGCGCAACTATTGGAGCAGCAACTGTTATTACTCAAGACGGAAAAATTGCTCCCGAAAAATTCCAATCTTACATGAAAAGCATTATGCGAGCAACCGCCGAAGCACACGGAAAGAAAAAAATTGTTAAAAACAACGATACTATAGATGTCTGGGTGAGAGACCCAAAAATTGCCGAAGCCATGGTCGATTCATCAATAGTTATTGATAGCATTACGGTTAAAGGAAAAGTATTATCATTTACTGCCTCTGAAGCTCAACTTCATGGTTTTTGCGATGGCATCGTAGAAAATATAACCGATATTTTAAAACACGAACAATTGGAAAATGCACAAGTCGAAATCTATCGGCCTAATTGGCTCGAACAAATTATTCTCTTTTTACTCAATCCTATCGTACAAGGCATACTTATCATGCTTATTATTGGAGGAATTTACTTCGAACTACAAACACCTGGCATTGGATTTCCACTAATTGCGGCTATTATTGGAGCTATATTGTATTTTGCTCCTCTTTATCTCGAAGGACTTGCCGAACATTGGGAAGTATTATTATTTGTGGTTGGTATTATTATGCTTGTAATAGAAATTTTCGTAACTCCAGGATTCGGAGTATTAGGTATATTAGGAATTCTAAGCATTATCATCGGCCTTTCTATGAGCCTTATCGACAACATTGTTTTTACTATAGAAGGAGCCGCTGTTCCTGCTGTTGTAAGAGCTTTCGGGCTGGTTATTATTTCATTTTTAACTTCGTTTTTTATTTCACTTTATCTTTCCAGCAAATTTATAATTAATCCTCGATTTACGAAATTAGCTTTACAAACAAAACAAGATACGGCAAATGGTTACATTGGCGTAGATGCTAATCTTGCCTCCATTATTGGAAAAAAAGCTATCGCAAAAACTCCTTTACGACCTGCCGGCAAAATTGAGATTGAACAACACTTATACGATGCCATATCGGAAGATGGATTCATTGAGGCTAACCAACCTGTAGAAGTCGTTAGATTTATTAATAATCAAGCCTATGTCAGAAAAAGTAAATTTTGATGACTTTCGAATTCGAACTTTTCATGAAAGCGACTACAAAGAAATTACTGAGCTATGGGATTTAACTGGTTTAGGAGGAGCTCATCGTGGCGATAATATCAACATTATTTTAAACACCATTCGTGCAGGTGGAGTATTTTTCATTCTTGAACAAATTTCTACCAAAAAAATAGTAGGTACTGCATGGATTACTAACGACCAGCGACGGCTGTATTTACATCATTTTGGCATTCATCCCGAATTTCAAGGCAAAAAACTTTCTCATCTCTTAGCCCAAGCCTGTATTGATTACGGAAAAAACTTACAATTACAAATGAAACTCGAAGTACATAAAAATAATATTGTAGCTAAAAAGCTTTACGAACAATATAAATTTAAACCTTTGGAAGACTACGAAGTATTCATCATTCGTCAATATTAATAATTCTTTTACCTTTGACTTCTAAATTTTCATAAATTATGCTTAAAAAAATCTTTATTTTATCTATTTTACATGTGTTTGTAATCTTTTTATATTCTCAATCGGCCATAGAACGTTTACAAAAAGATGTAATTATTTTATCTTCCGATTCATTTGAAGGACGATTACCATTTTCGCGTGGAGATAGTTTAGCTACAAATTACATTCTCGAAGAGTTTCATAAACAACAGCTCACTCTTTACAACAACACAGGAAAACAAGAAATAAGTTTTCCGCATCAACGTATTATATTGCCCTCTGAACTGATCATTAACGAGACTTCATATCAATTTAAAAGAGATTTTATTCCTTATTCCTTTTCAAAAAATACTAAGTTCGAAAGCGATGCTATTTTTGCCGGATATGGCTTATTCGTCAGAACAAAAGACAGTATCCTCATCAATCATTTTGCTAATGCTGATGTAAAAGGCAGATGGGTTATAATGTTTGACGGCAAACCCGATGGTTTCGCAGTAAATCCTTCACAATACAAAGTATTTACTAAGTGTTCTAATGCCAGAATCTTAGGAGCAAAAGGAGTAATTTTAGTTTCAAATCAAAACATACTTCCGGAACAAAATACAAAAGATTTGTTTGAATTGCCCTTTCCGGTTATAAATATCACTCACGATGTATTTATTGATATCTGCAAACTTAATAACCTAGATTATGAACAACTCATCCAACAAATAAATCAAAAAATTTTCTTTGAAGCTATTCCATTACATTGCACAATTAAAGCAAATGTACAAATAAAAACTCTTGATGGCAAAAGTAATAATATTATTGGTATAACAACTGGGAGCGATCCAAAACTTAAAGAAGAATATATTGTAGCAGGTGCTCATTTCGACCATTTAGGTAGCACCGCTATTCGCTATAACTCTACATTTATTAATGAGATTCACAACGGAGCCGATGATAATGCCTCGGGTGTTGCCGGAATGCTCGAACTTATGCGTTTAGTACAACAAATGCCAACTAAACGCAGCATTATTTGGGTTGCTTTTGCTGCAGAAGAAAAAGGACTA
>JAOADU010000081.1 GCA_026417155.1 Bacteroidales bacterium | reverse complement strand
GTTACAAAAATTACGCACATTAGCCACTTTATCAGGATTCGAGCTTATAGATTCACGTTTTATGCGGTTAAGTAAAGGCTCATTATTTCTCTTTCCTTTTTTTTATCCTTTTATATTGCTCAGCTCATACACAAGATTTCTAAACAAAAAGATTAAATTAAGAAAACATCCTCAAAGAGATATTATTTTATCTATTTATTTGCAGCAGCTTCGGTTAAATATTTCCATTAAAGAATTACTTAATAAACACACTTTTCTGATTTTGCGTAAAATCTGTAATTCTGAAGATTTTTCGCACAACAATAATGAAAACTACAAGCCATTTGGGAAAATAATGTAAACTTACTACTGAACACTCCTGATATTCATCAATTTAATTTTCCGTATCGTCTGTTTTCTCCGAACAACAATCTGAAACATTTACAGAATCAATCCGACAGCAGTTTTTGCTTAACTTTTCTACATTAATTTTATTATATTCTTGTTGAAAACCTGTTTTTAAAAAAGGATACATCCACAGAAAAGCACTAATTAAAGTTACAGCCCAAAGGAATGCTTTAGACTGTAAAAAGGCAGACTTATTTTTTTTCTCAATTTTTTCAGAGGAATTATTGCCAAGTTCTGAACCACAACATCTATTTTTTTGGGGTTTATACGCTTTATAAAATGCATACGCTAAAGAAAGAACTGTAATACTGAAAAATAAGGGTGTAAGCTTTTCAAGATAGTTTATACTGGAGCTGGATAAGCCTATTATGCCAAACAATGCATAACTACCACAACATCCGCTAACAGTGCATGCAACACCGCAAGAACCAACAATACTGCCTAAAAAGGCGGAAATACTCATAAAAAGAGCCATAAACTTAGATTTAACAGAATTCATAAACTTTTACTTTTTAGCTGTAATTGTTATACTTTGTATTGCGTTGTTTGTTCGTTTAAATTCATTTATTTCCTCTTTGTTAATATATCGTAAGAAATACTCATCAGGCAAAGTAATTTCCTGCTCTTTTTTTATTTCTATTTCACTAAAGCCAACTTGTTTAATAATTTTTAAATACTCACTTTTCATGATAGCACCTGAAATACACCCAACATACAAATCGACAACACTTTTAACTGACGTAGGCAATGTTGTGTTTAAAACAATATCTGAAATACTAAAAATACCTCCTTTTTTTAATACTCTAAATATTTCTTTAAAAGCTTTTTCTTTATCGGGAACCAAATTTAACACACAATTGCTAATAACAACGTCAATTGTTTCTGTTACTATGGGCAATTGTTCAATATCGGCCAAAATAAACTCTACATTACTAATATTTAATTTGTCTTTAATTTCGTTTGCTTTTTTTATCATTGCTTCTGTAAAATCTATCCCTATTACTTTCCCTTTATCACCAACCATTTTACTTGCAATAAACACATCATTTCCTGCTCCACAACCGAGATCTAAAATTATACTCCCCTCTTTAATATTTGCTGCTTCCAATGGCAAACCACAACCTAACAAATAATCTGCCTCTTGCTGATAACCATCTAACTTTTTATAGTTCGTATCTGAAAACGTAAAAAGAGTATCGCTACTACAACACGATGAGTTGCATCCACAACTATTTTTTCTTTTCAAAACAGATGAATAAGCTTGTTTAATGGATTCTTTAATATTAATTGCCATAATTTTTTTTTTGAATATGACGAAAAAGCAAAAAAAAAGATGCAAAATTATTTACATTTCTTGCTACATTCCGATTTTCGATAGTAATCAATTATATTTCCATATTTATCTGTTTGTATATAACAACAATCGGTAAAAAGTTTTTTTAGCATTTTTCTGGCTCGTTGTACTCTCGATTTAGCACCTGAATATGTAATGTTTAATTTTTCGGCATATTCTTTCTGAGATAATCCATACCATTCTGTCTGTATTATTGCTTCTTTATATTTTTTTTTAAGCTGATTTATTAATGTCTCTAAGCATGTCTCAAATTCATCCATATAAGATTCATCGTTTTCTTCATCTATTATCTCAATACTGTCTTGATTGGAATTTTTATTTCTTAAATAATCTATAATTGTATTTCGAGCAATTGTAAAAAACCATGACGTTATTTTTGTTTCATCTCTGAGGTTGCTTATGTTGCTGTGTGCTTTTACATATACATCGTGTAAAATATCTTTTGTTGCTTCACGATCTTTTATGCGGCAATAAATAAACTTTTCTAAATCTTTGTGAATTTTTCCCCACAAAGTGTCAAGTGAGCAATACATAGCTTAATTTTTGCTGATCATTAAAAAATTTTTCAAAGATATAAATAATAAAAAAACTGCCTCATAGTTATAGATTATGAGGCAGTTTTATCACGAAAAATGTATTATTCTTTAATTATACGATAAATACTGCGACCCAAATCGTGCTCAATTTGAATTAAATAAATCCCTTTGCTTAACATCGATACGTTGAGTATTTGCTGATAAGCGTTACAATTTTCTGACAATACTTCTTGTCCTAATGTATTTACAATGGTTATTCTCTTTATTGGATCTTCAGATTTAACAGTCAAGTAGTTGTTTGCAGGATTTGGGAATATCTCTACAGATACCATTTCGCTGATTGGTTTTACCTGTGATGTTGCATCCCATTTAAAAATACCGCTCGTAGTAGCATTGATACTGAAGCCGCCAGCCCATCCTATCATATCATTGTAAAACTCTACGCAAATGTATTGAACTCCTGTATCAATATGTGTCCAAGATGCTCCATAATCGAGTGAGTATGAACTTCCGTATTTTGCAGATCCCGACGCCCCACCATCAGTTCCTACTGAAAAATATTTACCAGGCACTCCAGGAACTGCAGCCCAATCCGACTTCCAAACAGGTCCACTGGGATTTACAGTTGTCCAATTAGCACCACCGTCGTTTGTTTTCTTCACAGAAAATGAAGTAATTGCACCTGTACTTGTATTGTAAACTTTTTGTAATGCAACTCCATTCATTTCATTGTTAAAATTAATATCACTAATGTCTGTTAAACCTGTATTATATACTTGCCAAGTAACGCCTTTATCTGTAGTTTTGTATATTCTTCCTTTATTGGTTCCAAACCATGCTACATTATTGTATGCTGCATAAACACCTGTCCAACCCATTTCTCCCGATTGTGCACTCGGATTATTAGCTGCATCCACAGCTGTCCAGGTTTGCCCTCCGTTTGTTGTATAATAAATTTCAAATTTGTTGTTGACCGGGTCGCCCATACAGAATCCTTCATTTTCGTTAAAAAAGTGAACTATATTTAAAAAGCTTGCCGAGTTCGTAAACATCGATGCATTGTTTTGATTTGTCCATGTTTGTCCGCCATCAGAAGTATAATACACTTTACCTCCCGCACCCGATGTAGGATACATAGCAACCCATGCTTTTTGATCGCTTACAGCACATATATGAGCCGGTGCCAATGCTCCAGTAGCAACAATTGTGCCGGGTGTCCATGTTGTTCCACCATTAGTCGTTCGTGTAAATTCTTTTACTGGCTGTCCGTTTGTTCCGTCAACAGCAGTTCCCCATACTACATTTTCATTCACAATGGATATATGATACACTCCTCTATACATAGATGTGAAACCACTTGCTTGTTCAATCCATGCCGATTGTGCTGGTTGCATTACTGTAATATATGCTGTCTTTGTTTCAGTGCTGGAATGGGTTCCGTCCGAAACTGTTAGTGTTACAGGATACGTTCCGGGAGTGCTATACACAATATTTTGCGGATGTTGCTGTGTAGAAGATGATGGATTTCCGCCTGGAAATGACCAATTCCATGAAGTAATGTTACCAACCGATAAATCGGTAAAGTTCACATAACCACCCGCATTGATAAAATTCCCCGAACACATAAAATTAGCAACTACCTGTTGCATGCTATCTTGTGCCATCTTAACGGCTTTAAAAGCATTGATGCGTCCTGCTCCAATTTTACCTTGATGTTCGGGAGCTTGCAAAGATTCAATATTATCGCACGAAGCTTTTAACAAATAAGTTAATCTATCAGGAGTTAAATTCGGGTCAACTGATTTCATAAGTCCGCATAACCCTGCTACAATAGGCGATGCCATGGAAGTTCCGACCATTTTACCATAACTATTTCCTGCTGTTGTACTATGCACACCTCTATTAAGCATAATATCTACAATCCCGCCATCGTTTTTATATCCTCCGGGTGCCATCACATCTATCCAAGTACCAAATTCAGAAAAAGCTGCTTTTTTGTCATTTCCATTCGTAGCTCCTACTGCAATCACATGGTTACAAGCAGCAGGATAACCAACATAATTAACATTATTGGGGTCTTCTGATCCGTCGCCATTATTACCGGCAGCTGCTACCAACACACAACCTTTGTTATAGGCATAATCTACAATCATTTGCATTGTTTGAAAATACGAAGGACCACCAAATGACATATTGATTATATGTGCTCCATTATCGGCTGCCCAAGTTATTCCTTCGAACATAGCCGATACCCCTTGTCCGCCATCGGCATCAGCACCTGCTTTTATAGCTATTAATTTACAGTTGAAGCCTATAGATGAAATTCCTGTGCCATTATTAGTAGCTGCCACTGCCAATCCGGATGTATGAGTACCATGCGACCAAATAGTAGTATTTTGGGGTGGTTTAGGATCGTTATCTCCATCGCCCAAGTCTATAGCCAAATGTACTTTAGGAGCAATATCGGGATGACTCACATCTATGGCATTATCTATTACTGCTACATAAACATTTGGACTTCCTTGTGTAATATCCCATGCTAACTTTGCACTTATTTTATCTAAATGCCATGTATTATCGGTGTTTGTCCCATAATCATTGGGAGTATACCGAATAGGGAAATACGGTGCTTTTTCGGCATATTCTACTTCCGGAACATTCGACAAGTCGCGTATAAAATCATTGATCAACTCTTTTTTATCGAAATGTACTCTAAATATCCTATGCAACCTTGGATCGGTTGTTTGCCAAAATGTGTTTCTAACAGATGTTATTCCATACTTATCTTTTAATGCACTTAAAAAAGGAATATTTTCGGGCAATACTTTTCCCGCTTTAATGGGATAATTAAGCTCTACATTGTCTTTGAATTTAAAGTATAAAGCACCATCTACCGCATATTTATCGATAGTTTGTGCCAATAAGGCTACGCATCCCAAAGTAGCCCATAAACTAACAATTAATTTTTTGATTTTCATAGATATAAAAGTTTAATTAAACATTGGTTAAAGTTATAGATATTTTTTAAATTATTGAACATTTTGTTAAATATTTTCGTTTTTAAGTTCATCCCAAAACTCAACTGCTCGTCTCATATGTGGAATTACTATGCTCCCTCCAACTAAACAGCCTATTGATAGCACTTCAAAAAATTCTTCTTCTGTAATACCTGCTTTATATGCTTGTTCGATATGATATTTTACACAGTCGTCGCAACGCAACACAAGTGAGCTTACCAAACCTAACATTTCTTTAGTTTTCGCATCTAGAGCACCTTTCTCATAAGCCAATGTATCGATACTATAAATTCGTTTTATAACTTTATTATCGCTTTGTAAGATACGTTCGTTCATTTTTTTTCTGTAAATTCTGAATTCTTCTATTTTTTTCATGATTTAATCATTTTACCAATTAATGTTGCTGAAGTAAAAGACTCTACATTAACTTTAACAAAATCGCCAAAAATAACGTTATCCATGACATCGAATACGATAACCTTGTTTTGTGAATTTCGTCCCATGAGCTGTTTTTTCGATTTTTTGGAATACCCTTCTACTAATACTTCAAAAGTTTTTCCTACATCTTGCTGCTTTGATTTATAGCTTAACTCATTCTGCAAAGCAATAACTTCATTTAATCGTCTAATTTTTTCTTTTTCGGGAACATTATCTTTCAGATATTTTGCTGCATATGTTCCACTTCGCTCGCTATATTTAAACATAAACGCAAAATCGTAACCTACTTCTTTCATCAGCGAGAGTGTTTGTCGATGGTCGTCTTCATTTTCGTCGCAAAACCCTACCATAATATCTGTTGAAATCGCCACATCGGGAATATTTTTACGAATATTTTCAATTAATTTTAAGTATTGCTCTCGGGTATAACCTCTATTCATCAATTGCAGCATCTTATTGCTACCCGATTGAACTGGTAAATGAACGTGTTTGCATATGTTTGGATATGTTGCCATCACTTCTAAAAGGCTGTTCGACATGTCTTTGGGATGATTGGTACTAAAGCGAATACGAATGTTTGGAAACTCTTGTGCTACAATCTTAAGCAATTGAGAAAAAGAAATATCTTTATACAAATATGAATCTACATTTTGACCTATAAGAGTTACTTCTTTATACTGATTATTCTTCAATTCCCTAATTTCGTTGATAATGGATTCAGGACTACGACTTCGTTCAACACCTCTCACATAAGGAACAATACAATACGAACAATAATTCTGACAACCGCGAGTAATAGAAACAAAGGCAGATATCCCATTGGTTTCGTAACGATAGGGAAGAATATCTTCGTAAGTTTCTTCTTTCGACAATTCAGTTTCTACTTTTTTAGAGCCAGAAACAACATTATCAATTATGTAAGGAAGTTTTTTATACGAGTCGGGGCCTACTACCAAATCTACGGCTACCTCTTGCTCCAACAATTGGTCTTTCAACCGCTCTGCCATACAGCCCAAAACACCTATTTTAATTTGTTGTTTTTGTTTTTTTATTTGCTGAAAAACTTTAATTCTTCCTCTTACACGAGTTTCTGCATTTTCGCGTATACTACATGTGTTTACCAAAATAATTTCAGCTTCATCAATATTGTTTACTAAAATATATCCATGTTTCTGAAGAATAGCGGTTACAACTTCACTATCGGCAACATTCATCTGGCAACCGTATGTTTCGATGTAAAATTTCATTTTTTCTTTCAAAATAATGGAAATAAAACTTTTAATGCAATGACTTTATTTTTAAGAAAAACGTTGCATGGCAAAATGTAAAATGTATTGAGTAAATAATTCGTGCCCATCATCATAAAAATTCAAAATTTCATCGGCACTGGATGCATTATCGGTCGGATAATATACACTACAATTAGGATTTAACTCTAAAAAATAAATTACACCATGGTTATCCATACGATAATCGAAACGTGCATAACCGTTGCCTTTTAATTGCTTATAAATTTTTATACTTATTTCTTTTAATTGCCGATTAAGTTCTCTCTCATGTACCTTTACATACTTCATTGTTTTATGTTTATTCCATTTCAAATCAAAATGTTTAAAATTTTCACCATCGGGGAAAATTATTTCCGCTGCATCGAAAGCATACACGCGTGCATTATCCATTGAAACTACAAGCACAGTAAACTCTCTTCCATCAATAAATTCTTCTATTAAGGCACCTTTAAATTTTTGAATGGTTTGCTTTACTATTAAGCTCAAATCTTCAAAATTATATACCACAGATTGCTTTGTTAAACCTATACTGCTGTAGCTTTGCGGATGCTTTACAATACAAGGAAACATTAAGTTAAAATTATTCATTTCTTCCATCGTTGTAACCAATAAAAACTTTGGCACCATAATGTTGTTTTGTTGAGCTGCACATTTCATTTCGAGCCTTGTAGGATCATAAAAAGCACTATTAGCACCTGTAAATGGTAAATTATACTTTTCTAAAGTTTTTACTACTTCTATACCGGCTCTATCGTCATCTTTCGAACCATCACAAAGATTAAGAAAAACATCATATTTACTCATTATTTTGGGAATATAATTTTCGCTTGTATTTTTTTTTATTCTAATTTTATCTGCATTAACGTCTTTTAAAAATGGCAAAGGATTAACATCGGGTTCAAGAGAGCTTATTGTTGATAAACTGTGTTCAGTTTCTGGCAGCAATATGGCTATTCGATTCATAAAATAATATCCTGGTTTTGTAAACAAATGTACAACTTTTGTAAAATATTTTATTTTTGTGTTTTTTATGTAACTTAAGTTTTGTATATTCGTATAAAATTTTGATTAGAATTTCATTATATATGAGATGGTGGCTCAATATAGTTCTATTATTTTTCGTAACAATTGCTTTTGCTCAACCACCCAGACTTACTATTGTAAATGGCACTCGATTAAACTCCAACAATTATACGTCAAACATAAATATAACCCAAAATGTTTGTTGGGTTAATAATACTCCATCATCTAACATTACACTCAATAATGTAACTGTAAGATTTAGTGGAACTGGATTGCAATACATTGATGGAACACAACCTACGCCCTTTTACAACTTAAGAATTGCCAAAACAGGCTCAGCAGAACAATTAGATGTTTATCTTAATCAAAACATTTCTATTGCTAATGAACTGTACATGGAGTCGGGATATTTAGATCTACGTAACTTTATTATTACCTTTAGTAACACTGCTACTATTCAAAATGAAGCTGCAGGGAGAAGAGTTAAAGCTACTGATAGAGTAGATTATACTACACTCGGTTCTTATGGCGAAGGCTATGGAACTGGTTATATTACCACTACAAGAACCAATCCAACGGGCAATGTAGCTAATTTGGGACTGGACTTTTCACCTGTGGGGGGCAATTTGGGTAGCACCGAAATACGTCGTGGACATCAACGATTACCAGGCACAGGAACTTTTAATGGCAATCGCAGTGTTTCTCGTTATTATAGGCTACAACCAACAACGATGAGACAACTTATTGTCAATAACTTTTATTATATAGAAGATGGCACTCCCGAATTATTTACGCATCCCGAAGCTAATTTACAAATGTTTCAAACAGTTCAATACTGGAATGGTTCTACAAATCCAACTTATTGGGAACCTCGTACATCTACGCCAAATACGAGTAGCAATTTTGTCCAAAGCACAACAACAAGTAATCCTATGATGATTAATTATATTTTAATTACACTTGGTAGCACTACACAACCCTTGCCTGTTGAATATTTAACCTTTTATGGAGTCTGCAACTCAAATATCAATACTATTTACTGGCAAACAGCAAGCGAATCGAATAATGCAGGATTTTACATCGAAAAAAGCACCGATGGTGAAAATTGGAACACATTGGCATTTATTAATGGCAATGGCACCATCAATTCCATTTCATCTTATCAATACACCGACCCTAATCCATTTACTACTACTTATTACCGTTTAAAACAGATTGATATTGATGGAAACGTGAGTTATAGTTCCATTATTTCAGTACAATGTCATCATCAACCATTGTATAGCGAAGATTTTTATCCTGTGTATTCTTCCGATAAGCCTATAACAATCATTGTACAAGGAATTCCCGGAGAAGAATACAGCATCGTGTTTACCAATTTGCTAGGTCAGCAATTACTATACAAAAAATTTACACTTTCTGCTCCACAAGAAGCTATTCAGTTTTTTGATAATTTATCAACCACGGGCTTGTATTACATTACCTTCATTGGCACACAAACTCATATGACA
>JAOADU010000079.1 GCA_026417155.1 Bacteroidales bacterium | reverse complement strand
ACCAGTTGAATGTGCAAGATGCCGCACTTTGATTGTAAAGTATATTGTTTTCGGGAAAGACTGTGTTATCGGCCAATGCAGCGAAATTAATGGTCTGACCTTCGCAAATATCGATGTACCAAAATCCATTTTCGAGGTGGGGTGTGGGAGTGGTATTTGCCATATCAATTTGGGGCACTATAGATTGACAGGCTTGTCCGCAAATAATAGTTGCGTTCCAACCGCTACCAGTATTAGCATTATTGGTTTTTAATCGAACAGTTAGAGCACCTGAGGGGTTGCTCAACGTTGCCATTACCATTGTATTTGAACCATTTAATGGGTTGTAGTTATTATTATGCTTGCTTAATAACGGTGATGTAATGGTAGGTCCGTTATAAATATAAAGTGTATCATCGGGTTTAATGTCGAAACTTGCAAAATTTATTCGTACATGAGTGTTTGGAGCAGGATTGCCCATGAGTGTTATCCAAAAATCTTGATTGTTGGTGTAATTACCATTAACACCACCATTATCATAAAACCAAAAACCACAATAAGTTCCGGAAGTGTTATGGGTAGTATTGTTTAGAATTACGATTTGATTTTGGCTTAAAATTTTATTTGTTATTATTAAAGTTAAGACTATATAAAGCAGAAAATTTTTCATAAGCTTTTATTTTGATTGAGCTTTATATTTCTTTTCAATATAATCGAGGGGTTTTAAACGTAATACGTAATCTGTATTTTCTATTCTATAGTATTGATAGTGTTCTTTATGAAATTCAACGGGTAATAATAAGATATTTATTTTTGCTTTTTGGGGTATTCCATTTTCTATTGTACCTATTGGCAATGTTAATAGTTTAGCTGTAGATAATCGTTCAACATCGGCATATTTTTTTAACATGATATCAAAACCATCATTAAGTAAAAAGGTATAGTATTTAATAGAATCGGGATAATGTGTTGCTAATTGCTCGTATTTTTCCTTTCCGAATACTTCTATTATTTTATTTTGAGCATATATTTCGATTGACAGAAATAATGAAAAAAATGCAATAGAATAAAATTTATATGATTTCATATATTTTTTTATTAAGACGAAAAAAAATAATTAGAGTTGCTTTATTGATTACACTTCTGAATAGCTTGTACAGGTTTATTTTTGCTGTTTTTTCTTAAAAAATTCAACCCACATTGCGAACAGGAATTAATGCAATCGCCACATGCAATACATTCTTTATTGTCGATAAAACTGGTCTTCTCAATTCTTATTATGGCATTAATTTGACATGCTTCATTACATGCTTTGCATGAAATGCATTGTTGGTTTCTTAAACCAATAATACTTGCACCAGGGATATGGCTTATCCATCCCAATGTTATGCCTACAGGACAAATTGTACGACAAAAAGGCCTGAATGAAAAAACAGAAAATACTAACAATAAAATTAATAGAATTAACGTCGTAATTTCATAATTATAATTGAGCTGTATGTTAAAAATTGCTTTAAAAGGATCTATTTGGCACCAAAAAATACTTCCCATAATGATTAACTGAACGATTAATAAAGCAATAAGAGTATAGCGAATAATTTTGAGTATTAGGCCTGTTTTATTGTTAGTTAACCAATGCTTTAATTGTGGTCTGAAAAGAAATTCTTGGATAGCACCTAAATGACAAACCCAACCACACCAAACTTTACCAAAAATGTATGTTAATGGAATTAAACCAATGAACCATAATACATTAATCCAGTTTGTGTCGTAGCCCGTAATGTAAAGTATAGTGTGCTGAAAACTACTAATCATACACGGACAAGCACTATTATAAAATCCGAAAAAAATAAGCCCTATAAGTAGCATCAGCGAACGATAGGGTCGCATTTTTTCAAATCGAACCATTATGCCAGAAATTAACGTAAGCAACAAAGCTATAGAAGTTATCATAAGCGTGCTTCCCCACGACCAATCAATACTGTTGTTATTTGCATTAGGACAACCCACACAGGTATGATTACATATATGATGGCTCGAATCAGTTTTTTCTGAGAATGGTTTAAAATTTTCGGTATCGCTTATAATGCTAGTATCTTCAGTAAATGGTTTAAATTCTTCTTCTTGAGAAAATGCAAATGAAAGCCAACTAAAAAAGGCAAGAAAAAATATAAATTGCTTCATTTTTTTTTTGCAAAGCTATGTAAAATAATCATTCTTTATACCGAAAACATTTTCTACTTTTAGCAAAATTTCATTATTATGCGAACATGTTTATATTTATTGATAGTTATCTTTTTTTCATTTTATTCTGAAAAGTCGCACGGTCAGCCAATTCGTTACGACAAGGTAAAAATTTATATTCACGCAAACGAAGATATACAAAGACTTTCATCGTTAGGCATTCCATTAGATGGGGTTTATATTAAAAAGAATGAATATATTATTGGCGAATTTTCTGAAAATGATATACAAAAACTTAACAGTAATGGTTTTCATTATGAAGTCTTAATTCAAGATGTTTCAAAATTTTATGAAGAAAGAAACAAAAGCTCAATAGATACCCTGAAAAAAAAAGTCATAAAAAGTGCCTGTTTCGAAAAATATGCCACTCCCAATAATTTTACTTTGGGCTCTGTAGGTGGCTATTTTTCATACCAAGAAATTGTAGCACAGCTCGATAGCATTCATAATAAATTTCCTCAATTGGTTTCTGCTAAATTTCAACTAAATCCGCTAAGTATTGAAGGTAGAAAATTGTGGTGTATAAAAATTTCAGATAATCCGAATGTTGATGAAAATGAACCACGGGTGTTGTTTGTAGCACTTAATCATGCTCGTGAACCTATGGGGATGCAGCAACTCTTTTTTTTAATGTATTATCTTGTCGAAAATTATGCAAATGACACGACGATTCAATACTTAGTCAATAATTTGGAAATATATTTTATCCCATGCGTAAACCCCGATGGTTATGTGTACAACAACACTACAAACCCTAACGGTGGTGGTATGCATCGTAAAAATTGCCGCGTTACCGGTGCAAGTAATTTTGGTGTAGATCTAAATAGAAATTATGGTTATATGTGGGGTTATGACGATATTGGTTCATCACCCGATATGGAATCTGAGACTTATAGGGGCACTGCTGCATTTTCAGAACCCGAAACGCAAGCTATTAAAGCTTTTGTTGAACAAAAGCAATTTATAATGGTAATGGATTATCATTGCTACAGTAATGTTTTGTTGTATCCATGGAGTTATACGAATATGGTAACTCCCGACAATAATAGCTATCGAGCATGGAGCGAAATTATGACCGAAACGAATGGCTTTTTTTATGGTACTCCCATGGAAGCAATTGGTTACAATGCCAATGGCGGATCAATGGATTGGTATTATGGCGAACAAACCACTAAACCTAAAACAATTGTATGGTCGCCCGAAGCAGGAAATGTAAATGATGGGTTTTATCCATCTTCGAATAGAATAATAAGTATTGCCAAATCATTTATGGATATGAATATGTATTTTTTGCATATAGCGTTGCCTTATATAAACATTCAAGATAAGTCATCACGTTTTTTAACGAATGGGCAACGATTAAAATTTTCAATGAAAAATTTAGGTATAACCAGTCCAACCAGTTTTTCAGTTACTTTTATTCCGGTTAGTCCTGAATTACAGGCTACACAATTTCAGCATGTATATTCAAATTTACCTTTTCTTCAATCAAATATAGATTCGTTTCCTATCGTATTAAATGAAACTCAATCGTGGAGCAAAGAACTTCGTTATTGTTACAAAGTAGAAACTGCATTAGGATATTATTATACCGATACATTTTCTTTTGTTTGTGGTGCACCCGTTGATTTGCTTTCTGATAATTGCAATACCCTCAGCAATTGGACATCAAACACATGGAATACAACTTCGATGGCTTATTATTCGCCACCTAAAAGTATAACCGATTCGCCTAATGGTACATATCCCGAAAATTCTACTCGTATAATTACATTGTCAAATAGTTTTTCATTGCAAAATGCTCAATATGCTGAATTGTCATACTGGTGTAAATGGGACATAGAACCATTAGCCGACTATGTACAAATACAAATTTCGACAAATAATGGTTCTACATGGCAACCATTATGTGGTAAGCATACTCACCGCTCGTTTTTGACAAATACGTATAATCAACCTATTTATGAGGGCTTGCGAGATCACTGGGTGCAGGAAAGGATAGACTTAAATGATTATTTAGGAATGAATAACATAAAGATTCGGTTTAAGCTCCAAAGTAGTTATTCATATACAATGGAAAACGATGGGTTTTATTTCGACGACTTGAAAATACAAATCATTCAACCATTTTCGGAAAATTCCATATTAAACAATCCATCAACAATTTTTTCGATATATCCAAATCCAACAAAGGGAAGGATAATTGTTAATTATTCTATACCAGAGCAAGAATCAAAACCAGAGTTACATATAACTAATCTTTTATCTACAATTCGGCAAGTTGTGCCACTCGATAAGAATCAACAAGAAGTACATCTTACATTAAACCTGAAGCCAGGAATATACTGGTGCACATTAACAGGTGAACATATCATTAGTAAACCAATAAAACTTATAATTGAATAATGAATAAAATATTTTGTACCCTTACATTATATTTAATTCTTATTAATGCTTATACACAAAGTACTGTAAAGATAGCTTTACTCAAATATTCTGGAGGAGGCGATTGGTATGCCAATCCTACATCGTTGCCAAATTTAATTAAGTTTTGCAATAAGGAGTTGGGTACTAATATTTATCCTGAGCCCTCAGTTGTAGAACCATCGAGTGCCGATATTTTTAATTACCCGTTTGTGCACATGACAGGTCATGGCAATGTTGTATTTACACCACAGGATGTTGCTAATTTGCGTAATTATTTAATTGGTGGAGGTTTTTTACACATAGACGATAATTATGGACTTAAAGATTTTGCTATGCGTGAGATGAAAAAAGTGTTTCCAGAATTAGAATTTGTTGAACTTCCATTTTCTCATCCTATATATCACCAAAAATTCAAATTTCAAAAAGGTCTTCCAAAAATACATGAACACGATGGTAAACCTCCACAAGGGTTTGGTTTAATATACGAAGGACGGTTAGTTTGTTTTTTTTCATATGAAACAGATTTAGGCGATGGGTGGGAAGATCCAGATGTTCATAACGATCCGTACGAAAAGCATATCGAAGCACTGCAAATGGGAGCAAACATAATCCAGTTTGTATTCTCACAGTAAAATGTAAAAAAAAGGCAAAAAATTATACAAATAGTTTTAATCAATATGTATAATTTTGCTATCAAACTTATCGATTAGATAATGAACATTAAAATTTTTATTTTTTTAATTGCTTTAATCGTTTTGCACAGTTGCAAGTCAGAAAATGAAGAAGAATTTTTTCATTTAAGTGCAAACGATTCGTTGCGTTGCGATACGTTGTATGTAACTTATTCACGCCAAATAAAACCAATGTTTGATATATATTGTACGTATTGTCATATAAACGAAATGGTTCCTGGTTGCGACCTTGATAATTATGAACATACAGTTAATTATATTATGAACACTGGAACGAAATTGTACGATTATGTAAAAAATAATAATCATCAGGGCGTAGTACTTGATACATGTTCTTTAAAGCAATTGAAAAAATGGGTTTTAAATCCTGCACCTTAAAAAATATACTTATGTACAAATACCAAATGTTAGTGATTTATATTTTAATGTCGTTCAACGTATTTTCTCAGATTGATAGCATTCCATTTGATAATAGCCTTGAAGAAATAAATAGTTCAAACGTAGAAAAAGTATTTCCAACAATAATTGTTTATAATTTACCAACTACAACGGTTTTGAAGAAAGGTGAAATGAAATTATATCTTGCCCATAGAATGGGAACATTAGGAACAGGTGTAGATGGATTATTTGGCTTATATCAGGCTAATTCACGAATTGGTGCAGATTTAGGTATCAATAAGTTCGTTACGGTTGGAATAGGAACAACCAGTCAGCAAAAGTATTATGATGGCTATTTCAAATGTCAACTTACTAAACAATCTCATTCTTTCCCTTTTGAATCAGCCATATTTTCATCAATAACATTTTCTAACCTTAAATTGAACTATCCTGAGCAAAGTCAATATTTATGGCAACGTATAATGTATTTCAATCAAATAATGCTGAGTCGCTTGATTTTAAATAACAAATTAGCGTTACAATTAAATTTATCGCACGTACATAAAAATATGGTTAAAACAAAGATCGATAGAAATGATATTTTTTCCATTGGTTCTACTGTAAACCTTAAGTTAAACAGAATGTTTTACCTTGCTACGGAGTATATGTTTCTTCCTTCCAGCATGAAAGGTTCGACAAACATGGTATCGCATATTGCATCTGTTGGTGTTCAAATCCATACTGGTCCACGTCATGTTTTTCAGATTTTTCTTTCAAATTCGGTAGGAATTTTACCACCAACAGTAATTAGCGAAACAAATTCAAATTTTATACCTAAAAATATACGAATATCATTTAATATTCCGACTACTTTTCAAATATTTAATAAATAAAACGTCTATGAAAAAGTTATTTATGTTTTTAATTGTACCGATGTTAGTTTCATTCAATTTGCCATTTACAGATGGCGAACGACCCGAAGTTGTATCTATAAAAGCCACCGATACGGCGATGGTTTTTACTATTACAACACAAACATATGGGGGAACATATTCGCCTAAGCATTGTTTGGCAATTTGGGTTACAGATGCGAATAATAATTTTAAAAAGACTCTAAAACTAGCAGCTCAAACATATAAAATGCATTTAGTTAAATGGAATCAAATGTCGGGTGGTAATGTAACAGATGCAATAACTGGTCCTTCTTTGACTTCGCATACTACTCATACAGTTATCTGGAATGGTAAAGATAAAAATGGTGTTGTACAACCCGATGGTAATTACAAAGTATATATTGAATTTACAGAAGAAAATTCTCTACAGTCGTCCATTCCTGATGGTCCATGGACGGCATTTTCTTTTACAAAAGGAACGGCACAAGTTCAAAATCCACCAGATGTTACTTATACTTTTAATGGGCAAAATAAAACTGTCTTTAAAAATATTCAAATAACAACCTTTGGAAATGTGTATGTTGAGAACACAGATTTTATCTCAAATATAAAAATATTTCCTAACCCAACCTTCAATGAAGCTCAAATAAGAATAAATTTGAATAGTCCTCAATGGCTAGATGTAAAAATAATCAATGTTGATGGAAAATGTGTTCATCAGTTTCCAAAACAAATTTATAATTCAGGGGAACATATTTTTTTCTGGTATGCGAACACAGAAAATGTTCATTCCGGCATATATTTTGTAAATATTACTGATGGCAAAGAAACAAAAAGCATTAAATTGATAGTAAAATGAAAAAGTTAGTTTTATTGTATTTTATTTTGGCATTAAGTAGTTGTGTAATGGCATGTGAGCCTTCAATTACTATTGTTGGAAAAGAGAAAACGAAATATAAAACCAATGATGAATTGGTTGTTAAAGTTCAAATTGTATTAACGCATAGAAATTGTACCGTTGATATTAAAAATACAAAATTTGAACAGGAAGGAATAAAAATATTGAGTGGAACAGATTGGAAAGAAGTTGAGCCAGGAGTTTGGGAACGCAAATTGAAGATTAAAGTTACAGCCGAAAAAGGTCAAACAGCTCGTTTGTCGGTAATTAGGGGATGTAATAAAGGTGGCTGCAATCAGTCGTTTGTTATTCCTACTTAGAAATTGAAAGTATTTGACTTTCGCAAACAACCATATCCATTTTAATATCGTTTTTACTTACAGGTAAACAATTAAATAATTGAAAATCGAATGCAAGTCCAATTTTTATGCAACTAACATTTGGTAAAAAACGATCGTAATAGCCCTTACCTCTGCCTAATCGGTTTAAATTGTAGTCAAAAGCAATACCCGGCACAAGTACAATATGAATATTGTGGTATGAATCAAAAGCTCTACCAACCGATTCTTTAATCCCGAAGGGTGGTTGTTCTACCATTTTTTCAAGTCCTTCGAAATGTTTCAAAATCAAATGGTCTTTTTCTACAGAAGGCAATAGAATTGTTTTTCCAAGCCGATGTTGTTGTAAAATCCAATCATGTGTGTACACCTCATCGTCAAGGGACCAATATGCTAAAATTATTTTAGCTTCTTGAACTTCTTTTATGTTGTTGATCCATTGAAAAATATCATTCGATTTCTTTCTGAGCTCCTCGGGAGTATATTCAGATTTTCTTTGTTTAACTATATTACGGAAATATTTTTTCTCTTCGTTAAGCAATAAGCTCATCTTTTGATAGCTTTAAAAACACTTCTTTTTTATTGTGATCGGTGTATTTAATAATGCTTTGATGAAATGGGACAAGGAATTTATTCTTTTCCTTTTTTACTTCTACAACGGGATTGTTTTTAATGGGTAACATATCAATAATAGTTCCTAGCAATTCATTATTAGAGTCAAACAAAGAATATCCTTTTACATTTAATTTTTCATACTCTTGTAACCATTGCATATGGTTATCTACAAAGAACTCGCAATTTACAAATCGCTTGGCTTCTTCTATATTTTTTATATGATAAAATTTAATAATGATATGCAGGGAATCGACTTCTTCATAATAGTCAATACGAAAAGGAATGAGCATCCCTTCATAATTAAGGTATGCCCAATCCTTTAAGTAGAAATTATCGGTAATGGGATAATCTAACTGAATAATAAGCTCACCTTTTATTCCGTGTGTTTTTTTTACATAGCCCGCTTTCTTGCACGAGAAGCAATTCATGGCTATGCATTTTCGGTAGGTGTTTCTTGTTCGTTAGAATTTTGTATTTTTTCTAGTTCTTTTGCTCGTTTTTCTGCAATAATTTGTTCGCGTTTTTCACGAACTTTTGCTTCTTCTTCAAGTCTTTTGCGTTTTTCTTCGTTTTGAGCTTTGTTTATACGGTTTTTCTTTTCTTCTATTTTACGAAGTTTTGCTTGTTTCCATTCTTCGAATTTAGCTTTAGCAGTTGCTTCATCGAAAGCACCTTTTTTAACACCACCTAATAAGTGTTTCATATATAAAACACCCGTGTAGCTGAGAATAGCTTTACATGTTTCGGTAGGTATTGCACCTTTTTGCAACCAATCTAAAGCTTTATCGAAATTGATGTCGATTGTGGCAGGGTTAGTAATAGGATCGTATGTGCCAATTTTTTCAATAAACCGGCCATCACGTGGCGCCCTGCTATCCGCTACCACAATGTGGTAAAACGGACGTTTTTTCTTTCCATGTCGTGCTAATCTAATTTTTACTGGCATAAAAAATTATTTTAGTTAATAAAAATCCCCGTTTACCGGGGTTAGTGGTACCCGTTGGAGTTGAACCAACGACCTACGGATTTTCAGTCCGTTGCTCTACCAACTGAGCTAGGGTACCGTTCAAAATTTGTGAGTGCAAAGATATAAAAAATTTGAATTGACAAAAAATTTTGAATAAAAAAATCCGCAATTGTTATGCGGATTTTTTAAATATAGCATTATAATTATTTTGTAATGCCTAATTTTTTCTTTACTAAAGGTAGAATATCATCGCTATCTTTGGGATAATAGAGTAAAGCTCCTGTTCCTGTATCGAAAACATAATTGTATCCATTTTCTTTGCAAACTTCTTCTATGGCTTTTTTGGCTTTATCAATAATAGGTTTTAGAAGTTCTTGTTCTTTTTTCTGTAATTCTTGCTGAGCATTGTTTTGAAAAGTTTGTATACGTTGTTGGAGGCTCATAAGTTCTTCTTCTTTGCTTTTTTTAATTAATTCGGTCATGCTATCTTTTTTTGTCATGTAATCATTGTATTTTTTTTCGAGTTCTTCTTGCATAGCAAGTAGTTGGTCTTCAAGTTGTTTAGAGAAATCTTGTAATGTTTTTTGAGCAGTAGCCTTATCGGGCATTGCTTCTAACAAATCATTGGAATTTAAATGTCCGAATTTTACTTTTTGTTGAGAAAATCCTGCAAAGGCAATGCTAACAGCTAATAAAACTAACAATACTTTTTTCATACATTTATAATTTAAAAATTTACGCAAATATAGTTATTTAATTTTTATATCCTAATTTTTTTAACACTTCATCGCTTTTATCGAGTTTAGGATCAGTGTAAAGCATGTTTGAGTTGCCCGCAACGTCGAAAATAAGAGCATAGTTCCCTTGAATGGCGATATCTTTAATGGCATTAAATACGTCATCTTGAATAGGTTTTATGAGTTCAGTACGTTTTTTAAATAATTCGCCATCTTTGCCAAAATATTTTTTTTGCAAATCTTTGGCTTCTTTTTCTTTGGCAATAATTTCATTTTCTCGTTTAATTTTCATTTCTTCGGTTAGTAATACCTTTTCGGCTTGAAAATCGCGATACATTTTATCGACTTGTGCGTAAATGTTTTCAATTTCTTTTTGCCAATCGGCAGAAATTTTATCTAATTGTGCCTGAGCCGCTTGATATGCAGGAATGTTTTTTAAAATGTAATCGGTATCGACATAGCCAATTTTTTGTTGGGCTACAACAAATAAGCTCATAAAGCTTAAAATTAAGATTGAAAATCCTTTCTTTTTCATAGTTCATATATTTAATAGTTAAAAATTCTGTCCAATTATGAAATGGAATTGGCTTTTGTTTTCTCCCGGAATAACTGGTTCGTCGAATCCATAGCCCCAATCTACGCCAAGGCGACCAAACATGGGTAAGAAAATTCTAATTCCAACACCAGCTGAGCGTTTTAGTTTAAATGGTTTAAATTCGTCGAAGTTTGTGAAGCAATTGCCACCTTCGGCAAATGCTAGCACGTAAAAAGTGGCATTGGGGTTAAGCGATAAAGGATATCTTACTTCGAAGCTATATTTGTTGTAAATATTTCCACCTTTTAATGGGGTAAGTGAACCATTTCCATAGCCTCTAAGTGCAATAGTTTCTTTACCATAAAGGTTATATGTAATGAGCCCATCGCCACCCATATTGAAGCCTTCGAAAGGCGAAAATCCGTAATCTTTATTGTACATAGCTAAAAATCCAAATTCTACTTTAGAATTTAATATCAAATCTCCTGCCAATCTTGTTATAAATGATGATCGAAATGTCCATTTGTGATATTCAATCCACTTATATTTTTCTTTATCAGTAAGTTGCGAATAATTTTTGTTGTTAAGTAAAGAAAAAGGAGGAGTAAGTTGTAAACTAACTGAGATATCAGAACCTCTTCGCGGATAAATGGGTTGATCTATAGAACTGCGTCCGAAAATTGTTCTAAAACTAATGTTGTTACTGTTACCATCTGAAAATGTAAATAAGTACCCGTATTTGTAGTTATTTAATAAATAATTTTGATAACTAATTTCGTTGTAAAGAGTAAAATAATCGTCGGGCCATTTTAGTCGTCGGCCAATACCTGTGGAAACTCCAAAGATATTCATCGATTGGTGGTTATTATCTTTTTTTGAAATACCATTCGATTGTACAGTATAATAGGTTGAGATTTGAAGTGAGTTAGGTTTTCTTCCTCCTAGCCATGGTTCTATAAAAGAGGCGGTGTATGCTTGGTAATAAATACCATTAGTTTGTGCACGTAGTGTAAGTCGTTGTCCGTCGCCTGAGGGCAGGGGAGTCCATGCTTTTTTATTGAAAAAGTTTCGAGCACTAAAGTTATTGAAAGCAACACCAAGAGTTCCTACAACCATTCGTCCTCCCCATCCACCCGATAATTCAATCTGATCGGATGGTTTTTCTTCGACAATATATTCGAGATCGACAGTACCTTCGGCGGGGTTGGGGTTAGGTTTAACATCGAGCTTTTCAGGATCGAAATAGTTTAATGCGGCTAATTCTCGCATAGTTCGCATAATGTCGGCACGACTATAAAGTTGACCGGGTTTTGTATAAATTTCTCTGCGAATTACATGTTCGTTGGTTTTTGTGTTTCCTGTAATTTTTATGTTATTTATGGTAGCTTGTTTCCCTTCGTAAATACGAATTTCAATATCTATAGAGTCGCCGATGATTTGAGTTTCTATAGGAATAATATTTGAAAATAAATATCCATTATCTTGGTATAACGAGTAAACACTATTGGGATCATTGAAAAGTCTGTTATCTAGTAGTTTTTGATTATATACTTCGCCTTTTTTTATTCCAAGAAAATAATTTAATGTATCGGTGCTATATTTTGAATTTCCAATCCAGCGAATATTCCTGAAATAATATTTATTTCCAGGTTCGATCCATATTTTAATGCCAACAGTTTTATCACTGGTAAGAAAAATAGTGTCTTTGATTATTTTTGCATCTCTATATCCGTATGTATTAAGTTTTTCAATAATCTTTAATTTATCTTCGGCAAATTTATCTTCAAAGATTCTGGAAGTTTTAAAAAGTCTGTACCATTTTTTTACTTTTGTTTCTTTCATTGCTTTACGTAAATTAATGTATGGCGATTCGTGTAAGATGCCGAGAAATTTATGTTTAGATTTTGCAGAATCATATAAGAGATAAGTTTGATGAATATTTTCTCCTATAAATTCAATATTACTAATTTTAAATTTATTCCCTTTTTGGATATCGAAATTTAGAATGACATGATTTGCTAATGTTGTATCAATGGTTTGTGTAACTGAAACTTTACAGTTAAAAAAACCTTTTTCGTAAAAATGTTTTCGAATAATATGTTTGCTAGTAGAGAGAATATTGTCTGTTACCTGATTTCCACGTACCAATCGTAGCTTTTCTCTTAAATCATCGGCTTCTCCTTTTTTTATTCCGGTAAATGAAAATTTACTTAATCTGGGTCGTTCTTTGAGTTCGATTGTGATAAATGCTGTTTTGCCAATAGTTTTGTTTAAATAACAAGTAATATCGGAAAAAAGTCCTTGTTCCCAAAGTTTTTGGATAGCTTGTGTAATTTTTTCGCCGGGGATATATATACTATCGCCTATTTGTAGTCCGGCAATATTGGCAAGAACAGTTTCGTCTAAATATTGAATTCCAGTAAATTGTATTCCACCCAACTCGTATTTTTCAGGATTATCATAATCGAGATATGGTAAGTTTTCTGTTTGAGATAAAATAAAATTACTGTAAATTAAAAAAATTATAAATAATAATTCCCAACGTTTCATTTCTCGCTATTTTTTTGTTGAATTTGTTCGGATATTTTTCCAAATCTTCGTTCTCTTTTTTGATAGTCGATAATTGCTTTATAAAATTCGTCTTTGTTAAAATCTGGCCACAAAGTATTTGTAAAATATAATTCGGTATATGCTAGTTGATACAGAAGAAAATTACTTATTCTATATTCTCCGCTGGTTCTAATAAGTAAATCAGGGAAAGGAATAGGATATGTATTTAAATTTTGTTCGATTATTTTTTGATCTATTTGTTCGGGATCTAGTTCGCCCGATTTTACTTTTTTTGCAATAGAGGCAACCATTGCAGCAATTTCCCAGTGCGAACTGTAACTTAATGCTAAGGTAAGTGTAAGTCGAGTATTGTTTTTTGTTGCATGTATTGTTTGTAAAAGATTGTTTCTTGCTTGTTCAGGTAATTGTAAGAGGTTTCCAATTGCGTTAAGTTTTATATTGTTTTGCTGCAATGTGTTTAATTCATCGTTAATGGTGTTTATTAGTAAATTCATTAATGCATCAACTTCATCTTTGGGTCTATTCCAATTTTCGGTGGAGAATGCATAAAGTGTTAAATAGGGGATGCCCAATTCGGCACAAGCTTCAGTAACATGTCGTACGGCTTCGGTGCCTTTTTTATGCCCTAAAATTCTAGATAGTCCTTGTTTTTTTGCCCAACGACCATTGCCATCCATAATTACTGCTACATGATTGGGCAAATTGTTGAGGTCTATCATTTTCTTTAATTCAATATTCCCATGCATTGCAAACTTCTTCAAAGAAACGTAATTTATAAGTAAAAAATATTCCTAAAAAAGCATAATAGTCTTTTTGATGAAAATATGCTCTTTGTTTTAGTATCAAGTGCGTGTTTTCGGTATCAAAGGTTGGAATTTTTTCAAACCAAGAAAGGTTGTCGAGTCCGTCGGTAAATGTTTTTCGGTATGCCCATTCAATTCCTAAACTAAATCGGGTTGAAAAATTTTTCTTTATTCCTATTCCAAATGGAATTGCTGGTTGGTAAACGTGATCGGCGTATGATGCAATTAAAAAAGTTGCGCCTGTGAAAATATATGGTGTCCAATTTTTCTTTTTGTCGCCAATACGATAGGGTAAAAAATTACATTCTATTTGTCCTGTAGCTTCAACAATGGGTGTAGAAAAATTTGCTCCTCGAAATTGTTGATAATTATTATTAAAATTATAATCAGAGCCTTTAATTGAACCCGAAAATACGCTGAATCGGATTGCCCATCTTGTATGATAGGCATATCGAAGAATAGCTCCAAAAGAAGGCATGGGTTTGTAAAACAAACGAGAATGATTAATATCACCTTGGTAATATGACGTTCCTCCAAAAATTCCGAAGTCTAAATTACGTTCTAATTTGTTTTGAGCAAGTATAACTTTTGCCCAAACAATAATACTTAAAGATAATATGGTTAATTTAATTATTTTCATTAGAATTTTGGTAATCCACTTCTTGCTGTTCTTAATTTGTATGTAAATATGACAAAGATAGATGCATACGAGTCGCGAGCTTTAGAATGTTTGTCAGAAAAACCATCGAGATAATCAGTAGAAGTAAATCTTTGTCCGAATTCTATGCCTAATGTTGTTTTTCTATTGAACCCATAGCGAAAACCAAAACCGACTGGGAGAACAAAATTAACTTTACTGAATTTTTCGTTTTTGTTTGTGCTATAATTCTTATTGGTAGTATGTGGATTAAAAATTATTCCCCCAAGGCCTGCAAATACATAAGTATTTACATATCGTAATTTGAATCTTCTTAAGTTTTGTAATGTATATCTTACTCCTAATCTTTCTTTTAATATAGAATATTCAGCATATATCGAAGGTTCGAAGAAGCCCGAATAAAAGCTGGCATTTCTGTTTCGTCTTGGTAAATATTCGGTATATGCATCGCTTCCGTGGAGACGACCGTAAATAAAATTAATTTTTACTGCGAATTTTTCTCTTATTTTGTACCTAGCTCCTACGGCGATATTATATCTGGTGCTGCGTAAATCAATATCTCCTAATACGTGTGTTCCTGGTTTGTTTGCTCCACCAAGTTCTCCATAAAAGAGTGTTGGTCCTGCTGCTACATGTACTTCATATCTCCATCGCTTCCATCGTTGT
>JAOADU010000013.1 GCA_026417155.1 Bacteroidales bacterium | reverse complement strand
GTTATTGATAGGAGCAGCCAAAATGGGGATGGATTATAGGGCAATTGCACCACCCAGTTGTCAGCCATCGAAAGAACTTGTGAATATTGCACTCGAAATTGCTAAAGAAACAGGAGCAAAAATCACAATAACCGACAACGTTGAAGAAGGAGTTAAAGGTGTTGATTTCTTATATACCGATGTGTGGGTAAGTATGGGTGAACCCGATCATGTTTGGGAAGAACGCATTCGTTTGTTAAAACCCTACCAGGTAAATATGAAAGTTGTAGAAATGACAGGCAATCCGAATGTTAAATTTTTACATTGTTTACCGTCGTTTCATAATAGAGAAACAACTATTGGAGAAGAAATATACAGAAAGTTTGGTATCGAGGCTATGGAAGTAACAGATGAAGTATTTGAATCGAAACATTCGGTCGTATTTGACGAAGCCGAAAACAGAGTTCATACCATTAAGGCAGTAATGGTAGCAACACTTGGTGATTAATTTTTTTGCATAAAATTGTTAGATAAGGATTAACTTTGCAAGTCTAAAAAAGTTAATCCTTTTTTTATGTTCGAATTAATAGTTTTGTGTGTAGTGTCTTATTTATTAGGCTCTATTCCGACATCTGTTTGGGTAGGAAAGTGGTTTTATGGTATAGACATTCGCGAACATGGTAGTGGAAATGCAGGAGCAACGAATACTTTTCGTGTATTAGGTGCGAAAGCAGCAGTGCCTGTTTTTTTATTTGATGTGGCAAAAGGTTTTATGATGCCTTTTGTGTCAGTTTATTTTATAGAGAGCTTTCCAAACGATCCTTACTTATATAAAATTATTATTGGTATTTTTGCTGTAGTGGGACATATTTTCCCATTATTTGCAAATTTTAAAGGAGGGAAAGGAGTCGCTACTTTGTTAGGAATGACTTTGGGAATTAGTCCTCTGCCTTCATTATTGGCTTTTAGTGTTTTTATAATAGTATTTATGATATTTCGCTATGTTTCGCTTGGTTCGCTAACAGCGGCAGTTTTCTTTCCTTTTTTTATCTATTTTTTTAGCAATGATTCACTTTCATTATGGATTTTTGCTGTAGTAGCGATAGTATTGTTATTTTATACACATCGTAGCAATATTAAAAGACTTATCAATGGTACCGAAAATAAAATAAGCTTCCGAAAAAGAAATTAACGAATTCTGATTTTTTGACCTATACTTAGAATATTATTTTCCGAAATTCCATTTAAAGCACACAAATCTTTAACTGTTGTGCCATAACGACGTGCTATGCTGTAAAGCGTATCGCCTTTTTGAACGATATGTACGCTGCTATTAATGCTTTTTGAATTTGTTTGTTTAAGGCTTCTGGTATACTTGTTAAATTTAAAACATTGATCGGTGAGTAATAATGTGTCATTGTGTAATTCATGTGTATCAAAATTAATAATTAAGCGTGGATTAAATGGCTGTTCCTTATATCTTGTTTCGAAATGAAGGTGTTCAGTAGTAGCTCGTCCTGTTCTGCCACCTAAACCTAATACCTGGCCTGCAGATACAGTATCATTAACATTAACCAATCGTTTCGACAAATGAGCATATACAGTTTCTATTCCATTAAAATGTCTGACAACAACAATATTACCATAACCACTAAAATACCTGCTTATACGAACAATCCCATCGAACGAACAAAAAACGCTGTCGCCTTTGTTTAATTTAATATCAATGCCTGTATGTATGCGTCTGCCTCGCCAACCAAATTCAGAAATAACTTTTCCCTGAACAGGCATACGAAACTTGGGAAATTCGGGTGTACGTAGTGATATTAATGCAGTATCTGTTAAATGAACGTTAGAATAACGTGATGTTCTTAAATATAAAGTGTCCCATCTATATGAACAAATATCGGATGTATAATGCCCTGCTGTGGAATCGCCATAAGTAACAATGGCATAATCATCTAACTCATTCCATTGAGCTTGAACGTAATACATTGATACAGAGAGAAGTAACGCAATTATTATTTTTTTCATGTTTACAAAAATACAAGGCATGATTTTTATTAGCAAATAATTTTTTATTTTTTTAACATAAATTTGGAAACTTATCGATAGTATTTTTAATCTTTGAAAAAATATTCTTATGCACAACGAGGTAAATATATTTGATTTTAATATCCCTGTATTTCAATCAATTGGGAAAGAATCGTATCTGTTGGTAAGTGGTACTATCGAGCAATTTAACTGCATGACAGTTGGTTGGTCAGCAATTGGTTATTTATGGCGTAAGCCTATGGCTTTTGTATTTGTTCGACCACAACGTTATACTTTTCAATTTATGGAAAAATATCAGTATTTTTCAATGAATTTTTTTGATAGTCAATTTTCTAACATTTTGGAATTATGTGGAACTAAATCGGGAAGAGAGATTAACAAAATGGAGATTAAGGAACTTACGCCAATAAATTACGATAATAAAACTGTTTATTACAACGAAGCTCACACGGTTTTTATTTGTAAGAAAGTTTATTCGCAAGATATTCAAGAAAAAAATTTTTTGGAAACTTCTTTCCTTAATTTATATCCCAACCAAGATTTTCATCGTATATATTATGGAGAAATAGAAAAAATATACCAAATAAAATGACTTTCTTTAAACACATTGCTTTCGTAGTTTTATTTATACTAACTTTTTTTGCCCATGCCCAAAAAAAGACACTAATTATTGATAGCGATGCTGGCACTGACGATTACAGAGCAATTATTTTAATGCTACAATTAAATAATTATGATGTTAAGGCAATAGTATTTAGCGATGGCAATCTATTTCCCGATAAAGGAGCTTATCGTTGTGAAGTCTTACTTAAATGCTTTAATAAAAGTAATATTTTAGTTGGTTCTGGTAAAAAAACTATGTACAATAAGCCAATGTGGCGAAAATATGCAGAAGCCATTCCTTGGACTACATGCTACAATGAACCACTAAAACAAACAACATATCCATCAGCAAAAGAAATCATAATAAATATATTACAAAATTCGCCCGATAAATCGGTTGTTATTGCTTCTTTGGGTTCATTGTCGAATTTATATGAAGTATTAACAACTAATACCAAATTATCGGAAAAAATAGAAAAAATAGTTTGGTACAATTCGCCCGACATTTATTCGGGAACAAATTATGTATTTGCTCCTAAAGCTGCAGAATATGTATTATCGCTGAATATTCCGATATTTCTCATTCATTCAATTTCTAAAAATCCTGTAGTTTATTCTAACGAAATGTTAGAAAATATAAAACATATTTCAACTCAAGCAGCAAAACAGATATTTTTTCAATTGGATATTATGAAAAAAGATGAAAATACGAATCATCTGCATTTATGGGACGAATTAGTATCTTTATACCTTGCTAATCCTGATATATTCACGCTAAAAGTTAATGTTAAACAACCGAACATATATTTTATAACCAATTACGAAACGGAATCCTTAAAAAGACTGTATATTCAAATAATTGAAGGAACATACAAACCAAACTTTGGTGTAGTTTTTTCTGTATTTCCTAACGATTCGTTTTTTTACAGAGACGATGTAAATAAAATTAGGGAACAATTAATACAACGATATGGTAATGAAGAATTTGA
This sequence comes from Bacteroidales bacterium, assembly GCA_026417155.1. Classification (GTDB taxonomy): domain Bacteria; phylum Bacteroidota; class Bacteroidia; order Bacteroidales; family GWA2-32-17; genus Ch61. Next base: position 8,315 of record JAOADU010000013.1, on the reverse strand, counting down.
ACTATCTGTACTGACATCAGAAATACACAATCATTTAGGTGTATATTCTATATTAGGCGTTAAAATGGGATTGTATGCCAGAGAAATTTTACAAGCTCCTTTAAGCAAGATGAACATTATATCGTATGCAGGTAAATATCCGCCATTATCGTGTTTAAATGATGGTATAATGATAGCAACAGGCAATACGCCTGCAATTAATGGTATTCAAATAGATACATCAAAGTCACAGCCATTGGTAAAGTTTTGTTATCGGCAACGGTGCATTCTGTTATCGTTGAAAACAGAAATATATCAAAGAATAAAAAGCGAATTAGAAGCTGCTAGCATACAATTTGGATTAAGCAATAACGAATATTGGAAGGCAGTAAGAAAATTAGCTTTATATTATTGGTTAGAACTCGATCGCAGTAAAATTTTTGATGTACAGGAAGAATAATTTTTTCGCAAAATAATTGTACCTTTGCCGTTCATTTAAAACGATATTATGATAAGTCGAAGACTACTTCGGTTAAAGGTAATGCAGATTATTTATGCTCACTATGTGAAAAGCAATGCCGACATTAATCAGTCCGAGAAAGAGCTTTTTGAAAGTATTCATAAAACTTACGAATTGTATCATTATTTAATGCAATTGATTATTGATCTAAAATATTATGCTCAACAAAAACTTGAAATAAATAAAAATAAATTCATCAAGCCTTCTGATCCGAAAGATTTGAGTGAGAATTTTATTAATAATTCGGTTATACAGTTATTAGAGGATAATTATTTATTAAAAACGTTTTTAAATAACTATAAGTTTAATTGGAACATGTATCCCGAACTCATATCTGCAATATATCAAGACATATATAAAACATCATTTTTTTCTGAATATTTGTTGCAAAAAGAAGTAAATTTTAATAACGATAAGCAAGTTATTATAAAAATACTAAGTGAAATTTTTTCTACTTCAAAAGATTTATCAACAACTCTCGAAGATACGAATATTTTTTGGAATGACGAATTGGAATTTGTTATCTCTAATATAATTGATACGATTAAAAAATTCAAACTCGAACTTGGCAGCGACAATAAATTAATGCGCATGTATAAAAATAACAGCGACGTAGAATTTACAAAAAATCTTTTTCGTAAAACAATTATTAAACACGACGAACATATACAAATTATTGATAAATACTTGAAAAATTGGGAAGTTGAAAGAATTGCACAACTCGATGTGGTTCTGCTTGAAATGGCTTTAACAGAACTTTATTACATGGAAGATATTCCTACAAAAGTTACACTCAACGAATATATTGAAATATCAAAATATTACAGTACAGAAAAAAGCAATACTTTTATCAATGGTATTCTCGATAAGATTGTACACGATGGTAAAAATCAAGGATTAATAATAAAAAAAGGGAAAGGATTAATTGGTGAATTAAACGAATAGTTTAACATTGTTTAATATTTTTTTAAATTGTAAATTTGCTAACTTCGCACAAAAAAAATATGAAAATTTGGTTCGTTATTGCAATGGTTGCTATTATTTGTTTAGCGTGTAACACGTCAAATAACGAAGTGAATGTTGATTTAATACAAAACCCGCTCTCGGCCCAACAAAATAATGATACAAGTATATTACCAAAATTTCAGTGGAAAGAACAAGTGCACGACTTTGGTGTTGTTATTCAAGGCGAGAGAGTATCTTATACTTACACATTTAAAAATGTTGGCAAGTCGAACTTAATTATTTCGTCTGTAACGGCAAGTTGTGGATGCACAGTAACCAAATACGACCAAAAACCCATAGCTCCTGGTGAAGAAGGAAAAATAGAAATTGTTTTCGATAGCTCTGGAAGAAGTGGTATTCAAAATAAAACTGTAACTGTTGTTGCCAATACTCAACCCAATAGAGTAGAGCTACATTTTACAGCCGAAGTTGTCAAACCAGAAAATTAACTAATTAAAATTAATTATATGTTGAACATGATGAATCCTTTATTGTTAATGGCGGACCCAAACAGTGGTCAGAATCCTTTTATGTCGTTATTGCCGCTAATTCTTATTATCATTGTTTTTTATTTTTTTATGATTCGTCCGCAAATGAAAAAACAAAAAGAATTGAGAAACTTTCGACAAAGCTTAAAACAAGGCGATAAAATAATTACCGCAGGTGGAATTTACGGTAAAATCAACGAAATAAAAGATAATGTAGTGATTATTGAAGTTGAAGATAAAATGAGATTACGAGTTGATATAAATTCTGTTTACAAAGATCCAGCCGATATTGAACAAAAAAAGTAATCGTTGAAATCACAACTGCTGAAACAAATACGAACAGTTTTTACACCGAAACAGGTTAAGCTCAACAAACGTATTTTCCTATTTCTTTTTTTTCTCACAATTTCTACATTGATATGGTTTTTCAATAAACTCGAAAAAAATTATTTTTCACAAATAGAAATAAATGTTCGATATTTCAATTTCCCTAAAAATGTAATACAAACGCAAGAATTACCCAACAAAATTATTGTTACAATTTACGGGCGTGGTTTTACCATCATGCGATATAAATTATTATCAGTAACTCCATTTTACATCGACTTAAAGAAATATTTAAGTGCTCAGTATAATGGAAACGAAACCGTTTATTTGTATACCGATAATCTTATATCATCGCTCGATAAAGAATTATCTGAAGAAGTAAAAATCATACAAATAGAACCAAAAGCTATTAAATTTTCATTTGCCAAAAAGCAAATAAAAAAGTTGCCCGTAATTCCTAATGTAAAATATCAAATTGCTAACAATTACCTTTTAATGGGATTTTCTATTAAACCCAATTTTGTTATCGTAACAGGTCCTTCCGAAATTCTTGACACATTGGATACTCTTAAAACAATACTGCTACGATTAAACGAATTGCGTGAAAGCCATCAAATTACTATTCCTATTCAACCTATTAAAAACTGCGAAATTAATCCGGCTAACATTACCATTGAATTAATGGTTGATAAGAAAACAGAAAAAATTATTCAGATTCCTATTGATAAGGTATACCAAGGTAAAGGAAAAATAAATCAAATTATTCCCGAAGCAATTACATTAAAATGTTATGTAGCAGTATCAAAATACAAAGATATTACGATTGACTTATTCAACATCGAATTCAAGGAAATACAAACAAAAAATCCAAAAATAATAAACGTACAACCTTACATAAGAAGTATGCCTAATGGAGTTTCTAAAGTATTTTTTGAACCCAATTATTTTACAGTAATTTTTAACTAAAAAAAATGAAAGCCATAGGTATAACAGGAAGTATAGGAAGCGGTAAAACTACTTTTTGTCAAATATTTTATCATGCTTGGAATATACCCACATATTATGCCGATGTAAGAGCCAAATGGTTTATGGAAAACGATTGCCAAACTCAGCAAACATTGCTTAACATTTTTGGTCCAGGAGCATATTATGGAAAGAAATTAAATACGAAATACATAGCCGATCAAATATTCAATAATTTAGATTTAAAAAAACAATGGGAAAAATATATTCACAAAAAAGTAATGGACGATTATTTATTATGGAGACAGCAACAAAAAGTGGCGTATCATTTACACGAATCAGCTTTGATTTTTGAGATTGGCGCTGAGCGTTTTTTCGACGGTATAGTACTTATCGTATCGCCCGAACCTATTAAACAACAACGATTAATAGCCAAAGGCTTGTCATTAGAAGATATCGAGCAACGACGCAAACATCAATTACCCGACAAAGATAAATTCTCATTGGTTCAATTCGTTGTTTACAATGATGAACAACAAAGCTTAATTGAACAAGCTGCAAACATCCATCAAATAATTATTTCGCAGTTATGAAATGGGGCAAATGGATAGGCACAGGACTGGGATGGGCATTGTTCGGACCTATTGGAGCTATTTTTGGATTTGCTGCAGGAGCTATTATCGATGCTAACGAATACAATCATAAATCAATACAAACTACACGAGGAGACTTTATTTTAAGTTTATTAGTTTTAATAGCTGCAGTTTTAAAAGCTGATAAATCTGTAAAAAAGTCAGAATTGGATTTTGTAAAGCGGACACTAATTGAACTTATAGGTTATGAAGAAGCCCAAGAAGCCATTATACTTTTACGCGACATTTTAAAAAAAGAAATAGATCTTCAGAAAGTGTGCAAACAAATAAAAGCTCATCTCGATTATTCATCACGGTTACAATTAATTTATTTGCTGATTGAAATTGCAAAATCCGATAATGCAATACAAAAAGAAGAAAGGAATGTAATTTTTCAAATAGCTTTTTTGCTCAACATTCCCCGTCATACATTTGAGTCGTTAGTTGTCGTAAGCAATACAATAGTAGATGCCTATAAAATTTTGGAAATATCGCCCGATGCAACTAACGAAGAAATTAAAAAAGCATACCGTCGTTTAGCTATGGAACATCATCCCGATAAGGTTAGTTATTTAGGAGAAGAAATACAACGTAAGGCACAAGAAAAATTCAAAAAAATACAAGAAGCATACGAGATTATAAAAAAAGAACGAGGGATAACATAACGTATATTCAACTTATAAGCAATCTAAATAATGATTGTTTTTCAACAAATAAATATCAAAAGTCATTTGTATGATATTGTGAATTAAGTAAATATAAATAAGTAGAATAAACAAAAGTAAATTTAAACAGTAGAACAATACAATAAAACAATTTCTAATTTTGCAATCATAAAAAATTTAATGTCGTGAGTATCATTGTTTATTCTCTTTTGGCATTAGGCGGTGTAGCTTTATTATTTGCAGCGGTTATTTATTTTGTCGAAAAAAAGTTTAAAGTAGTAGAAGACCCGCGTATTGATGAAATTCAGGAAATACTTCCCGGCGCTAATTGTGGGGGATGTGGTTATCCTGGTTGTCGTGGATTTGCCGAAGCTATTGTAAAAACAGGCGATTTCAATGCTTTATTTTGCCCTGTCGGTGGAAATGATGTTGCTAAAAAGGCTGCAGCAATTATGGGGGTAGAAGTACAGGAAAAAGCACCACAAATTGCTGTAGTACGTTGTAACGGTTCGCACGAACATGCACCCAAAAAAGTAACATACGAAGGTGCTACAAGCTGTGCTTTTGCACACATGCTTTTTGCTGGCGAAAGCACATGTCCGTATGGATGTTTGGGTTGTGGCGATTGTGTTGCATCTTGTACTTTTGATGCAATTTATATGAATTACGAAACAGGTTTGCCCGTAATCGTTGAAGACAAATGCACTTCGTGCGGAGCTTGTGTGAAAGCTTGTCCCAGAGGAATTATTGAGTTAAGAAATAAAGGACCAAAAGGGAAACGAATTTTCGTTTGTTGCATCAATAAAGAAAAAGGTGCTATAGCACGCAAAAATTGTTCAGTAGCTTGCATTGGTTGTGGCAAATGTGTAAAAATATGTCCTTACGAAGCAATTACAATGACCGATAACTTAGCATATATTAGTTTCGAAAAATGTAAGTTATGTCGGAAATGCGTTAGTGAATGCCCAACAAGTGCTATTCATGAAATTAATTTTCCTCCAAGAAAAACTGATGTTAAAAACACTAATGAAGTTGAAGCATGAATGGATTAAAAACATTTCCATTAGGTGGTGTACATCCCGATGATTGTAAGTTTACAGCCCAAAAACCAATTGAACAATTACCAATACCCGAAAGAGTCTATATTCCACTTTCACAAAGTTTAGGTGCATCTTCTGTACCCATCGTAAATAAAGGCGATAAAGTTAAAACAGGACAACTTATCGCAAAGGGCGAGGCATTTATTTCGTCCAATATTCATTCGTCGGTTACTGGCGAAGTTGAAAAAATAGATGAATGGATTGATACCAGTGGATACAGAAGAAAGACTGTTATTATTAAAACCACTGAAGATGTTTGGGAAGAAGGAATTGACTTATCAAAAGAAATAAAAAGAGAAATTACTTTAACGAAAGAAGAAATAATTCAGCGAATAAAAGATAAAGGAATTGTAGGATTAGGAGGTGCTACATTTCCAACCCATGTTAAAGTGTCAATACCACAAGGTAAAAAAGCTGAATTTTTAATTATTAATGGGGTAGAATGTGAGCCTTATTTAACATCCGATCATCGTTTAATGCTCGAAAAAGCTGAAGAAATCCTTATTGGTACACAAATATTGATGAAAGCTATTGATGTAGATAAGGCCATTATAGGAATCGAGGCAAATAAACCCGATGCAATTGAGCATTTATCTAAAATAGCACAAAATTATAAAGGCATACAAGTTCAAGCGTTAAAACTAAAGTATCCTCAGGGTGCCGAAAAGCAGTTGATAAAAGCTTTAGTTAACCGAGAAGTTCCATCGGGCAAGCTTCCTATCGAAGTAGGATGTGTTGTTCAGAACGTAGGGACAGCATTTGCTGTTTATGAAGCTGTACAAAAAAATAAACCGTTAATAGAGCGAGTCGTAACATTAACAGGTAATAGCTGGCATGGTGGAAATTTTTGGGTGCGAATAGGTACAACCGTTCAGTTTTTAATCGATCATTGTGGTGGATTGCCTACTAATATTGAAAAGATAATAAATGGTGGTCCCATGATGGGTAAAGCTCTTGTATCTACAGATGTGCCAATTACTAAAGGGACATCGGGAATTTTGGCTTTTACCTCAGACATCAGTCGTCGTGTAAAAATTTATAATTGCATTCGATGTGGGAAATGTGTTTCGGCTTGCCCAATGGGATTAGAACCTGTAACGTTAGAGAAAGCAGCAGAAAATGCTAATTGGGACATAGCCGAAAAATATTTTGTATTAGATTGCATAGAGTGCGGCTCATGTCATTATACATGTCCGGCTGGTCGTCCGTTGCTTGATATGATACGATTGGCTAAAAATAAAGTAAATCAAATTGTAAGAAGTAGAGTTCAATAGTTTATGAGTACGTATATTTTATCGGGTTCGCCCCATGTTCATGAACAGCAGGATGTGAAAAAAATTATGTGGGGCGTGATTTATGCACTTATTCCTGCATGGCTGGTATCTATTTACTTTTTCGGATTGCCAGCTTTATTTCTTTCGTTAGTAGCAGTAGCATCGTGCTTGTTATTTGAGTTTCTGATTCAAAAATACTTATACAAAAGCAATGAACTAACAATAACTGATGGTTCAGCAGTAATTACGGGTTTATTATTAGCATTTAATGTACCAAGTAGCCTGCCATGGTGGCAAATGGTAATAGGTAGTTTGGTAGCAATTGGTGTTGCAAAGATGACATATGGTGGCTTAGGTAAAAATCCATTTAATCCAGCATTGGTAGGACGTGTATTTTTGCTTATATCTTTTCCAGTAGAAATGACAACTTGGCCAAAAGTTAGTCCGTTAAGTACCAGTTTAACAGATGTAATTACTGGACCAACTTCTTTGGGAGTCATTAAAGAAGGTTTAATGAAAGGAGAGACTATTAGCAAGCTTATGCAAAATGTGCCTTCCTATACCGATATGTTTGTAGGAAACATGGGTGGTTCGCTTGGCGAAATATCAGCATTAGCAATAATAATCGGTGGAATTTATATGCTTATTAGAAAAATTATCACATGGCATATACCTGTTTCTTATATTCTTACAGTATTTGTATTTACGGGCATTTTGTGGTTGATAAATCCAGAACAATATGCCGACCCTGTATTTCATTTATTAGCAGGTGGATTAATGTTGGGCGCTGTATTTATGGCAACCGATATGGTTACCTCACCTATCAATCATAAAGCTCAGCTTATATTTGGCATAGGTTGCGGAGTATTAACTGTACTGATTAGAATTTGGGGTGCATATCCCGAAGGGGTTTCGTTTGCTATATTGATCATGAATGCAGCCACTCCACTTTTGAATAATTTGGTAAAACCTAAACGATTTGGAGGAGCGTAATATGCAAAAGTTACAATCTACTTTGCCCAATATGATACTATCGTTAACAGTAATATCGATAGTAATGGCATTAGCTCTTAGTTTTGTTTATCAAAAAACAAAAGATCCTATTGAAAAAAGTAAACAAGCAAAAATAATTAATGCCATAGCCGAAGTTTTACCTGAATTTGATAATAACCCTGTAGAAAACAAAATAAATGTAGAAGGTGAGAAGGTTGTTGTTTATAAAGCAACTAAAAATGGAGAATGGATAGGTTCGGCTGTAAAAACATATACCGATAAAGGTTTTTCGGGCGAATTTGTTTTAATGGTAGGTTTTTTGCCCGATGGTTCTATTTATAATATTTCTGTAATTGATCAAAAAGAAAC
>JAOADU010000090.1 GCA_026417155.1 Bacteroidales bacterium | reverse complement strand
ACGCATACATGTATAACTAAAATGGATTCTGTACAAGTTATTGTTTACCAATCACCTTCTATTTCGTGTTCTAGCAATAGTCCCGTATGCAGTGGAAATGATCTAAACTTGTATGCTTCAGGAATTGGAACTTTTGCCTGGAGCGGTCCTATGAATTATACTTCCAATGCTCAAAATCCTGTCATCAATCAGGTTACTACAAATTACTCTGGATTATATACTGTTACTATTACCGATGTGAATGGATGCACCAACAGTGCTACCACTATTGTTGTGGTAAATAGTTCTCCAATAATTAATTTCATAGGAAATAATTCTGCTTGCGAAGGTGGACAAATTTCATTAACAGCTACAGGTGCAGATACATATTTATGGTCGGGTCCAAATAACTTCACTGCTCAGTCAAATAGTATTGTGTTACAAAATGTAACTAATATTCAAAGTGGCTTATATTGGTTGACTGCAACGCTTGGGAACTGTCAAACGATTCAAAACATTAACATTACTGTATATCAAAATCCAAATGTCGCAATTACTGGTGATACTACCATTATTATAGGAGAATCAACGATGATTACAGCTACAGGTGCCAATCAATATTTTTGGTATCCTGACAATAATATATCATGCACCAATTGTCCAAACCCAATAGTATCTCCACAACAAACATCCAGTTACTGTGTAATTGGAACCGATAATAACAACTGTATTGATACAACTTGTATAAGTATTGTAGTTGATACTGATTGCGGCGAATTATTCTTCCCATTATCGTTTACACCTAATGGAGATGGTAAAAACGATGTTTGGATGGTAAGAGGCAGATGTATTAAAAATATTGAAGTAATTGTTTACAATCGTTGGGGCGAAAAAGTATTTGAAGCGTATGACTTAAATAAAAAATGGGACGGAACATATCAAGGCAAAGCCTTAGACACAGATGTTTATGTATATGTAGTAAAACTAAAAATGATAACCGGAGAGGAAAAAATATTTAAAGGAGATATAACATTATTAAGATAACTTAAAATATTAAGCATATGAAAACCATGAAAATTGCAATAATATTATTTTCAATATTTGTTTTCGTAAATCAACTAATTGCACAAGATTTATTCTTATCACAACCTCAAGAATCTCCTGTAATGCTTAATCCTGCTAATGCAGGATTGTTTTATCCTTATAGAACAAGTATTAATTATCGTCAACAATGGCGAAGTATTTTAACAACACCCTTTACGACTGTGCTTGCTTCATTTGATACAAGGATAGCTACACAAGAAAATACGGGCTCATCATTAGGTATAGGAATATATGTATCTAATGATATGGCAGGAAGTGGTAAACTAAATACATTAAATGCCAATATTGCTATAATGGGTAAAATATTGCTTGGTGAAAAACATTTTTTATCTACGGGTATAACAGGAGGAGTTATGCAAAGGAAAGTTGATTACAACAGTTTAACTTTTTACGACCAATTTGATGGATACTCTTATAATTCCTCAATATTAAGTGGTGAACAATTTAGCACAGAACAACGTCTTGCACCAGATATTGGGGTAGGCATCCAATGGTCATATAATACAGGATCTGCTACATTGTCATCTAACGATGCTTTTGGTGCACAAGCTGGTTTTTCTGCCTATCATGTTAATATGCCCAATACTGGATTTCATGAAGATATTGATAAACGTTATATAAGATATTTATTTCATTCAAGTGTTTCTATAGGTATAAAAAACACTCCATTTCAAATAAATCCAATTATAATTGCACAAATGCAGGGACCTTCAAAAATGTTTTACGGTGGCAGCTACATCAAGTATCGGTTACAGGAATCGTCAAGATATACTGGAAATCTATTATCCCGATCATTAAATATTGGTTCATTTTATCGATTAGGAGATTCTTTTGTTGCGGTTGTACAATTAGAATGGGATAAATTTGCCTTCGGAATAAGTTATGATTTAACCCTCTCAAACCTAACAACATATAATAATGGAAGAGGAGCTACTGAATTCTCATTCCGCTTTATTCCCGTTAAACCTAATGTTGCCAATCGACTACTTTAATTTTGCTGAAAAATAACTTTTATCAGATTTTATTTACTATTATTTTAATACTTTTGCATTATTCTATTTTCATATAGAGTTAATAGATTTTATGGATTATTTTTCTCGATTAAAAAACGATATTCGTTTTATTGAAGGCATGCATGCTTGTATAAATTGCGGAACATGTACAGCAATATGCCCTGCTGCACAATATTACGAATACGACCCTCGTTCTGTAGTTGACATGGTACAACGAAAATCAGCTGACGACTTAGAACATCTGCTATCATCTGACATTATATGGTATTGCGGAGAATGTCTTTCTTGTAAAACCCGTTGCCCGCGTGATAATGTACCTGCATATGTAATTCAAGCATTAAAAAAACTTTCTATCGAAAGCGGACTATTCATCAAATCTGAAAAAGGACGTCAACAATTAGCTATAGTTAGAACCATTGGAAGACATATTCTTGAAGATGGATATTGTGTTCATATGGATAAAATTGATACTCATTTGTTTCCCGAACAAGGAACAGTTTGGGATTGGATAAAAGAAAATATGCCCCTTATTTCTGAACAAATTGGAGCAAATTATAATAAAACAGGTGCAGGTGCTTTACGAAAAATTCCTTCTGAATCCATAAACGAACTAAACAGCATCTTTGAAATAACCGGTGGAAAAAACTTTTTCAATCATATTGAAGAATTATCCGAAAAATATGCAACTTCACTAAATATGCCTTTCGAAAAAGGAAAAATTGACGAATATTTTTCTCATATTTTTAATGGAGAATCAAAAGAATGAAAATAGAAGGCAAAAAACAAATTTGGTCATCATATCAAAAAGAAATAGCCAACGATAACTATTATTACGCACGCAGTTGCATTAGACAAAATTTTTTTCCGGGCGCTGAAAACATGTTTATCAAAATATTACGCGAACAGTTAAACAAAAATATCTTCGACGATGAACGACAAACAACCTGTACCGGTATTGGTTATCATTCGTCTATCGTATTGCCCGAAACTACTATGACAGTTATAGCCCGTCAATTTTCATTAATGAACGAAGCAGGCTACGATAATTTTATATGTTCTTGCGTTACATCATTTGGATTATATACTGAAGTAATCGAAACATGGACACACTTCCCCGAAACACTTGAAAAAACAAAAGAATATCTTTATAAATCTACTGGTAGAACTTTCCAAATTCCTCAAAATTTAGTCCATGCAAGCGATATTATTTATAAGTTTCGATACGAACTTTTGCATAAATTGAAATATAAGCTAATCCATCACAAAACAGGAAAACCTCTAAATGTTGTAGAACATATTGGTTGTCATTATGCCAAAATATTTCCTCACAAAGGTGTTGGCGGTGCTGAATATCCACACGTTTTAGCCGGTTTAATTGAAGCATGGGGTGGCAACATGGTCGATTATCCCGAACGGCGACACTGTTGTGGCTTTGGTTTTAGACAATATTTAATTAAAGCTAATAGAGGTTATAGTTATTCGCACTCGCTAAAAAAATTTGAATCGATGCAACCTTACGAAGTTGATTTAATTATTACCAATTGCCCGGGATGCAATTATTTTCTCGATCGCTGGCAATATGTTGCTGCCATAGAAGAAAAAAAATTATTTGGTGCCGAAAATAAAGCTATACCTGTCTTAACTTTTGAGGAACTAGCTGCTCTCCTTTTAGGATACGATCCTTGGAAAATTGGCTTGCAAATGCATCAAATACCAGTTGAACCATTGCTCGACAAAATAGGTATTACTTACAACAAAAAAGAGAAATATTTTGGAACTAAACCTCCCCAAATTCCAGAAATATTAAATTATTGCTAACATGAAAACAGATGTAGTTGTTATCGGTGGTGGAATTGCTGGATTAGAAGCATCAACTGCTCTTCATAATTTAGGCCATCATGTTATCCTTATTGAGAAAAAAGATATACTTGGAGGACATGTAGCATTATGGGATAAACTATTTCCGAACAACAAAAACGCAAGTAGCATCATTCATTATTTAAAAGACCACTTACCTCAAAATCTTACGATATTATTATCAACTGAAATAACAAACATCTCAAAGCGAAACAATTCATTCTTCATTGAAACGAATTTTCATCAAACTATCGAAACCAAAAGTGTTTTAGTAGCAACCGGCTACGATGTATTTAATGCTCATTTGAAAGAAGAATATGGCTACGGAATTTACGACAACGTAATAACTTCAGCAGAGCTTGAAGAAATGTTCAAAAACAATAAACCTATCTTGACCAAGCAAGGTAAGGAGCCCTCTCGTATTGGTTTCGTACATTGTGTAGGCTCTCGCGATAGAAAAATTAACAATCTATATTGCTCAAAAGTTTGTTGCGTAACAGCCGTTAAGCAAGCTATAGAAATCAGGCAAAAATTGCCTTTCTCCGAAACTTATTGTTTTTATATGGACTTACGAATGTATGGTTTAAATTTCGAAGAACTATACAACGAATCGCAAGAAAAATATGGAGTTACTTTTATTCGCGGGCGTTTGTCGGAAGCTTCAGAAACCATTGATGGTAAAATTATAATAAAAGTTGAAGATACACTTTTAGGACGACCACTTAAAATGACCATGGACATGCTTGTACTTATGGTTGGGATGGTACCATCTGCAGGTACTAGTTTTTTAATAAATAAACTTGATTTATTATCCAACAACGGACATTTCATTGCTTCGTCTGACGAACATTTATTAGCTAACTATACAAACGTTAACGGTGTATTTGTTGCGGGAACAGCATCATCGCCTAAATCAATTGACGACACATTTGCCGATGCTCGCTCGGCAGTTCTTGCTATTCATCAATATCTAACAAGTCAAAAAATGTAAATCCATGAAATCTTTTCAATATTTGAAAAAAATTGATCGAACTATAGATTACGACAATAATGATAGGGCATTATTTTATTATTTAATGCGAGTAGAACCCACCGTAGCATTATGTATTGCTTGTGGAGCTTGCACTGCAACTTGTTCGGCGGGAAACTTCTCTACTCTCGATTTGCACAAAATTATGCTTAGCATTAGACGCGGCGAAAAAGTATACATAGCCAAAGAAATTACACAATGTGTACTCTGCGGAAAATGTCAATTAGTTTGTCCTAAAAATGTAAATACTCGTGGAGTTATTTTACAAATAATGTCTTTCTTACAATCATCACAATTATGAAATTCGATTGGTTTGTATTACCATTTTCTATTGGACTGATATTTCTCGTCGTTTATTTAATTATTCAATATTATTTATGGCTAAACAAACTTTCGGCTTCACAATTAAAGAGTTTCTATCGTATTTTCTTTTCCAAAAAAATATTTTTAGTAATAGGCGAAATCTTTAGCGAAGCCTTATTACATATTCGTATTTTTAAAACAAATATCCTGTTAGGCTTCATGCACAGCAGTTTTGCATTGGGTTGGTTTTTATTGATTGTAACAGGTGCTATCGAAACACAATTATTTGCCTCAAAACCAATAAACCACTTATACGAACCAATTTTTTTCAAATATTTCAACACGCATGTACCTACCGATAAGTTACATAAAATTTTTACATTTCTGATGGACCTGTGGTTGCTTTATGTGCTTTCGGGAATATTTTTAGCAATTGTAAAGCGTTTTTATTCAAGAATACTTGGCATAAAAAAAACAACAAAATTGTTTTGGACAGATCAGGTTGCTCTTTATAGCTTATGGCTTATTTTTCCACTTCGCTTATTAGCCGAAAGTTCAAGTACAGCTATTTTTCATCATGGTAGTTTTTTGACCAATACGTTAGGAAGCTATTTAGAACAACATATTCATCTATCAAAAGCCAGCTATGCATTGTGGTGGGCTTATTCTGTCGATCTGTTTATATTTTTTGTTATTCTTCCATTTAGTAGATATATGCACATCCCTACTGAGATTGTATTAATTGCCCTTCGAAGAGCGGGGTTAAAAACTGAGAAAAAAATAAACAGCATTTCGCAATTCGAAATTCATTCATGCTCGAGTTGTGGTATCTGTATTGACAATTGTCAATTACAAATAGTTTCCAACAGAAACAACATGATTCCAGCCTATCTTTTTCAAAAAGAGCGACATAAAAAAGTTCTTAAAAGAGACCTTTACGACTGCTTAATGTGTGGAAGATGCGAAACATCTTGTCCCGTTAGAATTAACATTCTTAACATTAAACTAGCACGAAGAAATGAAAAACTAACAAAAAGGAAAGATGCATTTCACTACCTACAACAATTACCTATAGAAACAAAAAATACAGAAGTAGCATATTTCGCTGGCTGCATGTCGCATCTAACTCCATCTATTATACGTTCTATGCTTAAAATTTTTGAAAAATTTCAAATTTCATATGAGTTTATTGACAAAGATGGTACTGTTTGCTGCGGACGTCCGCTAATGCTTGCCGGAAAATACGACGATGCTCAAAAACTTATTGAGAAAAATATACAAATTATTTTGGCTTCAAACGCTAATATACTTATCACTTCATGTCCTATTTGCTATAAAGTATTTAACGATGAATATCGTTTACCAATTACTGTAATGCACCATAGCCAATGGTTAGCACAATTATTTCATAATCGCAAAATTGATATAAAAAAATCTACTACAAAGATTTCAGCTGTTTATCACGATCCTTGCGATTTAGGACGTGGTTCGCATATTTTTGATGAACCACGCATGTTACTTCAGCAATTTGTTAATTTATCCGAAACTTCACCATATAAAAAAGAAAATAGCTTATGTTGCGGCGGAAGTTTAGGCAACTTTTATGCTAACGAAAACGACCGTGTTAAAATAGCCCGACATGCCTATTATCAATTAGTACACGAAGAAAGTTGTCTTATTACATCTTGCCCATTGTGTAAAAAAACTTTCCAAAAAGTAGCTGAAAAACCTGTTTTCGACATTGCCGAGATAGTAAATCAATACATGCTGTAAATTTTAAATAGTTTCTTTTAAATCAAATACTCAATAATTCATATCTCAACTAATAAATAAGAAATGTCTCTTATATCTTTGTTTTTTGTCAAATGTCACTTATTGATATTATAGCCAACAAAACATGTTGGGCATGAACCTTTGCAATACACTTATATCTTGCCACCTGACCATGAAACCGTCGTTTATTGTTATGAATAGTGCGTTTGACTACATACCGATATCGACCAATAAGCTTATTCCGCTGACGTTGCCAATAAGTTAATGGTTTGTTACGAGCTGCTTTATCCATAATGCGATTGATGATGTGTTCTTTTGTTAATAATTCATCTACCGAAGGCGTTTTAAAACCTTTATCAGCTAACAGTTCTTCTTTACGATACGAAGGCAACATCGATAACAATACAGCTAACATCCGACTATCATGAACATTGGCAGAAGATGTAACAACAGCATCAACTAAACCACGTTCATCTACTGATATCGTCTGCTTATAGCCATAGTATAAGTTATTTCCTTTTTTTAACCATCGAGCTTCCGTATCTACTCCCGGTTGCGCTTTCTTTATCCATTGCTGTTGATGCTCTTCTTGCTGCATCTCGTCTACATCTCTGTCATCTTCGTTCCTGTCTTCGGCAATCTCATATACAGGCTTCTCATTCGGAACAAACGGACTGATCGTTATCGTAGCATCTACTATCGTCTTCCCTTTATTTAATTTCGCACCTTGCGACTCTAATTGTTTATTCACTTTACGCAATAATCGATCGAAAGCACGCTTGGATGATAGCTCACTGCGAAAGCGACTCAATGTGCTATGATCAGGAACGCTATCCTCTAAACTTAAACCCAAAAAACGCATCGCAC
>JAOADU010000070.1 GCA_026417155.1 Bacteroidales bacterium | reverse complement strand
CACATTATTTTTAGCATCGCCTAGAAAACAAAATTTAATTTTACTTAATGGTTTATCGGAATGCTCCATCATAGTGAGGAAATCGGCAAGCATTTGCGTTGGATGAAATTCATTGGTTAAGCCATTCCACACGGGCACACCGGCATATTTTGCTAAGGTTTCAACAATATCTTGCCCAAATCCTCTATATTCTATACCATCATACATTCTACCTAATACCCTTGCAGTGTCTTTCATTGATTCTTTTTTGCCCATTTGCGAACCGGTTGGTCCTATGTATGTAACATGTGCTCCCTGATCGTATGCAGCAACTTCAAAGGCACAACGTGTTCGAGTTGAATCTTTTTCGAACAGCAAAGCAATATTTTTACCTTTTAATCGGGGTTGTTCGGTACCGGCATATTTTGCTTTTTTTAATTCTGCCGATAAATCAAGTAAAAATTTTAGTTCTTCTGGTGTAAAATCAAGTTCTTTTAAAAAGCTTCGATTTCTTAAATTAAATGCCATAATTTTTCCTCCACTTTATATTTGTTAATAATTTAATACAATACGAGTACCTGCTTTAGGATTTTTTAGTTGTTTCGATTCGGTTATAATTGCAACTTTGCCTCCATTTTCGACAAATTGAATGCAAGCACGAACTTTGGGTGCCATGCTTCCTTCGGCAAAATGTCCTTCGGCTAAATATTGTTTAGCATCTTGTACGCTCAATACATCGAGTTGTTTTTCATTCGGTGTATTAAAATGGATGCAAACTTTAGGCACATCGGTTAAAATGTAAAATTCATCGGCTCCAATTTGTGTAGCTAATAATGCCGAAGCTAAATCTTTATCTATAACAGCATCGATACCTTCAAGTTTGTTAGGTTCTACATAATAAACGGGAATTCCGCCACCACCTACAGCAATTACAATATTGCCATCGCGAGCCAGTTTTTCTATTGATTTGCGATTACCTATTCTATTGGGAACTGGCGATGCCACTACTTTCCGCCATCCACGACCTTTAGGATCTTCTTTAAATACTGCTCCTGTTTCTTTCATAATTTGTTCAGCCTCTTCTTTTGTATAATATGGACCTATAGGCTTTGTCGGATTTTTAAAAGCAGGATCGTTTTTATCAACTAAAACTTGGGTTACTAAAGTAATAATATCTATATCAATACCTCTTTTTTCGAGTACATTTCTTAATTGTTGTTCAATCACATATCCTATAAAACCCTGACTATAAGCCCCACATATATCCAATGGCATTTCGGGGATTCCGTATAATTTATAACCTGCTTGATTTTGCAATAATATATTGCCTACTTGAGGACCATTTCCATGCGTAATAACCAAATTATAGCCACTTTCGATAAGTGGTAAAATATTTTCACAAGTTTCATAAGCATTTCGTTCTTGCTCACTGATGGTTCCTTTTTCTCCAGCACGCAACAATGCATTGCCACCAAACGCAACTACAGCTAATTTTTTCATATACAACTATTTTACAAATTATTACGACGCAAAACTATATAATTATTTGAAATAAGCAAAGATTTTAAAGCACAGTAAATAAGATCGTGCAGAATTATCAATGTTTATGTGCCCGGAACAGGACTCGAACCTGCACATCCTTGCGGACACTAGTCCCTGAAACTAGCGCGTCTACCAATTCCGCCATCCGGGCTTCTGAATTGCAAAATTATAAATTTTCAACGACAAACTTAGTCATCTTCTGAAATAAATGATAACGGGTATTTTTCCCTGTGTATATTCCATGATTAGAATTGGGATAATACATGGTTTCAAAATTTTTGTTGTGCTCAACTAGTTTTTTCACTAGCTCTACGCTATTCTGAAAATGCACATTATCATCGGCAGTACCATGAATAAGGAGATATTTGCCTTTCATTTTTTTTACATGATTAATAGGAGAGTTATCGTCGTAGCCAGATGGGTTTTCTTGTGGTAATCCATTATATCGTTCGGTATAAATGCTATCGTAATATCGCCAATTAGTTACGGGTGCTACTGCAACAGCAAGTTTAAATACGCCTTGTCCTTTGGCTAAACATAAGGTTGACAAATAACCACCAAAACTCCACCCCCAGATTCCTATACGCGAAGTGTCAATAAACGCGAATTGTGCTAATGCTTTTGCTGCTTCAATTTGGTCTATAGTTTCCAATTTACCTAAATTACGATAAGTACATTTTTTAAATGCAGCCCCACGAGCACCCGTACCCCTATTGTCAACGGCAACTACAACAATACCTTTCGAAGCTAAATGCTGGTACCATAGGCTATTATAGTCCCACCTGTCGAGAACTTCTTGCGAGCCAGGTCCGCCGTAAATACAAAAAAGTACAGGATATTTTTTATTCGATTCGAAAGGAACTGGTTTCATAATCCATGCATTTAATTCAATCCCTTCGGAAGTTTTTAAAACGACAAATTCTTTTCGCGATAACTGAATTTGATTGAGTTTTTGTTTCAATTCGTCATTATTTTCTAATATTCGTATTTGCTTACCTTGATTGTCGTATAAAATAAAAGTTGAAGGCACTTGTGTATTTGAAAATTCATTAATAAAATATTTAAAATTCCTGCTAAAAGTTGCTTCATTATAACCATCATTGGGTGTTAATTGCTTCTTATTCATTGTTTGCGTATGTATTGAATATACATGTCTGTGTATGGGTGATTTCTCTGCCGAAGTATAATAAATAAGTGATTGATTATCGTCATATCCATGCAGCTTTGTAACGTCCCAATTCCCTTTTGTGATTTGTTTAATAAGATTACCGTTTAAATCGTACTGATATATATGATTGAATCCATCTTTATCGCTAGTTAAAAAGAAATATTTACCATCAGCAGAAAAAACTATTTCCGGCACTTCGATATAAGCATCATTTTTTTCTTCGTAAATGATTTGCGATTGTCCACTTTCGGCGTTAATTAAAAATAATTGCATAATGTTCTGTAATCTATTCATTTTCATGGCAATTAAACTGTGAGGTAATTTAGTCCAAAATATGCGTGGTATGTAAAAATCAGTATCATTACCTAAAGAAACCATCCACTGTTTTTTGGTATTAATGTTGTAAATGTGTAACGATACTGAACTATTTTTTTCTCCTGCTTTAGGATATTTATAACGATATTCTTCGGGATATAATCCTTTAAAAATTGTCATCGAAAATTCTTTTACTTTCGATTCATCGAAGCGTATAAATGCAATATACTGATTATCGGGCGACCATTCGTATGCTTTCGAAAAACTAAACTCTTCTTCATACACCCAATCGGGAATACCATTTATAATTTTGTTTATCTCTCCATCATTAGTAATAGATACTACTTCATTTGTTTGTAAATCTTTGTAATACAAATTATTGTTATAAACAAAAGCAACATATTTTCCATTTGGTGAGAGTGTAGCTTCCTGAACCTTATCATTCCATACCGGAATTAATTTTTTTTGTAAGGTATTCCAAACAAAAAATTTATTTTTTGATGAATGGCGATATATTCGTTCTTTTTCGCTCGAAATAAGAATTGAACTTTCATCTTCGGAAAAGTCGTAATTTTCAATTTTTAATGGTTTATTTTCTACATTTAATTCGGAAAGTGAAAAAATTTTTCTAATTTCCTTTCCTGTTTTGTAGCTATATTCGGTTATCTTTTCGTCATTAACACAAAGAGTATAAGTCTCTCCATTTTTTAATGATCGAAAATCGTCCAAACTTTTGGGATAATATTTATATGTAACCCAGATATCTTCTAAACTTATAGTTTGTGCCTGAATACTAACACAAACAATTGAAAATAATACAGTTATAATTTTATTCATATTTTCATTATTTAGCAGTAAAGATTGGTAATTTTTAAGATGTATGCAAGTTTTTTTATCTAAAGCTCATTTCGTATTTTTGTGCAGAAATAGAAAATCATGAATGAATTATTATTTTTTAGTGGCTTTATTGTTGTTGTATTATTTATTTTATTTCTCGACTTAGGAATTTTCGACAGAAAAAGTCATGTTATAGGTTTTCGCGAAGCATTTATATGGACTAGTGTTTGGGTTACCCTTGCTATTGCGTTTTATGTTTTTTTACGTTTCTGGGGCTACATGTTGCACGGAATTGATTCTTTAGAATCATTAAAGCACATTATTGAGAAACATGATCATTCTATTAACATTACTGGGCTAACTCTAAGCGAAGCTATAAGAGCTTACAATAATGCATTATCTCTTGAATATATCACAGGTTATTTAATTGAATACACTTTATCGATTGATAATGTATTTGTTATTTTAATGATTTTCTATAGTTTCAATGTCAACGAAATACATTACAAACGTGTATTATTTTGGGGAATTTTAGGAGCTATCATCTTTCGTTTTATTTTTATTTTCTTAAGTTCTACTATGATTCAACATTTTAGTTGGACATTCTACATATTTGGAGCAATATTACTATATTCTGGTGTAAAAATGTTTATTGATAGAAATAAAAAAGAAACTATTGATGCTCGTAATCACCCAGTGGTTAAATTTGCTTCTAAATATTTTAAAGTTTATCCTCGGTATGTTGGTCAAAATTTTTTCGTCCGTCAAGATAAGGTAATGTATGTAACACCATTATTTATTGTTCTTTTAATTATTGAATTTAGCGATATTATTTTTGCTATTGACTCCGTTCCAGCAATATTTTCAGTTACCAAAGACCCTTATATTGTATTCTTTTCTAATGTATTTGCTATTTTAGGTTTACGTTCGCTATTTTTCTTTATTGTTCATGTTATCAAGTATTTCCGTTTCCTCAAAGTTGGTATTTCGTTCTTATTAATTTTTATCGGATTTAAACTTATTTTTCATCACTGGCTCAAAGACATTGGTTTTTCGACAATGCATTCGTTATACATTGTATTAAGTGTACTTTTAGGTAGCATATTATTTTCCATTGTATTTCCCGAAAAAAAGCAAGCCTAATGTCTTTTCTCGTATTTTTGATATTTCGATTTTTTGTTGTAGTTTTTTCTTTATTACCATTTCGAGTTGTATATGTTGTATCCGATATTTTTGCATTTATTCTTCGATACCTGATTCGTTACCGGTACAATGTTATTATTTCTAATTTGCGAAATTCTTTCCCCGAATTTTCCGAAAAACAAATTCGATCGTTATTGTGGCCTATATATCGCAACATTACCGACCTCATGGTTGAAACCATGAAAGGTTTTACAATCTCGCCCAAAAACTTAGAAAAACATATCTATACTACTAACATTGAACTCATGCACGAATTATACCAACAATACGATGGAATAATTGGAGTATTAGGACATTATGGCAATTGGGAATGGGCTGCATTATTGGCTGGTTTAAAACTTAAGCAAAAAACGGTAGCATTATACAAGCCATTAAGCAACAAACATCTAGACAATTTTATCCATAAAACGCGAAGTCGATTTGGTATTGAATTATGCCCTATATATATTACAGCTAGTATTTTCGAAAAATACAAAAATAAAAAAGTATTTTATGCATTAGTTGCCGACCAAAGTCCCTCAAATATAAAAAAAGCCATTTGGATTAAATTTTTAAACCAAGACACTGCTTGCTTACAAGGTCCCGAAAAATATGCTCGAATGTATCAAATGCCCGTAGTTTATGTTCACATTACCAGAGTTAAAAGAGGTATATACGAGATAACATTTAAATTACTGCATACCCCCAATAATCTATTAAATGAAAATGAAATAACTGTAAAATACATGCAAACACTTGAAAGTTATATTATATCTGACCCTGTTCAGTGGTTATGGTCGCACAGACGTTGGAAGCATAAAAAAATTTAAACTGATGTTATCCATGCTTTTCATCATAAATATTTGTTACATTTGTAAGAAAAAAATATGAAAAACATATTAGTACCTATTGATTTTTCGGCCGATTCTATTAATGCTTTGGAACATGCAATTATCATTGCTAACAAAGTTGGTGCAAGTATTAAGATGATACATGTAGTGAAAAAGAAAAATTATGAAGCACCTTTTGTAATCAACGAATTTTCCTCTACACTCAGCAACAGCATAGAAGATTTTTTCAAGAAAATTATGGAAAAATTTCAGAAAAAAGTAAAACATGGCATTGAGTATAAAATTAGAGAAGGAAAAATTTTTACCGAAATTTGCAATCAGGCTAAATACGACGATTCGTATTTAATTATTATGGGCACACACGGCGTAAGTGGATTTGAAGAAAAAATTTTAGGCTCAAACGCATACAAGGTTGTTATCAATTCGCCTTGTCCTATAATTACAATACGTAAAAAATATTCTCCTTGCGAACCAAAAAAGATTATTTTACCAATCGATGTCACCAAAGATACCCGCAAAAAAGTCCCTTTCGTAACGGAATTTGCAAATATTTTTAACTCCGAAATTCATGTTTTAGGTGTAGTAGGAACCGAAGCAGCTAGCGTAAAGAAAAAATTAACTCTTTACACAAACCAAACCGAAGAATATATTAAAGCAAGAAACATAAAAGTAAAAAAACAAATAATCGCAGGAAATGACATAACGGCAAGTATTTTAAACTATGCCAACGAACAAAAAGCAAATTTAATAGCAATTATGACCGAACAACCCAATCCTTTTACTTTAATCATGGGATTAACTGCTCACAATATTGTAAATGAATCGAATATTCCTGTTATGAGTTTTTCACCCTACTTATTCGAATAGCAATGAAACTATTCCTTACGTTTGGGCTAATTTTATTCAGCTTATATAATCATGCTCAACCTATTATAATAAACCAGCTAAAACAAAATGAACCAGGCTGGGGAACTGTTATTTTACAATCTCAAGCCGATATTGAAACAATTATAGATAAACACATATCGGTAAATCAAAAAGCCAAAGGGATTCCGGGATACAGAATACAAGTTTATTTTGGCTCAGGAAATGATGCTAAAAATCAAGCTAATAAAATACGTACAGAATTGAGAAATGCATTCCCATCGTTTGAGGCTTATTTAACATATGAAGAACCTTTTTTTAAAGTTAAAATAGGCGATTTCAGAAATAAAGTAGAAGCCTATAAACTATTTAAAATTATACAACAATCATATCCATCTGCTTTCATCGTCGAAGATATAGTTTCATACGAAAACCTTCCATAAAATGGAAAATTTTTCATTTTTATTACAAACTTCATACAAAATTCGCAAAAGCATTATCGAAATGCTTGCCGAAGCTGGTTCGGGTCATCTGGGTGGGTCGTTAGGACTTGCCGATATTTTTACCTGCCTTTATTTTTCTGAATTAAAACACAATCCTAATAATCCATCGTGGGAAGAAAGAGACAGACTAATTTTATCTATTGGACATGTGGCACCTGTACTATATGCTACACTTGCTTATGCAGGTTATTTCGACACTAAAGAACTATTATCACTTCGAAAAATAAACTCTCGTTTACAAGGACATCCTGGAAAAGATAAAGGTTTGCCAGGAATTGAAATATCATCTGGCAGTTTAGGACAAGGACTTTCTATTGCCACAGGTTTAGCTTTAGGACTAAAAAGTAATCAAAATCCAGCTCGAGTATTCTGTATTTGTGGCGATGGAGAACTACAAGAAGGATCTATATGGGAAGCAGCTATGGCAGCAGCACATTATAAGCTCGATAACTTAATATGTATTGTCGATAGAAATGGTGTACAAATTGATGGTACGACATCTGAAGTAATGGAAATAGAACCATTAACATTAAAATGGGCTGCTTTTGGTTGGTATGTTAGCACTACAAACGGAAATAATATTGCTGACATATTAAATACTTTCGATGAAACAAGAAATATATTATCTAAGCCCAAAGTTATTATTGCCTCTACTTCTATGGGCAAAGGTGTAAAATCGATCGAAAATGATTATCGCTGGCACGGTAAAGCACCATCAAAAGAACAAGCCTTGCAATTTTTAAAAGAACTTGAACATGGCTACTTACACTATTAAACAAATTGTTCCAACTCGGTTAGGGTTTAGTAAAGGACTTCATGCTGTAGCAAAGCAATATCCACAAGTTGTTGGCATTGGCTCCGATATAACAAACTCCGTTGGCATGGATGGAATTGCAGCACACTTCCCCGATCGCTTTTATTCCTTAGGTATTGCCGAACAAAATGCCATTACCGTTGCAGCAGGCTTAGCTCTTACAGGTAAAATTCCTTTTGTTGCATCTTATGCAACGTTCATCGTAATGCGAACATTAGACCAACTACGAGTATCTGTTTGTTACAATAATTTACCCGTAAAAATTGGTGGTGCACATGCAGGTATTTCTGTTGGACCCGATGGAGCTACACATCAAGCACTAGAAGATATTGCTGCACTCAGATCATTACCAAACATGATAATTTTATCTCCTGCCGATGCTACACAAACTGAAAAGGCTGTTTGGGCTGCAGTAGAACAAACCAATAATCCCGTATATATTCGTTACGGTCGTGAAGCCATGCCCGACTTTACAAACGAACATGAAGAATTTATTATAGGTAAATCGAAAATTCTAACTGAAGGTAAAGATTGTGTTATATATGCAACCGGCCATTTAGTCTGGGAAGCTCTTGAAGCATACGAAATACTCAAACAACAAAACATTTATTGTACTGTATTAAATATATATTCAATAAAACCTATTGATATCCCGTCTATAATTCAAACAGCTAAGATTTGTCAATGTGCCGTAACTGCCGAAGAGCACCAAATTATGGGTGGCATGGGATCTGCAGTTGTCGAAGTGCTTGCTACTCATTACCCTATACCTACTGAAATGGTAGGCATGAACGATTGTTTCGGCGAATCGGGTCAACCACTTGAACTTATGCGAAAATATCATATGGATCGGATGGCTATTGTTGAAGCTGTTAAAAAAGCTATCCAACGAAAATAAATTCTTACAAAACCTCAGCAACAATAAATGTACTTCCTCCTATGTAAATAACATCATTATTTTTTGCTAATTGTTTCGCTTTTTCTAATGCTTTACGAACATTGGGCTCTACTTGACCAAATAAACCATAATTTTCTGCTAGTTGTTGTAATTGTTCCGAATTCATACTACGAGGCAAGGGAGCTTCTGTAAAAAAATAAATTGCATCCTTTGGCAATAAAGACAACATACTATGTACATCTTTATCGTTCATAAAGCCAATAATTAAAAACAATTTTTCTTTTTTTAATGCTTGCAATTGAAGCATATTTTGCTCTAATGCAGGTTTATTATGCCCAATATCGGCTATTATTAATGGTTTTATGTTTAATATCTGCCAACGCCCCCGAAATTGCGTTAAATCAACTACATTACGAAAAGCACGATAGACATTCGCATCAGAAATATATAAGCCAATTTCTTTTAAGATATCTACAGCAGTCAAAATCGTAGGAATGTTTTTAAGCTGATAAAAACCCTGTAATTGAAATTTTAAACCAGGATAAACTATTTGACTACGCTTGCTTATAGTTATCTGCAATAACTGATTTTGCGTAATGAAAAACTGCTGAACAGTGTACACATCATCAGCAAAATAAAGTTCAGTATCTTCTTTGCATGCTTTTTCAATAAAAACATTATCCGTTTCTTCCTGATGTTCTCCAACTATAACAGGCACATGTTTTTTGATAATTCCTGCTTTCTCTCCAGCAATTTTTTGAAGACTATCGCCAAGTAAATCGCTATGATCCCAGCCAATATTTGTAATTATTGACAATATAGGTGTTATTACATTGGTTGAATCTAATCGTCCTCCTAAACCTGTTTCTATTACTGCTATATCAACATTCTCATCAGCAAAATAAGAAAAAGCCATTAACGTAGTTATTTCAAAAAACGATGGCTTAATTTCATCAATAATTTTATGATGTTTGTTTAAAAAATCGAGAATATAAGTTTCGTCGATGTTTAAACCATTAATTTTGATGCGTTCTCTAAAATCTTTGATATGTGGCGAAGTATATAAACCAGTTTTATACCCAGCATCCATTAATATAGCTGCTAATGTATGAGCAACAGTCCCCTTCCCGTTGGTTCCTGCAATATGTATTGTTTTATACGTTCGATGTGGATGATTAAAATAACTGTCTAAACGCAACGTATTGTCCAAGTTTGCTTTATATGCAGCTTTGCCTATTCTCGTAAACATTGGAGCTGCTGCATATAAATATTCCATTGCTTTGTTGTACGATGTAAACTTCATAATCGTGAATATTCAATGAGCTTGTCTTTTTTTAATATAGTAATATCTTTTTCTTTCAATTGCAAAATGTTTTCTTGTTCTAGCTCTTTAAGTAATTTTATTGTAGTTTCAACAGATAATCCTGCAAAAGCGGCAATTTCTCGGCGATTTAACAATTGGAAAATATCGAAAGTGCTCCATTCCGTTAAATACAATAATGCCAAAGATATTCGAGAATACATTTGCTTAAACGACATTTGATGAAGCACTTGCATTATTCGATGATTTTCCATGCAATACTGTTTAATTACCTCATATGAGAACATCGAATTTTCTTTTAAAACTGCCTGCAAACTCGAACATTCTATCAAATATGTTTCCGTTTCGGTTAAAGCAACCGTTGTATAGGCGTACTTTTTATTTTGAAAAATACTCGACAAGCCAATTAATTCGCCATTTTTATGCAAACTTATGTTGATGAATTTATCGCTTGCATCTTCCATATGTTTCTTTACTAAACCGTTGATCAAAAATAAAATATACGATGAATATGCACCTTGTTTGGTTAAATTCTCGCCTTTATGAAAAATAACGCGAGTTTTACTACTACGAATTAACTCAACTTCAGCAGGTTTAAGCAATTGAAAAATTGGCGACTGAATTTCGCATATAAAATTTTGATCGTTCTCTACTATCGTTTTCATGCATAAGTTAATTAGTACATAACGACTTTAATGTGTGCATCTTATTTATTAATATACATTTTTTTCTGTTGCCCAGGGTATAATGCAGTTTTATTGGTAACCGCTGTAATGTATCGCTAATATTTACTGAAATAAGAATGGTATCGTGTTTATTAAACCGAGTTTCTGTATTCATCTTTCCTAATACAGAATAATGGAAATCTTTTTTCCATTGCCCATGTATGTATATGCTGTCTAATTTTAGTTTTTGATAAGAACTGTTGCTTTGAAAAGTAAAATGATAATTAATACCATAAATTCCTTTTTGACTAACACACCATCGCTGTTGTGTAGATTTTATTTCTTCTAATGGTGCTTTACACGAAAATAAAAGCACACAGAATAAAAAAAGATATCTTACTGTAAACCCCATATTTTCCATGATTCGTAGGCTTGTAATTTCAACATTTCTATACCATTAAATATTGAACAACCAAAAATTTCGGCTTTTTGCAAAAATTTGGTTTTTTCTGGATTGTAAATTAAATCTATAACGACTGGTTTTTGATACAAAATATTATCGGGGATAAAAGGCATTTCATCTACATTTGGATACATACCTATGGGGGTTGAGTTAATGACTAACGAAACCGAAATATTCATTTTCATAATATCCGAATATAATACCGTATCTTCAGAAAATTTATTACGACTGACAAACAAATAAGGTATTTTGTATCTCTTCAGCACGTAGCTTACTGCCTTCGATGCTCCACCCGTTCCTAAAATTAATGCAAGTGTATGTTTTTTTTCTAACACAACATTATATGCTTTTTCGAAGCCAATGATATCTGTATTGAACCCTATAATGTTACCGTTTTTTATTAAAAGAGTATTCACTGCGTTTATATTTTTTGCCTTATTATCTAACTTGGATAAATAAGGAATAATTGCAGTTTTATATGGAATGGTTACATTTAAACCTAAAATATCATTATGTTGTTCTAATAATGTTGGAAACATTTCAATACTTTCCAGTTCGAATAATAGATATGAATACTGTGACGAAAATTTATTTTCGAACAAAATTTTTGAATATGAGTGTTTTAAGCTTTTTCCGATTAATCCAAACAACATTATATATATCTTTGCAAATATGAAACAAAGTAAAGCAGAATTTTACAAAGTTGTATTCGATTTATTTCGTAAAAACAATCCTTTACCACAAACCGAATTACGATACGAAAACCCATTTCAGTTGCTTGTTGCTGTTGTTTTGTCGGCACAATGCACCGACGAACGAGTTAATCAAATTACTCCTAAACTGTTTCGCTATTATCCTGATGCTGAATCTATGTCAAAAGCAAGTGAGAAAGAGATTTTCGAATTAATAAAAACTTGCTCCTATCCTAATTCAAAAACTCGTTATTTGCATGCAATTGCAAACCATATTGTAACTAAATTCAACAATAAAATACCCGATACCGTCGAAGAATTAACGACATTGCCTGGTGTGGGACGAAAAACGGCTAATGTAATATTATCCGTTTTATATCAAAAACCAGTTATTGCTGTTGATACACATGTATTTAGGGTTTCACAGCGAATAGGTTTAGTAGATTATACACGTTCTTTTCGAAGGGTTGAAGAAGAACTTGCTACATATATACCACCCGACCAACGAGCACATGCTCATCATTGGCTCATACTACATGGACGATATATTTGCAAAGCAAGAAAGCCACTTTGTCATCAATGTTTTCTAACAAATTTGTGTTTGTATTTTAATAAATCTTAAAAACTGTGCGTTGTCATTTTAAAGTCTATTAAAAAACTATACTTTAGCATAAAAAAATATAATTATGAAGTTCAGTAAAATAAATGATGATGTAACGTGGATTGGAGTTCTCGATTTCGACATCGTTACATTCGATATTGTGATGGAAACACAATACGGTACTACCTATAATTCGTATCTTATTAATGCTGAAAAAAAAGCCATTGTTGAAACCGTTAAAGAAAGCTTTAAGGACGAATATATTGAAAAAATAAAATCGCATATAGATCCTACTCAAATAGAATACATTATTTTAAATCACACAGAACCCGATCATTCCGGCGCATTAAAACATTTGCTTCGCATTGCTCCCCAAGCCACAGTCGTAGGAAGCGGAAATGCGATTCGCTACTTACAAGATATGGTCGATATACCTTTTAAATCTTTAGTAATCAAAGATAATGACACTTTATCTCTTGGTAATAAAACACTGAAATTTATTTCTGCTCCAAATCTGCATTGGCCCGATTCAACTTATACATATTTAGTAGAAGATGAATTGTTGTTTACCTGCGATTCGTTTGGTGCCCATTATTGCAACGAAAAAATTTTCGACGACGAAGTCAATAATTACGACGATGCATTCAAATACTACTTTGACGTTATTCTAAAACCCTATAGCAAATATATGCTTAAAGCTATCGAAAAAATTGAAAACTTACCTATTAAAGCAATCTGCACAGGACACGGACCTATTTTACGATCGAATTGGAAACGTATGGTACAACTTAGCAAACAATACGCAACCGACCATATAAACAAAACTACCCATCAAACTAAAACTGTATTAATAACCTACATCTCTGCCTACGGTTATACCCGACAAATGGCCGAAACACTTGCCGAAGGAGTGAAAAAAAATCCTCATTGTCAAGTAATTATAGCCGACATCGAAAAAATGGAATTAGGTGAAATTGATTCATTGCTGACTCTTGCCGATGGAATTATGGTAGGCTCACCAACCATAAACCAAAATACACTTTTACCTGTATATAAATTTTTTGCCATGATTAACCCAATTCGCGATAATCGAAAGCTTTTTATGTCATTTGGTAGCTATGGATGGAGTGGTGAAGCTACAAGAATTATCAATGCAATGGCAAAAGAATTAAAATTAAAGCCCATTAATGATGGAATAATAGCAAAATTCATCCCTTATAATAAGCAGCCTTTTTTAGAAGCAGGTTTACAATTTGCTAATCAACTTGTTAACGAACAAATTTCTGTAACCGAATAAATGAAAAAAAAATCTGATAAATCAGCGTTAAATATTCAAAATGGTGTAGAGCCACTACCAAATATTAATCCATACCTCAAACCTCCCAAAAAAGCAGAAATAAAAGACCCTGAATATTACATTAAAGGTATATTAGATGGCAACTTAAGTGTTCTTAGTAAAGCTATTACTCTTATTGAGAGTTACAAACATGAACATCGCATTTTAGCTCGTATTATTGTAGAGAAATGTTTACCCTACTCTGGTAATTCCATTCGCATCGGAGTTACAGGAGTTCCTGGAGTAGGAAAAAGCACTTTTATTGAGCATTTTGGACAACTCATAGTCAATAAAAATCATAAGCTAGCGGTTTTAGCAGTAGATCCCAGTAGCGAAAAAACAAAAGGAAGCATATTAGGCGATAAAACAAGAATGGAAAATCTATCAGTTCATCCCAATGCTTTCATTCGTCCAAGTCCTTCGGGGTGTACTCTAGGAGGTGTTGCCCGTCGAACCAGAGAAAGCATTATTTTATGTGAAGCTGCTGGCTTCGATGTTATAATGATTGAGACCGTAGGTGTTGGTCAGTCAGAAACAGTCGTAAATCAGATGGTCGACGTTTTTCTTTTATTAATGCTTGCTGGATCGGGCGACGAGCTTCAAGGTATTAAACGAGGCATAATGGAAATGGCCGACATAATTGTTATTACTAAAGCCGATGGCGATAATATCAAACGTTGCGAAATAGCTGCACACGAATTTAAAAACGCTCTTCACTATATGCCTTTGCCCGAATCGGGCTGGACACCTCAGGTTCTTACTTGCTCATCAATTACAGGCTTTGGAATGAATGAACTTTGGCAGATGCTTCAACAATACTTTGAACTGGTTAAATCTACTCAATATTTTAACATACGAAGAAATACACAAGCTAAACATTGGATGTACGAAACTTTTAACGATCTAATAAAAGAAGAATTGTTGCAAAATAAAGAACTTAATCAAATTATTGCTCAATACGAGCAATTAGTTTTAAACAATAAGATTAGCTCAATTGCCGCTGCCGAAGCTATATTTCAGAAATTTATCGATAGTCTTAAGTCAAAAAATCATTAAAATATAAGAAAAATCATTTGTTCAAAAAGTAAAAAATTATAGTATTGCAAAAAATTATATATGGCTTTTCTGCTTTTCTACATGATAAAACTTAACAGAACCAGTCTTTTTTAGCTTCTTTTCATTCAAAATTCATTTTATTTTTTTATTAACGATTAAAATTTTAAAGTAATGGAAACGTATTATATTTCATCGGAAGAATTAAATTTTAAAACCATTCATGAATTATTAAACAATCCAAGCAAAAAGATTCAGCTTTCAGAAAATGCTATTCAAAAAATAGTAAAATGCCGTCAATATTTAGACAATAAAATTCACAATTACGCTGAGCCTATTTATGGAGTTACTACCGGCTTTGGAGCATTGTGTAACGTAAGTATATCGGTCGATGAACTAGCTACATTGCAAAAAAATTTAGTAATGTCTCATGCCTGCGGAACAGGCGAAGAAGTACCAAAACATATCGTAAAATTAATGTTATTGCTCAAAATTCAATCATTATCGAAAGGTCATAGTGGTGTACAATTATGCACTGTGCAACGATTAGTAGATATGTACAACAACGACATTATCCCTGTTGTTTATGAACTAGGCTCGTTAGGAGCATCGGGCGATTTGTCTCCTCTTGCTCACCTTTCATTGCCGCTCATAGGGTTAGGTGAAGTATATTATGAAGGTAAAAAGCGAACAACTCAAGAAGTTTTTAATATTCTACAATGGGAACCTATAGAATTACAGTCTAAAGAAGGTTTGGCATTATTGAATGGAACGCAATTCATGGCTGCTTATGGAGTAATTACAGTATTAGAATCCATGAAATTATCGTATATTGCCGATATTATTGGTGCACTGTCGCTCGATGCTTTCGATGGTCGTATTGAACCTTTTCATGAGCTTATACAAAAAATAAGACCACATAAAGGACAAGAAATTACAGCAAAACGATTTAGAAATTTATTGCTCGATAGCAAAATAATTGCACAACCCAAAAAACACGTACAAGATCCATATTCATTTCGTTGTATCCCTCAAGTACATGGTGCTTCGAAAGACACTATTGAATACGTAGCCAATGTTATTAACCGCGAAATAAATGCAGTTACTGACAATCCTACTATTTTCCCTGACGAAGATTTGATAATTTCGGCAGGCAACTTTCATGGTCAGCCCTTGGCAATATCGCTCGACAATTTAAGTATCGCTTTAGCAGAACTCGGAAATATTTCGGAACGACGAACATATCAGCTCTTAAGCGGAAAACGTGGATTACCTCCATTTCTTGTAAAGCATCCTGGCCTCAATTCCGGATTTATGATTCCACAATATACTGCAGCTTCAATCGTTAATCAAAATAAAATACTTTGCACACCCGCATCGGTTGATAGTATAGAGTCGTCGCAAGGGCAGGAAGATCACGTTAGCATGGGTGCCAATGCTGCAACAAAAGCATACAAAGTAGCCCAAAACACTAAACGCATCTTAGCCATTGAACTTTTTAATGCTGCTCAAGCATTAGAATTTAGGCGTCCGTTAACTTCGAGCACATTTATTGAAAATTTTGTATCGGAGTATAGAAAACATGTTTCTTTTATTGAAAACGACGAAATAATGTACGATAAAATTGAAAAAACCGTAGCATTTATAAATCTATTTTCAAAATCAACAGACTTTTATATTTAAATCAATAAATGTTGGTTTTGAATGTCGTGTAATTTTTTATATAATCCGTTCTTTGCAAGTAGCTCTTCATGAGTACCGCGTTCAATAATTTCGCCTTTATTGATAACTAAAATTTGATTGGCATTAACAATCGTTGATAAACGATGAGCAATAACCACAGAGGTTCGGTTTTGCATTAACTTATTTAAAGCATCCTGTACCAACCGTTCCGATTCGGTATCAAGCGACGAAGTAGCTTCATCTAAAATTAGAATAGGTGGATTTTTAAGTACTGCACGAGCTATACTTATACGCTGTTTTTGTCCACCCGAAAGTTTATCGCCACTATCTCCTATGTTTGTGTATAAATGATTGGGATATTCCATAATGAAATCGTACGCATTTGCAACTTTTGCCGCATGAATAACCTGTTCTTCCGTTGCATTTTCTGTTCCAAAGGCAATATTTCTATAAAACGTATCATTAAACAGTATAGGTTGCTGCGTTACAATACCCATTAAATTTCTTAAATCTTTAATTTTTAATTTTTTAATTGAAATACCATCTATCAAAATGTCACCTTCAGTTACATCAAAAAATCGTGGCAATAAATCGGCAATAGTCGATTTCCCAGCACCAGAAGGACCAACTAATGCTACCATCTCACCTTTTCTGATAGTAAATGATATATTTTTCAGCACAAATTCGTCTTCATACTTAAACGAAACATTTACAAATTCAATTTTCTCTTTAAACTCACTAATTGAAATTGCATCATTGGCTTCGTATATTTTTATATCGGCTGCCATTATTTGCTGAATTCGATCGAGCGAAGCCATTCCTTTTTGTATATTATAATATGCCTGAGAAAATGCTTTTGCTGGATTTATTACTTGCGAAAAAATGACCAAATATGCTATAAACTGCTGTGAGGTTAAATTTGCTTGGTGGTTTAATACCAATGTACCCCCAAAATACATGAGAGAAACCAATACAATAGTACCTAAAAATTCACTTAACGGTGAAGCTAAATATCGACGTCGAAATAATTTTATCATTAATCGGGTATAAAAGTGATTCATATTTTTAAAACGCAAACTCATCTTTTCTTCGGCATTAAATCCTTTAATGATTCGAATACCCGACAATGTTTCTTCAACAACGCTAATAATATTTCCAATTCTTCGTTGACCTTGATTCGATTGTTTTCGTAAATTCTTACCAACTCTTCCTATAACTAAGCCACTAATGGGTAGTAAAATGAGTGCAAATAATGTCAACTCGTAGCTCATATAAAACAGAGTTAATAAATAAATAAGAATTGTAATCGGATCGCGGAAAATCATTTCTATTGAGCTCATTATACTCCATTCTACCTCTTGCACATCGTTAGACATGCGAGTAATAATATCTCCCTTTTTTTCGTTCGAAAAAAAAGATAAGGGCAATTGCAATATCTTATCATACAAATTGTTGCGTATGTTCTGAATTACACCATTTCGTATGGGTGCCATAAAATAATTAGCTAAAAAGATGCATAAATTTTTTAACAATGAAGTAAACACAACTACAAGGCTTACAATAAGCAATGCAGATGCTGAGCCGTGTGTATCTATTTGTTTGGTCAGCAAATAATTAAAATTATGTTGAATGCTTTGCACAGAAAATTCAAACGGCATAGCTTCTCTTACAGGTTCTTGTGTGCCAAACAAAATACCTAAAAATGGAATCACCATTGCTAAACTAAACAAACTAAATACAGAACCAAGAATGTTAAATATACCGTTTAATAATGCATTAAACCAGTAAGGCTTTACATACGATAAAAGTTGTAAAAATCTTTTCATGACTATATTCCTGTATAATTAAACGGTGTAATATTTTTAAGTTCTTGTTTTACATTTTCGCTTATTGGCAACTGATCGATAAATTGATGCATTTCTTGTTTTCCGATTTGTTTGTGCTGACGAGTAAAATCTTTTAACAATTCATATGCTCCATCAACACCTTCCCGTTTCAAAATTGTTTGAATAGCTTCTGCCACAACCATCCAGTTATTTTGTAAATCAACATTTATTTTATCAACATTTACCATCAACTTGTTTAAGCCTTTTATCAAATTATTCATTGCAAGCATGCTATGAGCAATCGGAACCCCAATATTTCGTAATACAGTAGAATCGGTCAAATCTCGTTGTAATCGCGAAATAGGTAATTTTTGACTAAGAAACTCAAATATAGCATTAGCAAACATAAAATTACCTTCAGCATTTTCAAAATCTATGGGGTTTACTTTATGTGGCATTGTTGACGAACCAACTTCCGTCGATACAATTTTTTGCTTAAAGTAATCCATAGAAATATACATCCACATGTCTCTAGCCAAATCAATTAGAATTGTATTTATACGTTTTAAATTATCGAACAATGCCGCTAGATAATCATAATGTTCTATTTGCGTCGTAGTTTGCGAACGATCTAATTCTAATACATGATTTACAAAAGCATCGGCAAACTCATTCCACTTTATTTGAGGATATGCCGCTACGTGTGCATTAAAATTGCCTGTAGCACCACCAAATTTTGCAGCATACGGTATAATGTAAAGCATACCCGCCTGCTTTTGCAAACGTTCTATAAAAACCATAATTTCCTTGCCCAAACGGGTTGGCGATGCTGGTTGTCCGTGAGTATGAGCAAGCATAGGGATATTTTTCCAGTCTTCGGCTAAATTTATTAATATATCCGTCAATTTATCTAATAATGGGATGAATTGTTCATAAATTGCTTTTTTTAGTAATAGCGGAATAGCCGTATTGTTTATATCTTGCGATGTTAAACCAAAATGAACAAATTCTTTATACTTACTTAATCCATGTTGTTCGAATTTTTCTTTTAAATAATATTCTATGGCTTTTATATCATGATTGGTAATCTTTTCTATTTCTTTAATCCGCTGAGCTTCATTTATATCTAAATTTTCGAACCATGAAATTAAAAGCTTAAAATTGTTTGCATCGAAGCTTTGTAATTGTGGAAGAGGAATTTTGCACAATGCTATAAAATATTGTATCTCTACAAAAACTCGATACTTTATCAATGCAAATTCGCTAAAATATTGGCTTAATGCTTCAACATTTTTTCTGTATCTTCCATCTATTGGCGAAATTGCAATTAATTCGTGTAAAGGCATCATATATTTTTATTATAAAGGTAATTATTTATTCAAATTTACAGGAATTACTACTTTAGGATCTATTCTTTTAGCTTGTTCGAAGTATTTGATTGCTTCAGATTCTTGCTTTAAGTTTAGGTACGTAACACCTATATTTACAAGCGTTTGAGCATCTTTTTTATCTAATTCAGCAGCCTTTTTCAAGAATATCAACGATGAATCGTACTGAGCCAAAAAGCCATACACAACACCAAGATCTTTATTTACCGATATATCGCTAGGTTTAATCTGGTACGCTCTTAATAAAAAATATTTTGATCGCATTAAATCATTTTTATATCTTCCATACAAATTGCCCAATTGGTAATTGGTTTCAAATCTATTCGGATTAATACGAAAATAATCTTCCCAAACTTTAATTTTATAATCAACACTATCTAATGCCGAAAAAATTAATTCAGTATTTGAATAAACTAAATTGTGTTCAGGGTTTAACGATAATAATGTTTTATATGCCCATATGGTAGAATCATAATTTTTATTGTATTCGTAATATGCATTTCCTAATAAAAGTAAAGCATCGCCGTATGTTGGATGAATTTTTAACGCATGATTCAAATATTTTATCGCAAGCTTTAAATAATCGTTTCGTAAGTGTTCATTCCCTTTTTTTGTAGCTTCTTCAATAAGCTTACCCCCTGCCGAACAATTACTTTTTGCCCCGTTTACCGAAACTTTTACGTCAGTAGTAAATAATGTAAAATCGTTTTTCCAATCAAAATTTCTATCTACTGTTTTAAAACCATATAAAATCATTACAATAAACAATAAAGCAATTAGTATATTTTGCTGATTTTTCCATAATTCTATTGCTTTTCTGAAATAATATGCACAAATAAGCGAAAATCCAATAGAAGCAACAAAAACAAATCGTTCGTTCATGAACACTCCCACAGGAAAAAGAATGTTCGACACAGGTGCTAAAGATATAGCGTAAAACAAAATAGAAAACGAAATTATATGCTTTTTGGGTAAATATTTGAAAGCCAACCACGCTAATAACAAAATCACTATCAACGAACCCCAAGCTTGAATTTGCGACCATTCAATAATTGGAATATGATACGGATAATAATCGTATGTTAAGGGATGAGGGAAAAATAGCAATTTAATGTATAGATACATAGTATATGTTATTGTTGCATATTTCTGACTTATTGACATTTCCAAAAAAGAATCGTTCATAAGTTCGGGTGATGTTTTTATGCCTTCGGCACCTACAACTTGCTGTCGTACAATAAAATAAATAATTGCAGCTACAATCAATGGAACTGTTGTTTGTAATATTTGCTTGAGTTTTTTATTTGTAAAGAACCATAATGCTAAAGGAATTGTTACAATAAAAGTGGCGGCTATTTCTTTCGAAAACATAGCTAACAAATACGATACAAAAGTGTAGATATAATAAACCAATTTATTGGTTTCGAGAAAACGTAAAATATAATAAAACGCCAACAATGAACCCAATAACGACATGATTTCGTCTCGTCCTTTAATATTGGCAACTACTTCGGTATGAATAGGATGTGCTATATATAATAATGTTGCTAAAAATGGAATATGTTGCTTCCAAGAATTTGTTGGAAATATAGGTAATAACATTTTTGTTAAAATGATATACAACAAAATGCCAACTATAGCAAAAAGCAAAACATTAATGAAATGGCTAATATGGGGGTTTTGTCCGAATAATTCAACTTCAATTGCAAAAGTAACCATAGATAAAGGACGATAACGGCCACCCGCTACCAAATCTTTTTTTACTTTGAAAAAGCCAGTAAAAAGTTCATTCTTAAATATTTCGGGAATGCCTGCTATCCCTTTTAATGTAAAATCATTTTGTGTAATTACAATAGCATCATCTAATGCATATTCGTTCCATATAGTATTTCCATACAATAAGAAAGTTAAAGCAAAAATGATGGAATATGCCCATTGCTTTTGTATTGGATTTGAAACTATTGGAGTAGTATTAGTTAATATATTTTTTGATTGATTTTTAATATTCGATTTACTTTTTTTGGTATTAGGCATAAATCATATTTTAATGCTCAAAATTAATGATTTTAAGTGTACGAAGTTGATAAAAAGTTATAGCGAAAAGTATATTTTTGCAATATGAAAGTAAAAATCATTCCATATTTAAACTTAATAAAAATTTCGCATACTGTATTTTCTTTACCTTTTGCTTTTATTGGAGCAGTATTAGGATATAGAGACATTACCATTATTTCGAATAGTTGGATGATGTTTGTATTTGTAGCTTTATGTTTGTTTTTTGCTCGTAGTACTGCCATGTTGTTTAACAGATATGCCGATGCTCATTGGGATGCTCAAAATCCTCGTACTCTGCAAAGAGAGATTCCTAAAGGCATTTTTAGTCGTAATACAGTCCTTTTTTTTACAGCAATTAATGCTATGTTATTCGTTTTTTCAACTTATTTTATTAATAAAACAGTTTTTCTATTATCGCCTGTTGCACTATTTATTATTTTGGGGTATAGCTACACAAAACGTTTTACTTACTTATCGCACATTTGGTTGGGAGTATCATTAGCTTTGGCACCAATTGGAGCATATCTTGTCTTCAATCCTGCCTTTTCTTTTGAACCAGTGTTGTTTGGTATAGTTACCATTTTTTGGGTCAGTGGATTCGATATTATCTATGCTACTCAAGACGTAAATTTCGATCAAAAAGCTGGTTTGCTTTCAATACCAGTAAAAGTGGGTGTAAAAAAAGCATTAGTAATTGCTCAGATTTTTCATTCTTTAGCTATAATAACCGTAGTTATTACTGGTATTACGTATAAATATTCCTTTTTATTCTGGGTTGGAACAATTGTTTTTGCTTCTTTATTATTGGCTGAGCATTTTATTATCCGAAAAAACAACAGTAACAATACCATAAATATGGCTTTTGCTACATATAACAGTTTTGCTGGTTTACTATTTGGTTGTTTTGTAATACTCGATTTATGTTTAAGATAAATTCTATTCTATTTTTATTTACATTTTGGTGGCTTAATTGCTTCTCACAACATAATCAGAGTATCAAAATTGAAACAAATTTATTTAAAAATTTACATAAACTTAACGATAGCATATTTCGTAGCGACCAGCCCGACAGTTTAGATATTTCATTACTTAATGAACTTGGTATAAAAAGCATATTAAATTTACGTCAACATCACATTGATGAGTCATTTTTAGGTAAAAATCACCATTTTTATTCTTATCATGTAAAAATGAGAGCTTATTATTTAACAAATAAACAAATGGCAAAAGCTATGTGTATTATTCAATCGGCACCTAAACCATTGCTTATTCATTGCAAGCATGGAAGCGACCGAACGGGTGCAGTAATTGCCATGTATCGTATTCTATATAATCAATGGACAAAAAAAGAAGCATTAAAAGAGTTAAAAAGTAAACATTTAGGTTTCCACGACATTTTCTTCAATATCCCTTTTTATATTAGAAAAACCAATATACATAAATTTCAAACTCTTATAAATAAAAAAGGCTGCCCTTAAATAGGACAGCCTTTAATTGAATTCACTTGGTAATTACTTAATAATACTTATACGTTCAATAAACTTACCGTATTTCGATTCACCTTTAATTACATAAATTCCGTTTGATAGGTTGCTTAAATCTAGATATTGAGCATCGCCATATTCCGTATGAATTATTTTATTTAAACAAACTCTACCGTAAATGTCAGTAATTGTAATATCAACTTTTGTATCAGCAGGATATGGGAAAACAACACTTATACCATCATAAGCAGGATTGGGATAAATAGTAACAGGTGTATTATTTAATTCATTAATATAAGTTCCCGTAGGACACATAATTGGCCATATAGCTAACAATGCATTCATATTCCATGTATCGGTACTTGAAAAAGGATACCAAGCATTAGTATTCCATTGCT
Organism: Bacteroidales bacterium; assembly: GCA_026417155.1. Classification (GTDB taxonomy): domain Bacteria; phylum Bacteroidota; class Bacteroidia; order Bacteroidales; family GWA2-32-17; genus Ch61. The sequence goes on along the minus strand of JAOADU010000070.1, from coordinate 271 downwards.
CCCATGCATAGTTAGTACTTGTTTCAGTCATATATAAAGCAACAGTATCACCAGCAGCAGTAGGCAATCCAACAGCCACATAGAAAGGTGTCGTAACGGTTACAGGAGTTGTAAATGTAACAATCGTCGGTGCTTGTGCAGTTACATTATTTTTAATTGTTCCTAATGATACATTTTGGGTTGCTAAAGCCGTTGAACCTGGAGAACCACCTGTTCCAGTATTATTATAAACTCTTACAGGGATATTTGTACTATTATTACCCTGTCTCTT
>JAOADU010000063.1 GCA_026417155.1 Bacteroidales bacterium | reverse complement strand
GTTTAAAATATACGTTAAATATGCCATAGCAATTTTAGGTATAAAGTTTCGAGCCCGACATGATATTGTTGGCTTTATACTATAATGCAGTATAAGAATAAATCTTTTTATGGTATTACTTTGATAGGTTTAAAATCTTTGATAAATGTTTTTCCTGTTTTTAATTTCACAATGCATTTTAGATGTAATGTATGTAAAGAATCGGGTGGTTGACTTATTTTAAATGTAATAATACCAATAGGTGGCTTCCCTTCATTTTGCATCAGAACTTTGTTAATATTACATAAGTATAATTTATCGAATGTAAATGCAGTATGATCATATAAATAAAGTACATTTCCTTTATAAAATATTTTGTGTGGCATGTAATAAATTACTTGACTGCAAATATTGTTTATAGTGTCATTAGAATTATAATGTAAAAATTTATTATTTGTCAAAATATAAATATCTGAATAAAAATCTGTAGTATGTGTTAGTGGTTCGCAATCTCCCTGCCAATTTTCGCTTAAATGATAATAAAAATCAATTGTAAATTTTATTGAATCTATTTTATAGGTATTTGTTGTGTCTTTTATATTAGATGTGCACTTTAAACTATCTACCAAAATTGGCACATAGCAAGGGTCCTCTCCCAATGTTCTACAAGAAAAAAACGTTAATGCAAACATTGCACCAAATATTGTTAATTTTATTTTATTCATAGTATTTATTTTTAAGTTTTTCAATTTCTCCTTGTCATAAAGAGTAAGTTTTTCTATTTTTTGCAACAAAAGTTTATTCAAAATTGCCCAATCAATACCGTTTTCCTGTACTAAATGTTTTGAATAATGTATTACGTGGTAAGTATGACTCTGTCCATCCTCCGCCGATACCTATTTTGTTTACATGATACAACCACCCATCGCAAGCTGTAGGGCCTAGGCACGAAATCCGACTTTGAGCTGAGCTTTTTGAAAACATTAGCAAAATGCAACTAATAGATAATAAAGATATTACCCCCCCACACATACAAAAAACACATCACTTAATGAGTTTTTAATTTTTATTATCATTTTTATTTAAGTTTTATCAAAGCAAAATTAATAATAATTTATATTATTTTACCATTTTGTTTTAACTTTTTGACTATGTTCTAAAAATTATATTTGCGGTAAATCAACCTCTGCTAAAACCATAGTATCTCATTTTAAGTCGTTGAGTAGTATAAAATTAAGTATCAATTTCTTCAAAAATTATTGAGTTCTGTAAATGTCTATTTGGCAAGATGTCAGAATACAATGTATCTCCGACATCCTTGTCGGAATAATAATTCTTTACTGGCAGGATGCCAGTGTTACAGTGTGTTTTCGACATCTATGTGTGATAACAAACTCTTGTCAATCCCTTCGTTACGGCTACGAATGCGTGAAAGTAATTTTCAAAATTAGTTAATTATGAATATGTTATTTAGAAATAAGCTAAATACGTCACAAAAACTATTACACACATAAAAAAGGGCAGAATTTAGGATATAATTACATTTATATTTACCTATAATAAGGCATAGCTTTATATTTTTACATTTGCTAATTTAATATTTCTACGAAGAACATAAAAGTTGAAAAATATAGGAAAAACTTTTTTTAAGTGTTTAGAATAATATATAATTTTTCACATGCTTAAAAAATTTTTAAAAACTTATAGTCAGGATTTATCCTATACAAACTTTATGCTAACTTTACGCAAAAAAAAATATGTTAAGAAAAATAGTAAAGATCGTTGGTATTGTATTAATAGTAATCGTCATTGCAATTGTAAGCATTCCGTTTTTGTTCAAAGACAAAATTGTGCAAATGGTTAAAGAAGAGATTAACAACAATCTGAATGCACAAGTAAATTTTGACGATTTTGAATTAAGTATTTTAAAATCATTTCCAAATGCTTCGCTCGACTTGACCAACTTGACGATTGTAGGAATTAATGAATTTAAAACCGATACCTTACTGCAATTGCCATCCCTATCTGTTACGGTCAATGTTATGAGCTTGTTTTCCGATCAAATAAAAATCAAAAGTATTGAACTCGAAAAGCCAACAGTCAATATTATTGTATTAAAAAACGGCAAAGCTAATTGGGATATAGTAAAAGAATCGACCGATAGTATCGAAAGCGAAACCGACACAACACCTTCGAATTTTGCATTAGCATTAAAAAAGCTTAGCATAAATCAGGCAACTGTTAAGTATCGTGATGATGAGTCGAACATGCAATTTTTTGCCAATAACTTAAATTATTTATTAAAAGGCGATTTAACTGCCGAAAGAACCGAGTTAAAAAACGAATTGTCGTTGCAAAATGTTAGTTTTATTTTCGATAATGTTGCTTTTCTCAAAAATGCCTCAATAAATGTAGCTGCCGATATAGACGCAAATTTAAAAGATCAAACCTATACATTTAAAAATAATCAAATAGAAATAAATAAGTTTATTACAGCCATTGATGGCATGGTTGCCTTGCCTAATGATACCGATATTGTTATTGATGTAAAATATGAAGCTCAAAAAACAGATTTTAAAACCCTACTATCGCTGATTCCTGCTATTTACTTAAAAGATTTTGAAACAGTAAAAACCAATGGACAAATTGAATTTAATGGCACAGTTAAAGGAACATATAACGAACAACAAATGCCAGGCTTCTCGTTAAATTTAAAAATCAACCAAGGCAGCTTTCAATATCCTCAATTGCCTTCTTCGGTTAGCAACATTAATGTTGAATTGGCAATAAATAACGCAGACGGCAACCCCGACCATACCGTTATTAATTTGAAAAAATTTCATGCCGAAACAGCCAACAATCCTATCGATGCACAATTGTTTGTTACGACACCCGTTAGCAATCCAAATTTAAAAGGAATGATTAAAGGGAAGTTCGATCTTTCGCAAGTAAGTAGTTTTTATCCTTTGTCGAATGCAACTTTGAAAGGTAAAGTAGAAATTGATGCTGTGTACGAAACAACTATGAATCAAATAGAACAAGAAAAATACGATGAAATAAATGCAAAAGGTTATATCAAATTAAATGAATTATTATACTCTGCATCAGACTTGCCATATCAAATTACTATTCCTTCTATGGAAACAGAAATAACACCTCGCTATTTTGATTTGAAAGTTTTAAAACTGTTGATAGGTTCGAGCGATATTAACCTTTCTGGAAAAATTGAAAATATGATGGCTTATTTGTTTAAAGACGATTTATTAAAAGGAAATTTTACGCTAACTTCTCATACATTAAATGTAAATACATTTTTAACTTCCGACGAAACAGAAGCAACTGCTTCAACCACCTCCGATACCAGTCATATAGAAGCACCATCTATACCTAAAAACATCGATTTTACTTTTAATGCCGATATTAAACAGTTGCTTTACGATAATATGGACATAACAAATGCAAAAGGTGTAATGATTCTGAAGAATGGGAAACTCAATTTAGATAACCTACAGTTCAATGCTTTAGATGGAATGTTTAATCTAAAAGCTCATTATGAATATTCAGATATCCATCCCAAAGCAAGCTTTATGTTTAGCATGAAAAATCTTGATATTAGAAAAACTTATCAAACTTTTACCATTATCAAACAAATGATACCTATAGCTCAAAACTGTGCAGGTAAGATTTCTGTAGTACTCGATATGGAAACCACACTAAACAAAGACTTAACTCCAATGTTAAATACGGTAAATGCCAAAGGAAGTTTTGCAGCACCTTATATTATTCTTGAAAACACAGAAACGGGAAAAAAATTATCCGAATTTTTGAAGAACAAGCAATACGAAACTCTTAAGGTAGAACAAATTTCTGCTTCTTTTAAAATAAAAGATGGAAACATTGAAGTAGAGCCTGTAAAAACCAAAATTGGCAATATACCAGTAGAATTTTACGGAAGTCAGAATTTGAATCAAAGTTTAAATTACGATATATTGCTTCAGGTACCCAAACAAGCATTAGGGACACAAGCAAACGAACTTTTTGGACAATGGACGGGTGCAGCCAAGCAAGCAGGATTGCAACTTAAAGTTCCCGAAGTTATACCAGTTAAAGGATTAATTCGTGGAACAATTACAAAGCCCGAAATAAAATTTAATTTAAAAGACATGGCTCAACAATCGGTCGAAACAGTCAAAGAAGCAGTTAAAGAAAAGATAAACGAAGAAGTTGATAAAGCGAAAGCCGAGGCGATTAGAAAAGCTCAAGAAGAGGCAGACAGATTGATAAAAGAAGCTGAGCAACGAGCAAATCAGATAGTAGCTGCAGCCGAAGCAGCGGCTAAACAGATTAACGAAACAGCACGTCAAACAGCTCAGCAAATCAGACAAGAAGCCGACGCCAAAGCAAGTCAGATTGAAAAAGAAGGCAAAGCCAAAGGACCTATAGCCGAAAAATTAGCTAAAGAATCGGCAGAAAAAATTCGTAAGGAGGCTGATAAAAAAGCTAATGAAATAGAGATGAAGGCTCAACAAGAATCTCAAGCCAAAGTAAATCAGGCAAAAGCAGAAGCTGAACAAATAAAGGCAGCAGCCAAAGCTCAAGGCGATAAATTAATTGAAGAGGCAAAAAAGAAATGAGATGCATAATTTTTAGCATAATATTTTCAATTGCTTCACAGTTGTTTTCACAAGAATGTTCTGAACCTGAAAAAAAAGCAAAGAAGCTTTTCGATCAGGCTCAGGAAGCATATCAAAAACACAATCCCGATTTAGCTTATAAATTATTGCTCGAATCTGTGAAGGAAGATCCGAATTTTGCTCGAGCTTATATGATTTTGGCTGATGTAAACGTTCAACGATCGAAAACAGCTCAAAATGCTAGTTTAATATTACAATATAAGAATAATGCGTTTCAGTATTTCATAAAAGCTGCCGATGCTTGTCCTTCTATTGACAATTATCGGGCATGTTACGAGGCAGCTTATTACCTTTACCAAGACAAAAAATACGATAAAGCACGTTCTTACCTTGAAAAATTTATTGCAAATGCAAAGAATTCGCCTTTTCTTCAAGAAGTCCAAAGCATGAAAAAGCACATAGATGTATATTTCGATCTTATTTCTCATCCTGTACCTTTTAATCCACAAAAAGTAAAAGGACTATGTACCGACGATGATGAGCTATTACCTCTTATCAGTCCCGATAATGAATTTATGCTTTATACATTACGAACATCTAAAGCCAATGAACTTGGAACAATGCGAAAGTACGATGTATTTACAATAGCCGAAAGATTAAATAAATCAGGAACTGATGAGTTTGGCAATGCAAAACCCATGCCCGAACCATTTAATAAAAATACAGAATTTAATCAGGGAGCAGTAAGTATTACAATTGATAACAATCAGTTGTATGTAACAATTTGCGAAGGACTCAATTGTGATATTTGGGTGTCATACAACGAAAATGGCGAATGGACTCCATTAAAAAATTTAGGAGGCTCCATTAATGGTCGTCGTTCGTGGGAAAGCCAGCCTTCTATTTCGTCCGATGGTAAAATGTTGTTTTTTGCAAGCATTCGTCCTGGGAATATAGGTTTTGAACTGGACGATGAACGAACTCATACGAGCGATATTTGGATGTCGATAAAAGATGAAAATGGCAATTGGTTGCCTGCAAAAAATTTAGGTTCTGTGATCAATACACCAGGAAACGAAAAAAGTCCCTTTATTCACAGCGATTCGAAAACTTTATATTTTTCGTCCGATGGACATTATGGTCTTGGGGGGTACGATATTTTTTATTCGAAATTATTGCCCAATGGGAAGTGGTCGGAGCCCAAAAATATCGGGTATCCTATCAATACCGAAAATGATGAATTAGGTTTTATTGTAAGTACAAATGGGAAAAAAGCATACTTTTCATCGAACAAAATAGGAGAAACAAAAAACTATGACATTTATTCGTTCGATTTGTATGAAGAAGCACGTCCGCAGGAAGTAGTCTTTTACAAAGGTCAGGTTAAAGACGAAGAAGGGAATCCTCTTGAAGATGCGAAAGTAATTGTTAAAAATGTTAGCGAACAACGAACATCCGAAGCAATGGTAGATAAATTGACAGGTAAATATGCAGTAGTAATTCCGATAGAAAAGCCTAACGATGATTATATTTTAATGGTTAAAAAGCGTGATTATGCTTTTACTTCCACTTATTTTAAAGCAGAAGAAATTACTAAAGATAAGCCTATTGAGGTAAATTTTGAAGTTAAACCTATAGAAATTGGAAAAACAGTAAAATTAAATAACATCTATTTTGCTTCGAATAGTGCAGTATTCGAAAAATCGAGTTTGGTTGTATTAGATAACTTTTTAGAATTTTTAAATGAAAATCCAAACATAAAAATTGAAATACACGGACATACAGATAATATTGGCGATGATAATGCTAATCAGATATTATCGGAGAAAAGAGCTCGAGCTGTAGCCGACTATTTAATTTTACAGGGATTAGATAAAAACCGCATTGTAGCTACTCGTGGTTATGGAGAAAAAAGACCCGTTGCATCGAACGATACCGAAGAAGGCAGAGCTTTAAACCGCAGAACAGAATTTGTTATTGTTAATAAATAATTCATTCAATAAAAAGCATTACTTAAAAAAAATAAACATAACTTTGAGGCATAAATTTTAAGTCATGAGATTTTGTTGGTTTGTTATCATTTTTTTCCTTTCAATTAGTGCTTTTGCTCAGCAAGGAACTATTAAGGCAAGGCTTGTAGAAAAAGATAAACAGCAACCTGTAAGCAATTATTACATTTGGCTGAATACATTTAAGTTCCAAACAAATGATAAAGGGGAGATAGAGGCTACAATACCATACGGAAAATATGTCTTTGTAGTATCGGGCGATGAATATGAAATATATTCACAAAAAGTTGAATTAAATTCACCTGAATTAGATTTAGGTACGATAGAGCTCATATCCAAAAATGTTTCAAATCAAGACATTTCGGTTGTTGCCGAACAAACAATTTCGTCCGATGATATAGACGATAAGCAAGGTCAAAATATTAGCGGGCTTTTACATGCATTTAACGATCCCTTTGTAAGTATTGCTTCATTTAATCTGAGTGCCTTTAATTATAGAACACGAGGCTACGACGCAGCCAATATATCGGTATCAATCAATGGCTTGCCTATGAACGATTTTGAAAATGGGAGAGCTAGTTATTCCGATTGGGGCGGATTAAATAATGTAACAAGAAATAAAGTATCTACACAAGGTATTGATGCAACATGGCATGCATTTGGAAACATCGGAGGTTCTACTAATATTTTAATGAATGCAGGCAATATCCGAAAACAAAACCAGCTCTCATATGCCATTTCAAATCGATCATATACTCATCGAATCATGTATTCGTACGCAAGTGGCTTTAATGAAAAAGGGTTAGCATATGCTTTTAGTGTTTCTAAACGTTATGCTGAAAGAGGTTATGTAAAAGGCACATGGTACGATGCATATTCTTATTATGCAAGTATTGAGAAGAAATGGAATCAAAAACATCAAACAGCCATAACAGTTTTCGGAGCCCCCTATAAACGTGGAATGCAAGCACCTGCAACACAAGAAGCATTTGATTTGATTGGTTCGAATTATTACAATCCTAATTGGGGGTATCAAGATGGAATTGTTAGAAATGCTAAAGTGCGTAACGTGCATCAACCGATGTTAATTTTAACCGAAACTTATCGAATTTCTGACAAACAAAAGCTAAATTTTTCAACAGGTTATCAATTCGGTCGTTTTGGAACAACTGCTTTAAATTGGTATCAAGCTAATGATCCACGCCCCGATTATTATCGTTATTTGCCTAGTTATCAAACAACACCATATTTACAAGAAATTACCACACAATATTGGACATCATCGCCCGATGTTTATCAAATTAATTGGAATCAATTATATCAAATTAATTATTTAGCTAAAATGAGCGGACAATCGGCTCGATATATTGTTGAAGAACAACGTAAAGACAATAATCAATGGAGTTACAATTTGAATTATACATACGATGTGAATGACAGAAGTACATTTATTGCAGGTCTTTATGGAATGGCAGGCAAAACACATTATTTTAAAGTTATCAACGATTTATTAGGTGCCGATTACTGGCTCGACATAGACCAATATGCCGAACGTGATTTTCCCGATAATCCTTCTATGTTACAAAACGATATGAACAACCCTAACAAACCTGTAAAAGTAGGCGATATTTTTGGGTATAATTACAATATACATTATCAAAATCAAAATGGATGGTTGATGTACCAACATATAACTTACCGTTTCGATTATTTTGCTCAAGTGCAGGCTTCAGCAACATCATTTTATCGGAATGGTTTTATGAGAAATGGCCGATATCCAAACGAATCGTATGGCAAATCGAACGTTAATTCATACATTCATTATGCCGCAAAAGCAGGAAGTACCTACAAAATTACGGGTCGGCATTTGTTGAGTGCTCATGCCGCTTATATTGTTCAACCGCCACTCCCCGAAAACGCTTATATCAATGCACGTACTTCCTCTCGAGTTGTTAGCAATTTAGATCAAGAATCAATTTTGGCGGGCGAAGCAACATATACATTCCGTGGCATAAATACTATTGCCCGAATTACAGCATATCAAACGTATTTTAACAATCAAACGGATATTCGCAGTTTTTACCACGACCAATACCAAACATTTGTTAATATTTTGCTGCAAAACATCGACAAAGTTCATCAGGGAATAGAAATGGGTGCCGAGGTTAAATTGCATTCAAGTTTATCTATTGTTGGCGGTTATAATTTCGGAAACTATCGCTATACATCTCGTCCCACAGCAACAATTTCATACGATAATGGTTCAAAACCTGATACAACTGAGACAATTTATATGAAATATTTCTATGTTCCAGGACCGCAAAATGCAGGCAGCATAGGATTAAAGTACAGACATCCTAAATTTTGGTTTGCAAGCATTCATTTGAATCAATACGATAAAAATTATCTCGATTTTAATCCAGAACGACGAACGGAGCTTGCTATTAGTAATTTAGGACCAAACGATCCATTAATTGCACAAATTACCCAGCAACAAAAGTTAAAAGGTGGATATACCATAGATTTTTCATTAGGAAAATCGTGGAAAATTGGGAATCAATATTTGGCATTTAACTTAAATATAAACAATATTTTAAATAACACCAGTCTCATAACAGGTGGATACGAACAAATGCGTTTCGATTTTCAGAATAAAAACGTAAATAAATTTCCACCTAAGTATTTTTATGCTTATGGCAGAACATACTTTTTTATGATAAGTTATCGTTTTTAAATAAATTTGTAATATGTTAAAAAGTAATGATATGAAATCGTATTTATTGCCAGTTACAATGGCTGTTTTTGTTAGTTTGGTATTGACCTCGTGTATAAAAGAAAAATTTGATGAGCCACCAGTAAATATCCCTCATGTTGATTTTCAAGCTAATAAAACAATTGCAGAACTAAAGGCTATGTATAGCGGTGGACTTGATTCAATTCAGGATACAATTATTATTAAAGGCATAGTTATCTCGAGCGATGAAGAAGGAAACATATACAAATCGCTCTACATTCAAGATCATACAGCAGGAATACTTATTGCCTTAGATAGAACAAACTTGTACACTACGTTTAAACCCGGTCAAAGGGTTTTTGTAAAATGTAAAGGTTTATATTTGGGCAATTATGGTGGCGTTACTCAATTAGGATATATATACAATAATGCTATTGGTAGGATTCCTAATGCAATGATAGATAATCATATTTTCAGAGATAGTTTACCTGGACCAGTTCCAACTCCATTAAGCAGAGAAATTACCACCATTACTGGGAACGATATTTGTCGTTTAATACGAATTGATAATGTATTCTTCGAAGAAACTGGTGTTGAATTTGCGCCTCAATCAGCTTCTGCAACCGACCGTAAACTCATAGATATGAATGGAAATTCTATAATTCTTCGTACAAGCAAATATGCTAGCTTTGCAAGCAGCAAAACACCTAAAGGACGTGGCTCCGTAATAGCTATCTTAAGCAGTTACAATGGTACGTATCAATTGTATATCAATAGTCTCAAAAATCTGGTGAATTGGGATACAACTGCTCAGGTGCCCAATAATATAATTTACGAAACATTTACTACAGCACCAAGTAATTGGGTTACATATAGTGTTTCGAGTAACAAAAACTGGGTTCATGATGCAACATATCAGTGTATGTCGGTAAACGGATACGGTGGCGATGCACCAAGCCACGATTGGTTGATAAGCCCTGCTATCAACTTAACAAACACCAATTCTCCCGTGCTTACATTTAGAACATGGACAAGATATACCGATAATGGCACAACAAAACCCTTAACCGTATGGATTTCGGAAGATTACCCAGGAACAGGAAACCCAACACAAGCCAATTGGACCGAAATAACGAATGTAACATTATCACCCACTAATAGTCAGTCGTGGACGAATAGCGGTGATATAGATCTTTCTGCTTATATCGGCAAAACTATTCGAATTGGATTTAAATACGTTTCGTCGGGAACAGGCAGCAATGCAGCATCACACTGGGAAGTTGATGAATTTAAAGTTAAAGCGCTTAGCAAATAATTATTATGAGCGATTATGTTGTTTCGGCAAGAAAATACAGACCATCAACATTCAAAACTGTTGTTGGGCAAGAAATAATTACAACTACACTTAAAAATTCTATTAAAAACAAACAATTAGCACATGCTTATCTTTTTTGCGGACCACGTGGAGTAGGCAAAACAACATGTGCTCGTATTTTTGCTAAAACAATCAATTGTTTTCATCCCACAACAGATTACGAACCATGCAATCAATGCGAATCGTGTATCAATTTCAATAAGAATGCATTATTTAATATCCATGAACTAGATGCTGCATCGAATAATAGTGTTGATTCTATTCGCGAGCTTATTCAGCAAGTGCGCATACCACCTCAATTAGGAAAGTATAGCGTGTTTATTATAGACGAAGTACACATGCTATCGAAAGATGCTTTCAATGCTTTTCTTAAAACTCTTGAAGAGCCGCCTGCACACGCCATTTTTATTATGGCAACTACTGAAAAACATAAAATTATTCCCACAATTTTATCGCGTTGTCAGGTATTCGATTTTAAACGAATTCAAATCAACGATATTGTAGGACATTTGGAATATATTGCTCAACAAGAAAATATTGAATACGAAAAAGAAGCATTATTAGTAATTGCACAAAAGGCTGATGGTAGCATGCGCGATGCTCTTTCTATTTTCGATCAGATGGTAAGTTTTTGCGAAAATCATGTTTCATACGAAAAAGTTATCAAAAATCTCAATGTTCTCGATTACGATTATTATTTTCGGCTAACAAACATGTTTTTACATGGCAACACTAGCGATGCTTTGTTAACATTTAACGAAATTCTACTAAATGGTTTTGATCCGCAATATTTTATTAGTGGCTTGGCAGAACACATTCGAAACCTTATGCTTTGTAAAGATGAAAAAACAATAGCATTGCTCGAAGTAAGTGAAAATATTGCTCAGCGATATGCTCACCAAGCTAATAATTGCTCAATTTCTTTCTTATTTCAAGCATTAAATATTATTAACGAAACAGATATTCAGTACAAAACAAGCTATAATAAACGATTCTTAGTTGAATTAATGTTATATCGCTTATGCTATATTCAAACAACAACTTTAAATAACTCTGTTTCATCTTCATCGCAAATAGCAGAAGAAACTAGTCAAACAAAAAAAACAGATCCAACTAATTCGAATACCGAAAAAACAACATTGCAAGCTAACGAACCATATGTTCAACAATCAAAACACTCATCAGCAGTAAACGAACCTACTTCACAAAAACAAAATAAATCTTCGGCATCATTAGCTTCTGGTTTTTCAATAAAAATATCGGAAAAAGAAACCCAAAAAAAACAAACAGATAACACATTAGCAACAGAAGAAGACGAAGATAAACCTTTCAATATCGAAGATGCCATGAAGGTTTGGCATTCATACCTCCAAAGAAACGAAACCGATGTACGAATAAAAACATTTTATACGACAAATACAGATTTTGCAACATGGAATGATACAACTTTGCAACTTAAAGTACTAAATAAATCTCAAGAACAAGAAATATTTAAAATTCACGACGAATTGCTATCTTATCTTAAAAAAACCTTGCATAATAAAAATATAAAAATAGAAATCGCATATTCTAAACAGGAAATAAAAAACGACATGCCATATACCGACAAAGAAAAATACGAATATTTCGAAAAACAATATCCCTTATTAAAAGATATTAAAACACAACTCGATTTAGATTTTATATAACTTTGTATAAAAAAACGAAGGCTCAACAATGTGAGCCCTCGAAAAACCCTAAAACTTGTTATTTGGAAGAACAAGCATATATTAGACGACAAAAAATGAACCATCGTTGCTCGTTTAAGAAAAAAAAATTATTAAATTTTGTTAAGGCTTTAATTATTAGCTATGTACTGTTATTTTTTTCCTGCAAAAAAGAAAATTTTTATACGGGCAATGATGCCAAATTAAATTTTTCGACCGATACGGTACATTTCGACACGGTATTTACTACTATTGGCAGTGCAACTCAATATTTAATTGTTTATAATACAATGAATAAGCCTATAAAGATATCATCCATTCGTTTGGCAAAAGCAAATCAATCTTTTTTTCGTATAAATATTAACGGTATAAGCACGCGCGAATTAAAAAATGTAGAACTTGATGCTAAAGATAGTCTCTTTATTTTTATTGAAGTTAAAATAGATCCCACTAATCAAAATAACCCAATAGTTGTTCAGGATTCTATTGAGTTTCATTTAAATGGCAATATGCAAGACGTTGATCTTGTGGCATACGGGCAAGATGTACATCTGGTAAATGCACAAATTATAAATCAAAATACAACATGGCAAGCCGATAAACCCTATTTAATATATAATTCGATGCTTGTAGATAGTAATATAACATTAACCATTGAAGCAGGAGCAACTCTTTATTTTCATCATAAATCGAGAATGTATATTAAAGGGACATTAATAGCCAATGGTACAATGCAAAACCCTATAATATTTAGAGGTGATAGATTGGAGGAATGGTATAATAAAATTCCCGGACAATGGGATGGTATTTATTTTGTCATGGGTAGTAAGGATAATATTATGAATTATTGCGAAATACGAAATGCAATTATTGGCATACAAGTCGATACATTGGCATCATTAAACCAACCAACATTAACTATTTCAAATTCTAGAATATTGAATATGAATGTTGCAGGAATATTTGCTCAAGGAAGTACAATTAAAGCATGGAATTGTATTATAGCCAACTGTGGTCAATTTGCTATTGCTCTCACTATTGGTGGAGCCTATGAATTTTATCATTGTACGATTATTAATAATTGGTATTATACAAACAGACAAACTCCTTCAGTATTCATAAATAATTATTATCAAGATATTCATGGGAATATACAAGTACGACCTTTAGAAAAGGCCAATTTTTCTAATTGCATAATTTATGGCAACAAGGAAACAGAAGTTTGGATCGATAAATATCCTCAATCGCCTATGTTTAATTTTGAATTCAAACATACACTTATTAAAGCAGGTAATGAACTTAACACATCGAATACAAACGAATGGATAAATATTTTTAAAAATCAAAACCCAGGGTTAGTTGATCCGGCAAATGAAAAGTTTGAATTAAATACAAACTCATTTTGTATCGATAAAGGCGATGTAGCTACGGGAGCTCAGTATCCATTCGATATTAAAGGCAACAACCGAATGCTAGATTTAAAACCCGATTTAGGTGCAATAGAATGGCAACAACCATGATGACCATAAAAGGAAATTATACGGAAGCAAGAATATATGCTACAGAAATTGAAGAAGAATGTATTCAACAAATAAAACAGCTCGTAAATCATCCGGCATTTACACATCCCATTGCAATTATGCCCGATGCACATGCCGGAAAAGGTGCAGTTATTGGATTCACGACTTTATTGACCGATAAAGTAATTCCGAATGTTATAGGTGTTGATATTGGCTGTGGTATGCTAACAGCACACATACGCTTACCCAAAAATACTAATATGGAAAAACTCGATAAGCATATAAAAAAGCTTGTGCCCATGAGCACAGAAATACATAAAAAAACACCCAAAAACGATTTTAGTTTTAAAGAAGTAAATCAAAGATTACAAAAATTTGTTCAACATTTTAATAAAAAGTATCATTCTAAGTATAAAGCTGACATAATAACTGAGCAATGGCTAATAGAAAAATTTAAGCAAATTCAATTCCCCGAAGAAAAATTTTTTAACTCACTAGGAACTTTAGGTGGAGGAAATCATTTTATTGAAATTGGGAAAAGTGAAAAGGACAATAATTATCTGATTATTCATTCAGGTTCACGACATTTTGGAAATAAAATAGCGACTTATTGGCAAAATGTAGCCATAAAATTGATGGATAAGCGAAAAAAGAAAGAAGACATTAACAAACAATTAAGCTATTTAGAAAATGAGCATGCTTTTTCTTATTTAACCGACATGGTTGTGTCGCAATATTATGCATCTATAAATAGGAAAACGATATTGCAAATCATTTTAGAAAACAACGATATAGAATTAATAAATTCGTTCGAAACTATTCACAATTATATTGATTTTGAAGATTTCATCATTCGCAAAGGTGCTATTCGGTCTTATAAAGGTGAAGTATTTGTTGTCCCAATTAACATGCGTGATGGGACTTTAATTTGTGAAGGCAAATCAGAAAAATTGTGGAATTTTTCAGCACCTCATGGAGCAGGAAGAAAACTTTCGCGCAATAAAGCAAAGTCAATAATTTCATTAGAAGAATTTCGTCAAAGCATGCAAGGAATTGTTTCATCGTCTATCAGCAAAGATACTATAGACGAAAGCCCCTTTGCATATAAAGATATGAATTATATTATCCAATCTATTACACCTACGGCTCAAATTATAGAGCATGTAAAACCACAGTTAAATATTAAAGCAAAAGAATGAGAAAGCTTAGTATCGAAGAACTCCAGAGAATTGATGTAGAATCATTTAAAAAAGCAGAAAAGATTCCTGTAATTATTATTTTAGATAACATACGGAGCCAACATAATGTTGGTTCTATTTTTCGTACCGGCGATGCATTTAGGGTTTCAGAACTGCTTTTGTGTGGAATTACGGCAAAGCCGCCTAGTAGAGAAATAGAAAAAACAGCTCTTGGCGCTACTCAATCAGTAATTTGGAAATATTTTGAAAACACAATCGATGCGATAGTTTATTGCAAAGAAAAAAATTATAAGTTGGTTGCCGTAGAACAAACTAATATTAGTATCGATATTAGAAGTATCGTTTACAACGAAACCGAATCGATTGCGTTTGTTTTTGGTAATGAAATACACGGTGTTTCGCAAGTAGTTTTAGATAACTGTGATTTATCTATAGAGATACCACAGTTTGGCACAAAACATTCGTTTAACGTTTCGGTTACGAGTGGAATTGTTTTATATGATTATTTTCTCAAAATGAGTAAAAGAATTTAAAGTTTTTTAACAAGTGAATAATTTTTGTATTTTACAAAGAAAATTATTACCTTTGCAATAACATTGCGGGGTGGAGCAGTGGTAGCTCGTCGGGCTCATAACCCGAAGGTCGTAGGTTCGATCCCTACCCCCGCTACAAGATACCGGTCAATAAAGGCCGGTTTTTTTTTGATGTTGAAAGAATATGTGATGTACATAATGTATTCATTTCGATGTAATAAAAGTTATGTAGGAGTTACATCAAATTTAATAGAGCGATTTCGTTCTCATAATGTACTGGGCAAAGGTTGGACAATGAAACACCGGCCATGGGTAGTAGTTCATGTAGAGTTTTTTGATAGTAAAGAGGAAGCCACAAGACGTGAAAATTACTTTAAGAGAGGTAGTGGTCATTATTTAAAGCGTGAAATAATAGATAATTATTTAAGAATGTCGGGCTCATATTCTTCTCAGTAATGAGAAGAACGTAGGTTCGATCCCTACCCCCGCTACAAGATACCGGTCAATAAAGGCCGGTTTTTTTTTGATGATGAAAGAATATGTGATGTACATAATGTATTCATTTCGATGTAATAAAAGTTATGTAGGAGTTACGTCAAATTTAATAGAGCGATTTCGTTAATATTTGAAAGTACATTGTTAATAATAGACTTTATGCAAATATGATCTCAAAAATAATTTTCAATATTTACAATGAATAAAAATATAAAAGTTTAATGAACGAATAGTTTCATAAGTTGCGATTTGTTGTATCGTGTAACAGGTAATATTGTTTCCGATTTTAATTTTATTGCCAGAGGCTGACCCTTCAATATTGATTTAATTTGATTGAAATTAACAAGATATTGTTGATGTATTCTTATAAAATTATATTCTTCAAGAATTTCTTCGTAAAAGCCAATAGGTTTACTACTAACTATAGTATATTGATTAATAAAGATAAATTTAGTATAACAACCATCAGATTCTAAATATTCGATGTCTTTAATAGGTAATATTTCATATTCTTCTTTGCTCGCTATGATTATATGTTCGGGTTTGGTTTGATGAGAGTTAATATAGTTTTGTAATCTTATTTGTGATGATTTATGTTCATTTTTATGTAAAAAATTTTCAATAGTTTCAATTAATTCATTTTCATTTATCGGTTTAAGAATGTAATCGAGGGCAGACATTTTGATTGCTTTAATGGCATAACTTTCATGTGCTGTAATAAAAATTATTTGAAAATTTATATTTGGAATTTTAGAGAAAATATCAAACGAGGTTCCATCTAATAGTTGTACATCGGCAAAACATAGATGTATCTCATTTTCGTTAATAAGTTTTATAGAATCCTGAACATTATTTGAACTTCCAACAAATTCTAATTCTGGAAATTTATCGGCTATACCTTTTATTACTTGTACGGTATTTACATCGTCTTCTATTATTATGTATCGGTTCATAAGTTAAAATTTATTTTTATTTTTACACCACTAATTTGATTTTGCTGATTATAGATATTTTCAAATGTATAAAAAGATTTATTAAAAAATTCAAGTCTTTTCTGAACAAGTTCTAAACCAAATCCTGTTCCATTTGTTTTAAAGTCTTGAATTGGTGTTGTATTATTATCTTGAACAATAACAATTAGCTTGTTTTCTGTTAGTTGAAATGCAATATTTATAAGTAGTTCATGATTTTCTTTTGATTTGTGTTTAATGGAATTTTCTACAAATGGTAATATGCACATTGAGGGTATTTTAATAAAATCCGGATTCTGAATATTTTCATTATTAATTTGATATTGAATAGTAAAAGGTAAACGAAAGCTTTCTAGTTGAATATAATTTTCGAGCAGTTTTATTTCATTTTCGATAGTAATGTCGTTTTGTTGGTTCGATTTCATTAAAATGCGAATATAGCGAGATAATGTATTAATATACGTTTCAAGTTTAGATAATTCTTTTAAACGAATAAGATTAAGAATACCATTAAGGGTATTATCAATAAAATGAGGATTGAATTGATTGTATAGGTTTTTTAATTTTAAGTTTGTAATTTCTGCTTGTGCTTCATATTTTTTCTTTACTTTTTTTATTTGAATTTTTGCTATATGTATAGCTAAAATTATTATTAACATTATAATAATTAGTCTAAAATATAAGGTATAATACCATTTTAATTTTACTGAGAATTCTATTATGATAGGTTTATTTGATTTAATATTTTCATTATTTACAACATTAACACGGATAGTATAATTACCGGGCGATAAGTTTGATAAAGTAATTTTATTGTCACTTGATATAATAGTATCATGGTTAATGATAAATTCGTAATGTTTAAGTTTATTTGGAAAAGTTGATGATAAAAATTGAAAAGTTATTTTATCATCAGAATAAATTTTCAAGAAGTTTGGATTATTAGTATAAATTTTGTTATTGATTTCAGTTTTAATAAAGGAAATGGATGGTTTAATAATCTCTTTTTTTGCATTTGATGGAATAACATAAATATTGTTTTCTTTTGATATGAAAAAGATACTGTCATTAAATATATCAATTTTTTTTATGAATGTATTTTCTAAACCATCTAACGATGTATAATTGTATATATATGCTTCATTTTGATAATTTTCTATTCTTGATATTCCTTGATTTGTGCCAACCCACATAATATTGTGTGCATCTAGGCGGATGCAATGTGTGAAATCTGAAATCAATCCGTTAGTTTTGTTGAACTTGTATTTTATTTTACCATTTTCAATCCCTACAATACCGTTACCATTTGTAGCCACCCATAAAATATTATTTTTAAAATAAATATCATTAATAAGCGTATTAAGTAATTTTGAACTATCGCCATAATAATAAATATATTTATTTTTTAATTGATATAAACCAGTATTATTTCCAAACCAAATATTGTTTGTGTCAATTACATATATAGATTGCACTCTTGTATTCAATAAAGTATCAACTTGATTATTTTTATGAACTAAAAGAAGAAAATGAGGAGTTCCTATATATTTGTTGTTATTATAATTAAAAACTACTTTTATTTGATCTTTTTGTTTAATAGAGATACTTTTTATTTCTTGTTCTATTGATGGATATGGTAGTAAATATTTTGTAATAGTTTTCTCGAGTGGATATATGTATAAGCCGTTATCGGTAGCTATATATAGTTTATTATTGATTTCAGTGATATGATTGCCAAACGTTTCCTTTAATCCAATATATTCTAAATTTTCATTTGGGATATTAAATTTAAAAAAACCATGTTTATATGATAAAAGCCACAACAGTTCATCTTTCAATAAAAAACTTGAAATTGTAAAATCGAAAAATTTAAAATAATCTGTTTTTGTAATTTTATTTCGTATATAAAGTAAGTTTTTATAAACAATTATTTTATATGAATTGTTTTCTGAAACGTAAATTTTTTCAATAGGGAAATGGGCTGTAACTTTATTTATAAGTTCTTTTACTAAGGAATGGTTTATGTCTTTAATGTCTTGCAAGTTAGTATAATACATATTGTTTGAAGATGTAATGATGATGCCTTTATTGTATTTGAATTTGTATGAATTGAGGTTAATTGTTAGAATTTCATTTATATACGAGTAAAATAAGTTATTAGATGTATCAACTCCTAATTCATACACTAC
This sequence comes from Bacteroidales bacterium, assembly GCA_026417155.1. Classification (GTDB taxonomy): domain Bacteria; phylum Bacteroidota; class Bacteroidia; order Bacteroidales; family GWA2-32-17; genus Ch61. The sequence goes on along the minus strand of JAOADU010000063.1, from coordinate 3,472 downwards.
ACTTTGATTTTTGTTAAACCACGATACAATATCATTAATTTTTGTATTCTGTAAAATTTTATCTTGAAAATAATCATAAAAGCAAATTTGTGGTTTAAAAGTTTTAAACCATATATGTCCATTTTTATCTTCGACTGCCTTGAATACTACATTATCGACAAGTCCATTAAATGTTGAAAAACTCTTTACTTCATTTCCATCGAAACGATAAACTCCATTTTCAGTACAAATCCATAAAAAGTTTTTAGAATCGAGAAAAGAGTAATAAACAGCTTGATTGTAAAAAAAAGGACTAAAAAGTGATAATTGTGAATTGCCTGATAATGAAAATAATAAGAAGCATAGAGTATATAATTTTTTTCTCATTAAAAACATAATATAGGTAATGTATAATGCAAATTTATAAAAGATTTTCTAATCACTAATGAAAAATACTTTGTAAAACTAAATTTTTAGGAAGTTTATTTTAAAAACATTGATTATTTGTAGTTAGAACATATGGTCTTTTTTTTAGATTATAATCAGAGATCATCACTTCACAATATGCTCCAGTACTTTTAATGGCAAGTATATCATTAGGATCTGTTATGGGTAATAATATGTTTTGTCCGAAAATGTCGGAAGATTCACACGATGAACCATAAACATCATATATAGTATTTGCCGGTAATTTTGATTTTGAAAGGTTTATTATTTTATGATAGGCATTGTATAAGGCAGGACGTATAAAATGGCTTATACTTGTATCTAAAATTATTATTTCATTGTGTTCGCGTTTCTTTAAATAAATAACTTTACTAATTAGCGTACCGCATTGTCCAACAATTGAACGACCTAGTTCAAAGAAAACTTCTTGATTAGGTTTAAGATTAAGGTTATGTTTGTACGTAGTAAAATAGTTATAGAAATCAGCAAATTTATTTTTATCGGGTTCATGGTAATCGATACCAAGCCCACCGCCTACATCAATTATTTTGATATTAATATTATTATTTTCAAACAGTCTAACGATGTCATTTATTTGCGAACATAAATTTTTAAATATTTGCATGTCTGTTATTTGAGAGCCTATATGGAAATGTAATCCCATTAGTTGAATGTAAGAAAATTTATGTATCATTGGAATTATTTCCGATAATTCGTACGAAGACAAGCCAAATTTATTAATTTTATTTCCAGTTGTTATGTATTTGTGAGTTTTTACATTAATGTTTGGATTAATTCGTAGTAATATTTTCGTTTTTTTACTATGATTTGAGCTAATTTGATCAATAATTTTAAGTTCCTCGATATTTTCAACACTGATAAAGCCAATATTATTTTCTATTGCAAAATTAAGTTCTTCGAGTGTTTTTCCAATTCCACTGAATATTATTTTATCAGGTAAGAAACTATTTTTTAATGCTAAGTTAATTTCTCCTAAGCTGACACATTCTGCTCCAAAATTATTTTTCCTTATTATTTTTAATATATCTTCGTTATAGTTGGCTTTAATCGCATAAAAAATATTATTGTTTTTCAAGATTGAAGAGTATTGTATGCACCGTCGAATGGTTTCTTCTAATAATGCCAAGTTATATATGTATGACGGAGTTTGAAATTTATTATTATGATTGTACATAAATGTTTGAATATGCATTAAAATGGAATAAATGGTTATTTAATTTTTCTAAAGCATTTATTTTATATTTACTATCGACTAATAAAGAAATGTTATAATCGCTTCCACCATATGCAATCATGTTGATAGGGATATCTTTTAAAGCATTTGTTATTTGAAATAAATAACCAGGTTTATTTTTTGGTATATATCCAACAATAGCTATTATTGTTTGGTTAGAATGTATGGTTGTTTGAGCAATTTTATTTAATTCATGAATAATCGGTTCTAAAAAATCAGTTTTATCAATAGTAACTGAAACAGCTACCTCTGAGGTAGTTATCATATCAATCGGAGTTTTGTATTTATTAAATATTTCAAAAATTGCGTGTAAAAAACCATATGCTAAAAGCATTCTGTAACTAAGTATTTGTATCATTGTAATATTATCTTTTGCTGCAATAGCTTTTATACCTTCGTTAGGTGGAGAATTGGTAATGATAGTACCATTAGAACTAGGGTTTAACGTATTTTTTACGATTACAGGAATATTTGCATTTTTAGCAGGTAAAATGCTTGCAGGGTGCAATACTTTAGCTCCAAAATATGCGAGTTCTGCAGCTTCTTCAAAATTAAGTTGATGCAGTGGATGAGTTTCTTTTATGTATCTTGGATCGTTATTATATATACCATCAACATCTGTCCATATTTGTATTTCTTTTGCATTTAATATGCTTCCGATAATAGATGCAGAATAATCGCTACCTCCACGACCTAAATTATCAATATTGTTTTCTGAATCTCTGCAAATAAACCCTTGAGTAATAAAAATGTCTGAATTATTATAATTTGAAAATATCGAAGTTAATTTTTCTTTTGATGTTAAAACATCTGGTTCACGTTCTTTATTTAATTGCATAAAGTCTAATGCGTTGAGTAGTACGTTGTCAATGTTTTTACTGAGCAAATATTGATGAATAATGTTAGTGCTTAAAATTTCACCATATGCAACTATTTCATTTATAGTATTGAGAGTTAATTTTAAAGCACTTTTCAGAATTACGCTTTCAATTTCATTGAAAATATTTTCAATAAACTTAATGACAACATATTTTTTTTCATGATTTGCAAAAAGTTTATTTGTAAAATTAACATAATACTTATGTAATTTTTCTATATCTAGCTTAGCTTGTGCTATATCTTCTTTGTTTTTTAAATAACATATGTTATATAAACAATTAGTAGTTCCGTAAATAGCTGAAAATACAACAACTTTTTTTTCTTTAATACTTAAAATTATTTTAATTACTTCGTTTATTCTTGTTTCATTGGAAATACTGCTTCCACCAAATTTTAATACAATCATTTTAATAACAATATCTATACAAAGCTATAATTACTATTGACTTTTTATTATCTTTATTCTTTAATTATTTTTAACGTTTGTATAACTTTTTATTGAGGTTGATTATTGAAACTTATAGTTTAACATGGGTATAAGTTTAAAAAATTAAATATCTAACATTTTTATTTATACAAGACAATTATACAAACTGTTTTCACTCTGCTAAATTTGATATAAAAAAACAACTATGAAAAAGAAAATTATCCTTTTGTGTGTTTATGTTTTTTTCATTAGCAACATTATATGTCAAGTAGCAATAAATAATTCTGGCACATCTCCTCATAGTAGTGCAGCTTTAGATTTGGATTGGACAAGTAAAGGCTTGTTAATACCTCGAATGACGACATCACAACGGAATTCTATAAGCTCACCTGCACATTCTTTATTAATATTTAATACCACTACAAATTGTTTTGAATGGTGGGATAATAGTTCGTCGCAGTGGATTTCGATGAGTTGTGGTTGTA
>JAOADU010000075.1 GCA_026417155.1 Bacteroidales bacterium | reverse complement strand
CTTGTGGGCTGTATCGAAACAAAACCGAAATGGTTTCTTCTTTCGATGTTCCGTCGGTTAATGTATAAAACATTTTTTTGGCATTATATTCGGCATAAACAATAGTATCTACAGGTTCTTTGGAAGAAATCTGCTCTGACTGTGTTTTCTCATTCGAAGAATGACAAGAAACTAAAACAACAGCTATAACTAATAAACATGCCAATAATTTCATATACTTTTTGTTGATTTTAATTGTTCGAGCTGTATTTTTAATGCTTGTATTTTGGTAATGGCATCATTTTTCTTTTTAATTTCATTTTCAACGACTGTTTTTGGTGCTTTGGAAATAAATTGTTCGTTATTCAATTTTTTTTCTATGGATATTAAAAAACCTTCATAGTAGGCAATTTCTTTTTCAATTTTCTGTACTTCTTCTTCAATGTTTACATGTTTTTCTAAAGGAATAAAATATTCAACGACGCCAACTAAGAAAGAAACAGACAATACAGATGGTTTGCTGAAAGCAACTTCATTGATATTAGCCAATTTCTTAATAATAGGTAATAAAGAATTCAGATGATAAACAGAGCTATTTATGAAAAGAGGAATAAAGTCTTTGTTGGGAATATTTTTTTCGCTTCGTATGTTTCGTATTTCGGCAATAATGTTTTTTGCTTCATCCATGTGGGCAATCAGAGTTTGATTGAAACTTTCAGCATGAGGATACTGTGTATTCATGATGGTTTCTCCATCATTTCGGTGTGATAACTGATGCCATAGTTCTTCCGTAATAAATGGCATAAATGGGTGAAGCAATCGTAATAAAGCATCAAAATAATTGAGTGTAACAGAATAAGTGGTTTTATCTATTTTTTCGCCATAGGGTGGTTTAATTATTTCGAGATACCAAGAAGCAAAATCATCCCAAAAGAGTTTGTAAATTTCCATGAGTGCTTCCGAAAGTCTGTATTTCTCAAAATCTTCTTTTACGTTAATTATAGTTTTGTTGAGTATTTGTTCAAACCACAACACGGCATGTTTACAGTAATCAGGTTGCTCGATGTGTTCGTCTACTTCCCATAATTTTATTAATCGGAATGCATTCCAAATTTTATTGCTAAAATTTCTTCCTTGTTCGGTTAAACTTTCATCAAAAAGTAAGTCATTTCCTGCAGGTGAGCAAAGGAGCATACCAACACGAACGCCATCGGCTCCGTATCGGTTCATCAAATCGATAGGATCGGGCGAGTTCCCTAGCGACTTAGACATTTTCCGCCCAATTTTATCGCGAACAATTCCTGTTAAATATACATTCCGAAAAGGTTTATCGTTCATGTATTCGTATCCGGCTATTATCATGCGTGCTACCCAAAAGAAAAGTATTTCGGGTGCTGTTACTAAATCATTTGTTGGATAATAATAGCGAATATCAGGATTATTGGGATTGCGAATACCATCAAAAACAGCAATAGGCCATAACCACGACGAAAACCATGTGTCTAAAACATCTTCATCTTGATATAAATCGTTTATAGTGATGTTGGGGAATTTTTTCTTAGCCTTTTCTAAGGCTTCTTGTTCGTTGTGTGCCACAACAAATTCTTGCGGATTATTGTGAATATACCACACCGGAATGCGATGTCCCCACCAAAGCTGACGACTGATGCACCAGTCTTTTACGTTTTCCATCCAGTGCTTGTATGTATTTTTAAATTTTGGAGGAATGAGCTTTATATTGTCATTCATAACGTTTTCGAGTGCCGGTTGAGCTAGTTCTTTCATTCGTAAAAACCACTGACTGGATATACGTGGTTCGATTATTACATGAGTTCGTTCGCTATAACCTACATTATTTATGTATGCTTCGGTTTTAATCAGTAATCCTTGTTTTTGTAATTCTTCTGCGACAAGTTTTCTGGCTTCAAATCGATCTTTCCCAATAAAAAATTGAGCGTGTTCATTGAGTGTACCGTCATCGTTAAGTACGTCGATGCTTTCGAGATTGTGTTTTAATCCCAATTCATAATCATTAGGATCGTGAGCAGGGGTAACTTTCAAAGCACCTGTTCCGAATGTAGGATCAACATATTCGTCTGTAATTATAGGAACTACTCGATTAACGAGTGGTATTATTACTTTTTTACCATGGTATTTCTTGTATCGTTCATCGTTAGGATGAACACAAAGTGCGGTATCACCTAAAATGGTTTCTGGTCGTGTAGTTGCAACTGGTATGTAATCGTTTGTGCCATCAATAAAGTATTTTACGAAATATAATGTTGAATGTTCTTGTCTATAAATAACCTCTTCATCAGATAATGCTGTTTTTGCTTGAGGATCCCAGTTTACAATTCGTGTTCCTTTATAGATATATCCTTTGTTATATAAATCAACAAATACATGAATAACGCTTTCGGAATATGCAGGATCCATTGTAAAACAAGTACGAGCCCAGTCGCACGAAGCACCGAGTTTTTTAAGTTGTTCTAAAATGATACCACCATGTTTTTCTTTCCATTCCCATGCGTGTTTTAAGAATTCTTCGCGAGTTAACGAACTTTTTTCAATACCTTCAGATTTTAGTTTTGCTACAACTTTAGCTTCAGTAGCTATGGATGCGTGGTCGGTACCAGGAACCCAGCAAGTATTTTTTCCATGCATTCGGGCAAATCGTATTAAAATATCCTGAATGGTATTGTTGAGCATGTGTCCCATGTGTAGCACACCTGTTACATTTGGTGGTGGAATGACTATAGTATATGGTTCGCGATGATCGGGTTTGGATGAAAAAAAATTATGTTTAAGCCAATAGCTATACCACTTGTTTTCTACTTCTTGAAATTGATATTTTGTATCCAGATTTATCATACATAAGAATTATGACCGCAAAAATAGAAAATTATTCAGATAAATAGTTACATATTTGAGAGAATAAACTAAATATTTAGAATTGGTAAATAATGTTCAAGCAACTATTTTTGTGTTTAGACGTCTTAAAAAAAATTATATTTATGTTAAGATATTATTTAGCAATTGTATTTTTTTTAGCAGGTATTGTAAACTATTTTTCTCAAATACAAATTAATACAAGTTATACCCCCCAGCAATTAGTTCAAAACTTTTTTATTGGAGGTGGTGTTACAGTTAGTAATGTAGTATTTCAGGGAAATACTGGTGGAACTGGAGTAAGCCAAATTGCTTATTTTTCTAATGGAAATACAACTCCTTTAGGAATTGCGTCGGGAATAGTATTAACAACGGGCAATGTTGGTAATGTTGCTCAACCTGGAAGTTCGTTTATGAGCGACATTGCTGGATCGCCGGGCCTGCCAGAAATTGATAATATTTCAGGTAATACTTCGAACGATGGTGCAAGATTGGAATTTGATTTTATTCCTCAAGACTCACCCATCATGTTTACTTATGTATTTGGTAGCGAAGAGTATCCAGAATGGGTAGGTTCTAGTTACAACGATGGTTTTGGTTTTTTTGTTAGTGGTCCAAATCCCGGAGGGGGGAATTACAATAATGTTAACATTGCTTTGATACCCGGAACATCTACTCCTGTTACAATAAATAATGTTAATGGGGGTTCATACTCTCAATATTTTGTAGATAATAATAATTCCAACAATCATCCTGTATTTGATGGGTTTACTACTCCATTAGTAGCACAACTGAATGTAGTACCTTGTCAGCAATACCATATTCGTATTTCGATTGCCGATGTTGGCGATGCTTCTTACGATTCAGGAGTATTTTTATTGCGAAACTCGCTTGCTACAGATGCAGTAGATATTACAATATCGTACTCAAGCGGTTCTGCACCTGCTGTAGAAGGATGTTCATATGCAACAATTACAGCTTCTACTGCTGTCGCTCCAACAAATCCTGTAACGCTTACGTGGACAATTTCGGGAAATGCTACGAATGGCGTAGATTGTAATACAGTGCCTACAAGTATAACTATTCCTGCTGGTCAAACCTCAAATAGTATTCAGGTTACTCCTACTGTTGATGGCTTGCCTGAAGGGTTAGAGTATTTAGTATTAGTTCGCACCGATGCTTGTGGAAATACAAAAAGAGATACTATTTATTTTAATGACAATAATCCTTTAAGTGTAAATGCTGGTCAGGATCAAACACTTTGTCAATCAGCAATGCCAGCAACACTTACGGCAACCCCTAATGGAGGAGCTTCGCCATTTTCTTATCAGTGGAACAATGGTGCAGGGAATACACAATCGGTACAAGTATCGCCAACTACCACAACACATTATATGGTTACAGTTACCGATGCTTGTGGCCAAACTGCAACCGATGTTGTAGATGTAATTGTTGTGCCCAATCCAACATCAACATTTACTGCCAATACTCCGATATGTGCAGGTGAAACTGTTAATGTAAATTATACAGGCAATGCAAGTGCGAATGCTACCTATACATGGAATTTTTCGGGAGCAACAATAATTTCAGGTGGCACTGGTCAAGGTCCTCATCAAATAACATGGAATACATCGGGAACTTATACGATAAGTTTAACAGTTAGTGAAGGAGGTTGTAACAGTCAACCAACTCAGCAAACAATTACAGTATATGATCCGGGATCTCCCCAATGTTGTTCTATGCCCAATCCCAATGCAGGTCCCGATAAGTCGGTTTGTGGGCTTACAACAAATCTCGAAGCTACACCATCCATGGCAGGAACATGGTCATCATTACAAACAAATGTTACCATTAATCAGCCCAATAACCCTAATAGTAGTGTTACGGTTCCATCTGCCGGAACTTATCAATTTGTTTGGACAGAATCTACTTCGCCTTCTTGTACGAATCGAGATACAGTTTCTATAACTTTTATTCAACAACCTATAGGTAATGCAGGAACAGCTGCAACGGTATGTTCTCATACATATCAAATGAATGCTACAGCTAGCGTAGGTATAGGAACGTGGAGTGTTTCACCAAGCAATGGAGTCAATATTGCCGGAATAAATAATCCAAATACAACGGTAAGTGTTCAAAATGATGGTTTATATACATTTACTTGGACGGTGAATAACAATGGATGTATATCAACTTCTCAAGTACAAATAGGCTTCTACCAAATGCCAATAGCAAATGCAGGAAATGACGATGCGGTTTGCCAACTTTCATATACATTACAAGCAGTACCTTCGGTAGGAACAGGAACTTGGACGGCAACAGGACCAGGAACTGTTCAGTTTACTAATGCAAATCAACCTAACACTATTGTAAATGTTAGTACATCAGGTGTTTATACTTTTATTTGGACTGAAGATAACAGTAATGGGTGTATTGATAAAGATACTGTTGTTATTCAATTAACAAAAACACCAACAAGCACATTTACAGCAACTCCAATAGCTTGTTATGGCAACCCTTCATTAGTTACATTTACAGGACAAGCCGATGCAGGTTCTGTTTTTCAATGGAACTGGGATGGAGGCAGTGTAATTCCCGGAACAGGACAAGGTCCTCATCAGGTAAATTGGAGTGTTGCTGGAAATCATACAATATCATTGGTTGTTTCTTTGAATGGTTGCACTTCGGAAACAACTACTGTAACGTTAAACAATCCGCAATCCATTACTACAAGCTTAACAAAAACAGATTTGCTATGTAAAAATGATATGTCGGGAAGCATCAATTTAACCGTTACAAACGGAACACCTCCTTATACATATCAATGGAGCAATGGAGCAGCAACAGAAGATTTAATAAACTTGCCAGGTGGTATATATTCTGTAACTGTAACCGATGCAAATGGTTGTACAAAAACCGACGGTATTACAGTTCACGAACCATCGCAAGTTGTAATATCGGTAACACCATCGCAATATATTTGTCAACACATGTCGGCATACCTAAATATTTCGGCAACAGGTGGCACACCACCATATCAGTACTTTTGGAATGGTCAACCCTCAAATCCAAGCATAATGGTAACACCAACAACCAATACTACCTATACGGCACAGGTAACCGATGCTAATGGTTGCCAGAGTCAAGTTGCAACTACAACTGTGTATGTTGCTCCCGATATTCATGTCAACATAATGGCCAATACTACCAATGTTTGTCCAGGAGATCCTGTAATGATAACTCCAGTAATATGGGGTGGGGTAGGTCCGCCGTATGCTATTTATAATCATATGGGAGAACTTGTTACACCTCCTATTTATATTTATCCCACTCAAAGCGGATGGTATTCTATTCGAGTAGAGGATGCTTGTATAAGTTGGGATACGGCAAGTATTTTCATAAACGTTTATCCTTTACCTCCGGTTAGTGTATTAGCCGATACATTGCAAGGTTGTCGTCCGTTAAAAGTACAATTTAATGAAATAAATCCCGATAGTGGTTATTCATATGTTTGGAATTTTGGCGACAACAGTAATTTATCATTGATGAAAAACCCAATTCATATTTATAATTCTCCAGGAGTTTTTGATGTTACGTTAACTGTTACTTCACAGCATGGTTGTAAAAATACAGTGATTTATAATGATATGATAAAAGTATGGCCAACACCAGATGCTAGATTTACATGGCATCCTGAAATTGTAACTGAAATAAAACCTGAGATAAATTTTGTTAATTTAACAAATGGTGGTTATACTTATCAATGGATGTTTGGCGATGGAGATTCGTCAAGCCATATAAATCCTACTCATAAATATCCACGAGCCGGAACATATGAAGTACAACTTATAGCTGTTTCAAATAAAGGCTGTAAAGATACCGTATTTGCAACTATAAAAATTTTAGAACAATATACATTTTATGCTCCCACTGCGTTTAGTCCTGATGGTGACCGCATAAATGATTACTTTTATGTTATTGCTCATGGAATCAAGCCCGAAGGGTTTGTATTAGAAGTTTACGATCGATGGGGTGAAGTGATTTGGAGTACGGATACATATTACAAAGATTTAGAACGTTCGGAAAAATGGGATGGACGTGCTAAAAATAACGAAATAGTGCCCGTTGGAACATATACATGGAGATGTATTTTCCGTGATGTTTTTGACAGAACACAAGTAGAAGGCGGTATGATAACTATTGTCCGATAGATTGATTATCGGAGAGTTTTTCAATATTAAAGTTTTTAATAATTATAAATAGTGATGCCATAAAAAATGGTATAAGCGGTATTTTATATCGTACAAGGGCACCAAAGTTTGCAGTTGTTAAACCAATAAAAAACGAAAACATTATCGAAAAAATTAAACTAAAAACTATAAATGAATCGCTCAAAACGACTTTTTGCATGTAGCTAAATCCATGTTTTCGCCATGTTAGAAATGAAAGTAAAATCACATAAAAAGTCAAAAATAAAAAAATGAAATTTTCAGTTGCTGCAACTAACATCGCAATATTCTTAGCTTCCCAATAAAAGGGTCTGTACAAACCTGCAATAATGGCTAAATGTGCCTTAGATAAAATACCCGTGAAAGTAGGGTCAAATTTTCCGATGTTGAAACTGTTGCCTCCGTAGTATTCTTTTGTTAAGTCTTGTTGAATTTCTACAGCCTGCTTTAGCATTTTATCGAGAGAAGAATAATAACCTCCCGCCAGTTCTCCAGTAGATAGGATGATGTTTGTACCTATTAAGAAAACAATTAATACAATAATCGGGAAAAGAATGGTTTTTAAAATTTTATTCTGTATTATTTTCATGTTGGCATGAATAAATGTAACGAGTGCGGCTGCTGTAAGAGCAAATAATATATATGGTTTTATTGACAGTAAAACATATGTCGAAAATAGTAATAGAAAAAGATGTTTTGGTATTTCTTTACGTAAAACAATAATTTGATAAAAAGAAACAAAAAAATAACAGGTAGCCATTAAGGTATAGGAATCTTTTAGCAAACCACTACCCCAAAAAAGTGTAGATGGGATAAATAATACTGCAAAAGCATTAGTTTTAATATTTTGTGGAAATATTTTTACTAATAATCGAAACAACTTCCATAATCCACTAAACGTAAAAGCAGAGATTAATATAGTCGTAGCAACAAAGCTTTTACCGCCTAAAATTATAAACGGGATTGTAAATCTTACAACGGCATAAGAATTGGGGTCGTTGTAATAGTAAGCATAACCAATTTCAGGACCAAATAAACTTGCGTTTTCATTTGTTAAATTACCAATCAATATACTTGCAAATTTCCAAAAATCTTTAAATGCTAAATTTAATAAACTTTCGCATGATTGAAAATAATGTGTAGTATCGCCTTCACCATAATAAAATATATAAACGGCAATAAAAGCAAGTCCTCCAAAAATTTTTGCAAAAAAGCCTGGAATAAAATATTTATATTCGGGTTGCTTTTCAATTTTTCTTAATCGTATTACATATGTATAAACCAAAAATAAAAAAATATAAAATACAAGAAGAGGTAACTCCCATACAGTTAATAACTCTATCCCTTTGCGATATGTGTACATGTTAATCGTTAATTATAAAAAATAATTTATTTTTGCATTTAGTGGAATTAACAGTTATCATACCAACATTTAATCGTTCAAAAATAGTTAATAAAACTTTACAAAAAGCGATAGAAATATTACAACAAGTTAATATTGTTTTCGAAATAATTGTTGTAAATGATGGAAGCGAGGAAGTTGATTTTCATCATAATCAATTGATATTGGTAAAAAATAAAAAGAAAGGAGTAGCTTCGGCTCGTAATTTCGGAGCATCGATATCAAAATACCCAAACCTACTCTTTCTTGACGATGATATATTGATAACTTATGAATCGACGGAAAAAATTATTCATTTTTTTTGCTCATCCTTAGCCGAAACTCATTGTTTAAATGTAGCTTGGATTTATCCACCAGAACTTATCGTAAAGTGCGAAAAAACTAATTTTGGGCGATATTTAAAATCAATAGATTATATTTCAATGAAAGGATGGATGAATCCTCAAACATGGAAAGAACAATCTTTTTATGAAATCGACACATTAGCATCATATTGTTTAGCTATTACAAAAAAAAACTTTAATCGTATTGGTGGCTATAATGAACATTTTCCTTATAGTGGCTTTGAAGATTATGAATTTGCCCAAAGAGCATTAATTGCTAAAATTAAAACTTTGTTAGATACATCTATATTTGTTTTCCATAATGAAGAAGATAGACTAGATGTAGAAGATTGGATGAATAGACGTTATAGGGAAGGAGTTACTAGAGCGTGTTATATAAAACTAACGAATGATATTAAATATGAGATAAATCCAAATTATATAAAAAAAACACTTTATCACATTATCTATGTATTTAAGAGAATGATAATTTGGAAAGTAAGATTATTTGATTTTAAAGTTTTCGATTTTATTACGTTTCCAATAATTAAGATACTTACAGGTTCATTTATTTGGAAAGGCTACATAAATGAATATTACAAAAAGGATTAAAATAATTGCTGTTTTTTCGAATGTTAGCGTTGCCAAAGAATTTACATGGTATGCAAAACATATTGATAAAAGACATTTTTTAGTAACAGCAGTATTTTTAAATCCTTTTAAGCCCGAATTAGTTAACGATTTTGAAAAGTATGGAATAAAAACAATTTTTATTCGATATCTTGGAAAATATTCTGTTCCATGGGCTTTTTTAAAAATAATGTTCTATTTAATTTATTTCAGACCAAAAATAGTTCATGCACAATTATTCGATGCTTCTTTAATTGCGTTGTTTGCCGCAAAATTACTTTGTATCAAGCACAGAATTTACACCCGACATCATGGCGAACTTCATCATATTTATCATCCACATGCTGTTCGTTATGATCGATGGATAAATCGATGGGCAACAACAATTATATGCCCTTCAAACGGAACTAAGAACATTTTAGTAGAAAAAGAAAACGTACCATCGGAAAAAATTGTTGTAATAAAGCATGGATTCGATTTCTCTGAATTGATCGCAAATCAGAGTGATGAAATGAAGAAAAAATATAATCTGACAACAACACCCATCATAGGAATTGTTTCTCGTTTGACAGAATGGAAAGGCATTCAATATGTAATACCTGCTTTTAAACAATTACTAAAGTCGTATAACGAAGCAATTCTCGTAATTGTTGGTTCGGAAGCAGATTATACAACCCAAATTATTCAATTACTTGACGACTTACCCAAGCAATCGTATAGACTTATTTCTTTTGAAAGAGAAATATATTCGTTAATGTCTGCATTCGATATTTTTATACATGTGCCTACTTCACCTGCTGCTGAATCGTTTGGTCAGGTGTATGTCGAAGCATTTGCTTTAGCTATACCTTCTATAATTACTTTATCAGGAATAGCTGTCGAAGAAGATGTTTTTGCGAAATATTCACATGTAGTTGAATACAACAATACAGAACAAATATTTTCTGCAATCCAAGAAACATTAAGCAATTATAATCATTACAAAAAACAAGCTATGGAAGCAAGCACTATAATAAAAACAAAATTTGACTTTAAACATAAAATTAAAGCATTAGAAGCATTATATTTTAAAACACGAAAAGATGAATGAAAATCCTTTAGTATCTATAATTATTCCTGCTTTTAATGCAGAAAAGTTTATTGAAGAAACTATTCTATCAGTAATATTACAGTCATATAAGCATTGGGAATTATGGGTAATTAACGATGGTTCTACAGATGAAACATACAAAGTTGCAAGCAAATTTCTATCGCAGAATGTTCATGTAATAAATCAACAAAATAAAGGCGTTTCGCATGCAAGAAATACAGGAATGAATTATGCCAATGGACAATTTATATTATTTCTTGATGCTGACGATGTATTAACGCAAAATTTTATTGAATTTCGCCTTTATGCATTATTAAACAATCCGTATGCTGCTTTTGCTTGTGGAGAAGTATGGCATTTTAAAAACAATACTATTAATGTTGAAGAAATAAAACAAGGAGTTTATAACCAAATAATCGAAAAAATATTGCTGTACGATAGCCATGTCGATACGGTTCCATCAAATTATTTGTTTCGAAAAGAATTTTTAGTTAAGCACAATGTTAAATTCGATGAACGATTATCGAGTACAGCCGATAGAATGTTTTTGCTCGATATAGCAAAATTTGCCGAAGGAGTTTATGTAAAAGATGCACCTCTATTATATAGAGTTCATGAGAATAGTATGTCGCAAATATTTAATGTTAAATTAGTAAACGATAATGAGTTATTTTTTAAAATAGTTATACAAAAAAATATAGCACCGCAAAATATAAAGATGCAGGTAGAAGTGATACATGCTTACATTTTGGCAGCATCTTTCTTGAAAATCAGACATATTAAATTTTTCAAGTGGCTTTTTTGGGGAGCTAGCCATTGTCCATTAAAATTTTTTAAGTATTTGCTATGCAAGAAGTTTTAAGCAAATTTGTTTTTTTTAAATAAAAATTGTAGGTTTGCAATAATTTAGACTAAATAAAAAGTGTATGGCAATAATAGAAATAAAAATACCACAAATGGGAGAAGGAGTTGTTGAAGCGAATATTATTAGATGGCACGTTAAAAAAGGAGACACCGTAAAAACCGACGATGTGCTTTGTGATATTGCGACAGATAAAGTTGATTCGGAAATAACAGCACCCGACGAAGGTGAGGTTATAGACATTCTTTATCCCGAAGGAAGCACTGTTGCAGTTGGAAAAACTATAGTAAAATTAAAAACAAATAAATTAGAAAATGCTGTTTTTTCAACACAATCGACAGAAATAACTTTCAGTACAGTAGCGGTAAAGAAGGAAGAAGAAACAATAAATGATAAACAGTCAATATTCAGTGAGAAGAGCGAATCAATTTTTCTAAGCCCATTAGTAAAACAGATAGTTCAACAACATGGATTAACTACCAACGATATTGCTCAAATAAAAGGGACGGGCATTGATGGAAGAATTACCAAAAACGATGTGTTGGAATATATACAACGTAAGGATAATAAGGTTTTATTTGGAAAAAAAGATGAAGCATCGCATCAAACATTTACTTCAATTACTACATCTGCCGATGATGTTGTTATAGAGATGGATAGAGTTCGTAAGCTAATTGCCGAACATATGATTCGCTCTAAGCAAACGTCGGCACACGTAACATCTTTTGTCGAAGCAGATGTAACACGAATAGTTTTATGGAGAGAAAAATACAAAGAAGCAATTCAACAAAAATATGGGATTAAGCTAACTTATTTACCAGTTTTTATTCAAGCACTTACTAAATCCTTACTAAAATTTCCTATGCTAAATGCTTCGGTTGATGGTGATAAAATAATCATAAAGAAAAATATTAACATAGGTATAGCAACAGCTTTACCCAATGACAATTTAATAGTTCCTGTAATTAAAAATGCCGATCAGTTAAATTTATTGGGAATTATAAAAAGCATCGATGATTTAGCAAAGCGAGCTCGAGAAAATAAGCTGCAACCTTCCGAAATTATAGGAGGAACATTTTCTGTTACAAATTTAGGTACATTCGGAACATTAGCAGGGACACCTATAATAAATCAACCACAAGTAGCAATATTAGGCATAGGTACGGTTCGTAAAATACCCGCAGTTATTGAAACACCCGAAGGCGATGTTATTGCTATTCGTCATAAAGTTATATTGTCGCTTTCTTACGATCATAGAATTATAGATGGAATGCTTGCAGGAAAATTCTTAAAATTTTACCTAGAACAGCTATCCGAAATTTCATTAGAAGAATTGTAGTTAAGTATTTTCTTTTTTGAAAATTACAAAATTTGCAGTAAGTTTGTTTATATTTTATTTAATGAGAGTATTGCGAGCACATATTGTTGTGTTAGTTTTTTTTGCATTTTTATGCTTTAATATACAGGCACAAGATTTTAAAAAAAAATTTGTCGATGCCGAATATCATTTTATGTACGAAGATTATGATTTAGCTCTGCCATTATATCTTGAACTTTATCAACGCGATACTACTAATGCCAATCTTGCTTATCGAATAGGAATTTGCTATATATATCAGAAAACACCTGCAGAAAAGAAAAAAGCTATTCCTTATTTGGAATTTGCAGTTAATCATGTTAGCAAAAAATATAAAGAAGGTTCGTATCTTGAAAAAAATGCACCACCTGATGCTTGGTTTTATTTAGGAACAGCGTATCGCGATAATATGGATTTTGAAAAAGCGATAGCAGCTTTTAAAAAATTTACTCAAACAGTTCCTGTCGGAAATGTATATTACATCGATTATGTAAAACGTGAAATTCAGTGTACAGAAAATGCTAAACAAATAACAAAAAATCCAATCGAAATTGAACCACAAAATCTTAGCGAAGTAATTAATGCTCCCGATGAAATACAAAATTGTCCCGTAGTATCGGATGATGAAACCATAATTGTTTTTACAGCAGGAAAGAAAAATATTTTTTCGGCCGAACTGGATTTGAATTTAACAAATATAGATTATAAACTCGACGATATTTATTTTTCTAAAAAAGTAGATGGAAAATGGACCGATCCTGTAAATATTACTAAACAATTAGGAGCAGGATCGCAACAACGAACCGTTCCGGTTAGTATAAGCGCCGATGGAACAGAATTATACTTAGTAAGAGATGATAACGACGATGGCAATATTTATGTCAGTTATTTAAAAAATGATAAGTGGACTAAAATGAAGCCACTCAATAAAAACATAAATACAAAATATTGGGAATCGCATGCAACCATTACAAAAGATGGGAATACACTTTTTTTTACAAGTGATCGTCCGGGTGGATTTGGAGGGCTTGATATTTATCGCTCCGATAAAGATGAAAAAGGCGAATGGGGACCTGCTGTAAACTTAGGACCAACAATTAATTCTATTTATGATGAAGAAACACCGTTTGTGGTAGGACAAAAAGGCAATTATACATTATACTTTAGCTCTCAAGGGCATTATAGTATGGGGGGCTTTGATGTATTTTATAGTAATTTGTTAAAAAATGGGAAATGGTCTACACCTATCAACATTGGATATCCTTTAAATACAGTAGGAAACGATTTATTTTATGTGCCCAAGGCAAATGGCGAGTATTTTTTCTTTCCTTTAAATAATAACGAACGAGGAGGAATTGCTAAAAATAATATTTACAAGGCTAAAGTTAGTTTGCCTAATATGAAGCCTATAGAAGAGAAGAAACCTCCTATTATGGTAAAAGTTACTTTATTGGGAAACATACGCTTAGCCGACAACTCGCCAGAATTACCCCGCGATATAGCCATTATGATTGTTGACACTACAAAGAATAAAATAATTGAAAATATTATACCCAATAGAGATAGTGCCACTTTTCGCTCCATTTTACAACCTGGAAATTATAAGTTAACATGTTCGGCAAGCGGCTATAATACACATTCAGAATACATTTTCGTTCCCGAAAATTTTTCTCAAAAAGAAATTGTCGTAGATATTATGCTCCAACCTGTAGAGGTTACAAAAGGAGAATATTACGTAATTCGAAGTATATTTTTCGATTATGGCAAATATGATTTGCGACGCGAATCGGAAATAGAACTTCAGCGGTTAGCCCAGCTTATGCAAAAAAATCCGGGTTTGATGGTCGAAATAGTTGGTCATACAGATGCTATGGGAAGTGATAAGTTTAATCAAAAATTATCTGAAAACAGGGCAAAAGCTGCTATCGATTATTTGGTATCTTTAGGAATAGAACCAACCCGATTTGTGGCAAAAGGAATGGGGAAACGCCAATTTATTGCTATTAATCAAAATCCTGATGGTAGCGATAATCCTGAAGGAAGGCAACTTAATAGAAGAGTAGAAATAAAATTGTTAAATACTGTTCCCGAAAATGTTATTGTTGAAGAAATAAAAGTACCTCAACATCTGCGTTTTCGAAAAGATGCAAAAGTACGTGACGAAAACGTTTACACTGTATTGTTGTTGCAACAAAAAGAAAAGGAACTTGGCGTTCAACAGTTAAATAAATTACTTTCTTTAACTCAATTGCTTAAAGAAGATTCATTATTTAAAAACTCATCTTCTCCAATTAAAGATAATAAAATTGGCGACATGTTAGTATTTAATGCAGGTGAATTTAAAAATAAATCCGATGCAATGCGTATATTAAATATTGTAATAGATCAAGGATTTGCTGATGCTACAATAATTTCTACCGATGAATTGACAAAAATAAAATCGGAAATTACTAGATATATTCAAAAACAAGCTGAACAAGAAGATCTGAATGTTAAAAAAGATTATACGATTCAAGTAAGAGCTTACACAACACCAGTTAGCTTATCCACATTTAAAAATTTAAAAGGTGTTGAAGAACATTATTGCAACGACGGATTTTATCGCTATACTTATGGTAAATATAAAACACGTGCCGAAGCTCTAAAAGAAAAAGAAAGAATAACTGAATTAGGCTATCCCGACGCTTTTGTTGTAGATTTAGAGAAATTTAAAGAACGCATTGTAGAAAAAACGGAGTTTACTATTCAGTTAAAGTCATCAGCAACACCTATTAAATTAGCTTCCTTCCAAAAATTGAAAGAAAATGTACAGGAAGTAATTGGCAACGATGGTAACTTTAAATACATATATGGCACTTTTAAAAGTATAAACGAAGCAAAAAAAGATTTGGAAAAAGTAAAAAGAGAAGGCTATACCGATGCATTTATAGTAAATAAATCTGTGTATAAATAAAAAAAGCTGCCTTTCAAGACAGCTTTTGTAATTATTTTCTGCGAATACAATCATGCTTCTCCTTTTGGTCCACCAAAGTTCATAGGAATAGGAGGTGCATCTACGATACGAATGACACCAAATTGTGACTCAAATTTTTGAATATTGTCTTTTAATGCCATTAAAAGTCTCTTTGCATGTTCTGGTGTAAGAATTATTCGTGATTGCACTTTTGCTTTAGGCATAGCAGGCATTAAACGAACGAAATCAATTACAAATTCTGAATTTGAATGTGAAATAATTGCCAGGTTGGAATAAATACCCTGACCTGTTTGTTCGTCTAATTCGATATTAATTTCGCCTGGTTGTGGAATAGGTTTATCACTCATATTATTCTTCATTTACTTCAACATTCTTTTTACGCATATTAATAGTTTCCAATTCCTGTTTTGAACCAACAATCATGCGTTGATATTCTCTGAGTCCAGTTCCTGCAGGGATAAGATGACCTACGATTACATTTTCTTTTAATCCTTCTAGTTCGTCAATTTTTCCTCTAACAGCAGCTTCATTCAAAACTTTTGTTGTTTCTTGGAATGATGCGGCAGATATAAAGCTGTGAGTTTGAAGGGCTGCACGTGTTATACCTTGTAATACTTGACTAGCTGTGGCAGGAACTGCATCGCGTGCACTTACAAGCTTTTTATCATTTCGTTTAAGCATTGAATTTTCATCGCGCAATTGACGTGCTGTAATTATCATACCCGGTTTTAGAGTTTCGCTATCGCCCGGATCAATTACTACTTTTTTACCATATATGTTGTCGTTTTCTTCGAGAAATTCGTATTTATCTACCAACATTTTTTCAAGGAATCGAGTATCGCCCGGATCTTCTATTTGAACTTTACGCATCATTTGTCGAACGACAATTTCGAAATGCTTGTCGTTGATTTTAACGCCTTGCAAACGATATACTTCCTGAATTTCATTTACAATATATTCCTGAACAACTGTAGGTCCTTTAATAGCAAGAATATCATTAGGAGTAATTGCGCCATCGGAAAGAGGGGTTCCTGCACGAACATAGTCGCTTTCTTGAACTAAAATTTGTTTCGATAGAGGAACCATGTATTTTTTCTGTTCACCAGATTTTGATGTAATGATGATTTCTCTATTACCACGTTTTATTTTTCCAAAACTAACTTCGCCATCTATTTCGGCTACAATGGCAGGATTTGATGGATTACGAGCTTCAAAGAGTTCGGTAACACGGGGCAAACCTCCAGTAATATCGCCCGATTTACCAACTGCACGAGGTATTTTAACAAGTATAGACCCAGTTTTTATGGTATCTCCTACATTAAGCGAAACGTGAGCACCCACTGGTATGTTGTAAGATTTTATTTCCATACCATCTTTTCCTATAATTTTAATAATAGGATTTTTAGTTTTGTCGCGTGTTTCGATAATAACTTTTTCTTTGAAACCAGTTTGTTCGTCCGATTCTTCGCGGTAAGTAGAACCTTCAATCATGTTCTCAAAGTCTATTTTTCCGCTAGCTTCAGAAATAATAACTGCATTGTAAGGATCCCATTCACAAAGGATATCGCCTTTTTTAACTTCGCTACCGTGTTCTACATAAAGTTTGGAACCATAAGGTACGTTATGAGTCATTAATATAATACCGGTGTTTTTATCAATTAAACGAAGTTCAGTTAAGCGGCTAACAACTACTTTTATCTTCGATTTCTTGTCTTCTTCATATGGTACGGTTCTTAATTCTTCTAGTTCAACGATTCCGTCGTATTTAGCAACCACATTCGATTCAGCAGTAATGTTTGAAGCAGTACCCCCTACGTGGAAAGTACGGAGAGTAAGCTGAGTACCAGGTTCGCCGATCGATTGAGCGGCAATAACTCCAACGGCTTCGCCTACTTTAACCATGCGTCCTGTTGCAAGATTGCGTCCGTAGCATTTTGCACAAACACCTTTGCGCGATTCGCATGTTAACACTGAACGAATTTCAACGGCTTCGATGGGCGATTGCTCGATTTTCTCGGCAATTTCTTCAGTGATTTCTTCTCCAGCAGCAACAAGCAATTCGCCGGTTTGAGGATGATATACGTCATGAACAGAAACTCTACCTAAGATGCGTTCATACATGGTTTCAACAATCTCGTCGCCTTTTTTTACTGCACCAGCAACTAAACCACGTAATGTGCCACA
The DNA here is from genome assembly GCA_026417155.1 of Bacteroidales bacterium. Taxonomy (GTDB): domain Bacteria; phylum Bacteroidota; class Bacteroidia; order Bacteroidales; family GWA2-32-17; genus Ch61. The sequence goes on along the minus strand of JAOADU010000075.1, from coordinate 9,751 downwards.
ATCTTCTTGACTAATGATAACATCTTGAGTAACATCTACCAAACGACGAGTTAAGTAACCAGCATCGGCGGTTTTAAGTGCTGTATCGGCAAGACCTTTGCGAGCACCGTGAGTAGAGATAAAATATTCTAATACCGATAGCCCTTCTTTGAAGTTAGCTAAAATAGGATTTTCGATAATTTCATTACCCGTAGCACCTGATTTTTGTGGTTTTGCCATAAGACCACGCATACCACAAAGCTGACGGATTTGTTCTTTTGAACCACGAGCTCCCGAATCGAGCATCATAAACACAGGATTAAAACCATCGCGATGCTCAGAAATTTGTTTGAGTACTAAATTTGTGAGTTTTGCATTGGTATGTGTCCAAATATCAATAATTTGATTATAACGTTCATTATTTGTAATGAATCCCATGTTGTAGTTCATCATTACTTCTTCAACTTGTTGATAGCCTTCTTCAACAAGTTTTTCTTTTTCGGCAGGTACGATAACATCTTCTAAGTTAAACGACAACCCACCTTTAAATGCCATGTAAAAGCCTAAATTCTTTATGTCGTCGAGGAATTTAGCTGTTCGCGAAATACCTACTTTTTTAAGTACTTTAGCGATGATATCGCGTAAAGATTTTTTTGTTAATAATTCATTGATAAAACCAACTTCATTGGGTACGACTTCGTTGAATAAAACTCGACCGACTGTAGTTTCAATTATATGTGTAACCGGTTTATCGTTAACAACGTCATTAACTCTTACCTTAATTGTAGCATGTAAATCTACTTTTTGCTCGTTATAGGCGATAATTACTTCTTCGGGTGAGTAAAATGTGATACCTTCTCCTTTTACTTTTTTATTTGGGCTAGATTTGGCAGGTTTTGTAATGTAGTAAAGACCTAATACCATATCTTGCGAAGGAACTGTAATTGGAGCACCATTGCTGGGGTTAAGTATGTTATGAGAAGCTAACATAAGAAGTTGTGCTTCAAGTATAGCTGCATTACCAAGCGGAACGTGACCAGCCATTTGGTCGCCATCGAAGTCAGCGTTGAATGCAGTACAAACAAGTGGGTGTAGTTGAATAGCTTTACCTTCGATAAGTTTAGGTTGAAATGCTTGAATACCCAAGCGGTGAAGTGTTGGTGCGCGGTTGAGAAGTACAGGATGTCCTTTTAAAACATTTTCTAATATGTCCCAAATCATTGGATCGCGACGATCGACAATTTTTTTTGCCGATTTTACTGTTTTTACAATCCCACGCTCAATAAGTTTTCTGATGATAAAAGGTTTGTAAAGTTCGGCTGCCATGTCCTTAGGTAATCCGCATTCGTGAAGCTGTAATTCAGGTCCTACCACAATGACCGAACGAGCAGAATAATCAACACGTTTTCCAAGTAAGTTTTGACGAAAACGTCCTTGTTTTCCTTTTAAACTGTCGCTTAATGATTTTAATGGGCGATTGGCTTCAGTTTTTACTGCTTGCGATTTTCTGGAATTGTCGAGTAAGCTATCTACAGCTTCCTGAAGCATACGTTTTTCGTTACGTAAAATAACTTCAGGTGCTTTTATATCCATGAGTCGTTTTAAACGATTGTTACGAATAATTACTCTTCTGTATAGATCATTGAGGTCGCTTGTGGCAAAACGCCCGCCATCGAGTGGAACTAATGGACGCAATTCGGGCGGAATAACGGGTAAAATTTTTAATATCATCCACTCGGGCTTATTTATGAGTTTTGATTCCCTAAATGCTTCAACGACTTGTAATCTTTTTAAAATATCTAATTTTCTTTGTTGCGAATTTTCTACAGATGCTTGATGGCGTAACTCATACGAAAGTTCGTCTAAATTTAATTCTTTTAATAATTCGTAAATAGCTTCTGCTCCCATTTTAGCAACAAATTTTTGTGGATCGTCGTCGGGGAGCATTTGATTTTCTTTGGGTAAATTTTTTAATACTTCGAGATATTCGTCGTCGGTAAGCAAAGTGTATTTATCTATTTCTTCGCTTTTGGCAATTCCTGGATTTATAACTATGTAGCGTTCGTAATATATGATGGATTCAATTTTTTTGGAGTTGAGTCCAAGTAAAGCACCAATTTTATTGGGTTGCGATCGAATGTACCAAATATGAGCAACGGGAACAACAAGCTGAATATGCCCCATTCGTTCGCGGCGAACTTTTTTTTCTGTAACTTCAACACCGCATCTGTCGCAAACGATTCCTTTATAGCGAATTCGTTTATATTTTCCACAATGGCATTCGTAGTCTTTTACAGGACCAAATATGCGTTCACAGAATAAACCATCGCGTTCAGGCTTGTATGTCCTGTAATTAATGGTTTCGGGTTTTAGTACTTCACCGCACGAGCGTTCTAATATTTCTTCGGGAGAGGAGATGCCAATTATAATTTTACTAAAGTTTGGTTTTATTTTGTTTTCTTTTCTAAATGCCATATACGTAAGATTTAAAAGTTAGGAATATATTACTCCATATTAATACTTAAGCCAAGACCACGTAATTCATGAACTAGTACATTAAACGATTCAGGTATGCCTGGTTGAGGCAAAGGATCGCCTTTAACTATAGCTTCATAAGCTTTGGCACGACCTACAACATCGTCCGATTTTATGGTAAGTATTTCTTGAAGTATGTTAGCGGCACCGAAAGCTTCTAAAGCCCAAACTTCCATTTCACCAAATCGTTGACCACCAAATTGTGCTTTACCACCCAGGGGTTGTTGTGTAATGAGCGAATATGGTCCTATTGAACGAGCGTGCATTTTATCGTCAACCATGTGAATAAGTTTCATCATATAAATATTCCCTACCGTTGCAGGTTGATCAAATCTTTCGCCAGTACCACCGTCGTATAAATACGTGCGTCCATATTTAGGAATCCCAGCTTTTTCAGAATATTCATTTATTTGATCGAGTGAAGCACCATCGAAAATAGGTGAAGCAAATTTAACTCCTAATTTTTCTCCTGCCCAACCTAACACTGTCTCATAAATTTGTCCAAGGTTCATACGCGAAGGTACGCCTAATGGATTAAGTACAATATCTACGGGGGTACCATCTTCGAGGAATGGCATATCTTCTTGACGAACAATTTTTGAAACGATACCTTTATTACCATGACGTCCTGCCATTTTATCACCCACTTTAATCGGACGTTTTTGGGCAACATATACCTTTGCTAGTTTTACAATGCCTGCCGGTAATTCATCGCCAATGGTTAAGGTAAATTTCTTACGTTTAACTTCAGCTTCTATTTCTTTGTACTTGATTAGGTAATTATGAATAAGCTGACTTATAATTTCGTTTTTTGATTTATCGGTCGTCCATTTGTTAGGATTGATGTTGTTATAATCAATAGATTGTAATTGCTTAAGGGTAAATTTGCTGCCTTTTGCAATTATTTCTTTGTTAGCAAAATCTTTTACTCCTTGTGAAGTTTTACCATTAACTAACTCAAATAGCTTATCAATTAGTTGTTGTTTTAATTCTGCATATTTTTTGTTTGCTTCTTCGTCTATTTTATCAATTAAATTTTTTTCAGCGGTTTTGATTTTACGTTCTTTAATTTGTCTAGAGAATAATTTTTTATCAATAACAACTCCGTACATTGATGGAGGAACTTTGAGCGAAGCATCTTTAACGTCGCCGGCTTTATCACCAAAAATAGCGCGAAGCAGCTTTTCTTCGGGAGTTGGATCAGATTCGCCTTTTGGCGTTATTTTTCCGATTAGGATATCGCCAGGTTTTACATATGCACCGATGCGAATTAATCCATTTTCGTCGAGATTCTTTGTAGCTTCTTCACTTACGTTGGGAATATCGGAAGTTAATTCTTCAACGCCACGTTTTGTATCGCGAACTTCGAGTGAAAATTCATCAACATGAATAGAAGTAAAATAATCTTCTCGTACAAGTTTTTCGTTAATAACGATTGCATCTTCAAAGTTATACCCTTTCCAGGGCATGAATGCTACTTTTAAGTTTCTACCAAGAGCAAGTTCTCCATTTTGAGTAGCATAACCTTCGGTAAGCACATCGCCTTTTTTAATTTTTTGACCTTTTTTAACTATAGGTCGTAAGGTGATAGTAGTACTTTGATTTGTGCGTCTGAATTTGGGTAATTGATATCTTACCACATCGCTTTCGAAACTTAAAAATCTATCTTCGTTAGAACGATTGTAACGTACAACAATTTCTCTAGCATCTACGTATTCTACAACACCATCTTCTTGTGCAATAATAATGGCACGAGAATCTTTGGCAACTTTTGCTTCGAGACCAGTGCCAACAATAGGAGCTTCGGGTTTAATGAGTGGAACTGCTTGGCGCATCATGTTTGACCCCATAAGAGCACGGTTTGCGTCGTCATGTTCAAGGAAAGGGATTAAACTTGCTGCTACCGAAGCAATTTGGTTGGGAGCAACATCAATTAGTTGAATTTCTTCGGGTGATAATACAGGGAAATCTCCTTTAAAACGAGATTTTACTTTTGGAGTAATGAAAGTTCCATCGTCGTTAATGGGAGCACTTGCTTGTGCAATTGCATTTTCTTCTTCCTCTTCGGCAGATAAATATACAACTTTATCGTTATTGAGTTGAACAATGCCGTTTTCTACTTTACGATATGGTGTTTCAATAAATCCAAGATTATTTATTTTTGCGTAAACACAAAGAGATGAAATTAGTCCGATGTTTGGTCCTTCGGGAGTTTCAATGGGGCATAAACGACCATAATGTGTATAGTGTACGTCTCTGACTTCAAAACCAGCTCGTTCGCGGGTTAATCCGCCAGGTCCTAAAGCAGAAATACGACGTTTGTGTGTCATTTCTGCCAAAGGATTGGTTTGATCCATGAATTGTGATAATTGGTTTGTACCAAAGAAGGTATTTAGTACTGAGGTTAAACTCTTGGCGTTAACTAAATCAATAGGAGTAAAGACTTCATTGTCGCGAACATTCATCTTTTCGCGAATGGTGCGTGCCATTCGAGCCAAACCAACACCAAATTGTCCCATTAATTGCTCGCCTACGGTACGTACACGACGATTGCTTAAATGATCGATATCGTCAACGTCGGCTTTGGAGTTGATGAGCTGAATTAAATATTTAATAATGGATATAATGTCTTCTTTTGTAAGTGTTTTGACGTCGATGGGTATATCTAAATTTAATTTTTTATTGATTCTGTAGCGACCAACATCTCCTAAATCGTAACGTTTTACAGAAAAGAAGAGATTTTCTATAGTAGAACGTGCAGTTTCTTCATCGGGTGGTTCGGCACTACGAAGCTGACGGTAGATATAGTAAATAGCTTCTTTCTCTGAATTGCAAGGGTCTTTTTGGAGAGTGTTATAAATGATAGCAAAATCGTTAACATTTAGTTCTTCTTTATGAAGAATAATAGTTTTTGCACCCGATTCAACGATTAAATCAATATGATCTTTATCTAATATTGTTTCGCGTTCAATGACTACTTCATTTCGTTCAATAGTAGAAACTTCTCCAGTGTCTTCGTCAACAAAATCTTCTATCCACGATTTTAATACTCTGGCAGCTAATCTTCTGCCAATATATTTTTTTAAACCAGTTTTAGAAACTTTTACTTCTTCGGCTAAATCAAATATTTCCAATATATCTTTATCGGTCTGAAAACCTATAGCTCGTAGGAGTGTAGTAACAGGTAATTTTTTCTTTCGATCAATGTAAGCATACATTACATTATTGATATCAGTGGCAAATTCTATCCACGAACCTTTAAAAGGTATAATTCGAGCACTGTATAATTTTGTACCGTTGGCATGTATGCTTTGTCCGAAAAATACACCGGGAGAGCGATGTAATTGTGAAACGATAACACGTTCGGCACCATTGATAATAAAAGTACCTTTGGGTGTCATATAAGGGATAGTTCCTAAATAAACATCTTCAACTTTTGTGTCGAAGTCTTCGTGTTCGGGGTCGTTGCAGTATAATTTTAGTTTTGCTTTAAGGGCAACGCTGTAAGTTAAGCCTCTTTCGATACATTCTTCTACAGTATATTTAGGTGGATCGACGTAATAGTCAATAAATTCTAAAGTAAAATTATTGCGTGTGTCGGAAATAGGAAAATTTTCTTGAAAGACTTTAAATAATCCTTCATTCTTTCTTTTTTCGGCTGTAGAATGAAATTGAAAGAATTCTTCAAACGATTTAAGTTGTACCTCTAAGAAATCGGGATATTCAAATTCGATTTTTTGGGTACTAAAGCTTATTCTTTTATTTTTATTAGCAGACATTGAACAACGATTTAAAGAACTTATTAATTAATCAAAAAAAACAACAAAAAGGCTTAAAGCCCAAGATTTAGGCTTTAAACCTTATAAAAAGAACCGAAAAATATGATTACTTAAGTTCAACTTCTGCGCCTGCTTCTTCTAATTTAGCTTTCAAAGATTCTGCTTCTTCTTTGCTAACGCCTTCTTTAATAGCTTTAGGTGCGGCATCAACTAAATCTTTTGCTTCTTTTAAGCCAAGGTTAGTTAATTCTTTTACTAATTTAACAACCTGTAATTTTGCTCCACCAGCTGATTTTAAAATTACATCGAATTGTGTTTTTTCTGCAGGAGCAGCAGCAGCATCACCAGCAGCAGGCATTGCTACAGCAACAGGAGCAGCAGCAGCTGGTTCAATACCGTACTCTTCTTTTAATATTTTTGCTAATTCGTTTACCTCTTTTACGGTTAAATTTACTAATTGTTCTGCTAAAATTTTTAAATCTGCCATTGTCGTAAGTTTTTAAAGATTTATACTACATTAATTATTTTTATCTGATAAGGTTTTAACAACCCCGGCAAGTATATGTTTGCCGGATTCGAGTGAAGAAATAACATTTCGTATAGGCGATTGCAACATGAGTATAATATCGCCGATAAGTTCTTCTTTACTTTTGATACTTGCCAAAGTATCTAATTGGTTGTCGCCAATATAAATGCTTTCTTCAACAAAAGCTGCTTTTAATAAAGGTTTTTCTTGTTTTTTTCGTAGTTCCTTAATTAATTTAGCAGGTTCTGAATTGGAGTTTGAAAACATTATTGAAGAGCCACCCTTAAGCGTATCGAACAATGGCGAATATTTGCCATCAAAACGCTCGAGTGCTTTTCTAAATAATGTATTTTTTACAGTTACGAGCTTAATATTTTTTTCAAAGCATTTGCGTCGTAGAATGCTTGTGTCGGAGGCATTCATGTTGGCAATATCGGTGATGTAAAAATGTGAGTATTGTTGTATCTGCTCGTACAGTTCATCAATAATTTTATTTTTTTCTTCTCTTGTCATAAACAGTCCTCCAACATTATGATTCTACTGATTTCGGGTCAATTTTAATGCCTGGACTCATGGTGCTTGAAAGATATAAGCTTTTAATATATGTCCCTTTTGCAGAGGTAGGTTTAAGTTTAATAATAGTGCGAATAAATTCGAGAGCATTTTCATATATTTGAGTTTCGTTGAACGAAACTTTACCAATAGATGAGTGAACGATACCGTTTTTATCAACTTTAAAGTCGATTTTACCCATTTTTACTTCTTTAACAGCTTTTCCTATATCCATAGTAACGGTACCGCTTTTGGGATTTGGCATAAGCCCACGAGGTCCTAAAATTTTACCTAGCGCACCTATTTTGCCCATAACGGAGGGCATAGTAATAATAACATCTACATCGGTCCAACCACCTTTAATTTTTTCAATATACTCGTCGAGACCTACATAATCTGCTCCAGCTTCTTTGGCTTCGTTTTCTTTGTCGGGTGTGCACAATACCAATACTCGAGTTTGCTTTCCTGTTCCATGGGGTAATGTAACAACTCCACGAACCATTTGATTAGATTTGCGAGGGTCTATACCTAAGCGAATATCTATATCTACTGAAGCATCAAATTTTGTAAATGTTATTTCTTTTACCAGTTTTGCAGCTTCTTGCAATGTGTAAACTTTTTGTTTATCGAATTTTGCAAGAGCCATTTTCCTGTTTTTTGTTAATGTTTTCATCGTCCTTACATATTACTTATTAAAAGGAGGTGTGCCTGTAATGGTAATGCCCATACTTCTGGCTGTGCCGGCTATCATTTTCATAGCCGATTCTAAAGTAAAGCAATTCAAATCAACCATTTTGTCTTGGGCAATTTGCTTTATTTGATCCCATGTTACTTGACCAACTTTATTACGGTTGGGTTCGGCTGAACCTTTTTGTAATTTCGCAGCTTCTAAAAGTTGAACCGATGCGGGTGGAGTCTTTACAACGAAATCGAACGATTTGTCGGAATAAACCGTAATAACAACAGGAAGAATTTTTCCTGCTTTATCTTGTGTGCGAGCATTGAATTGCTTGCAAAATTCCATAATATTGACCCCTTTTGAACCCAGTGCAGGTCCTACCGGAGGCGATGGATTTGCAGCACCACCTTTAATTTGCAGTTTAATAAATGTTTCAATTTGTTTTGCCATAGGCTAAAATTTAATTTTCTTTTTCAACTTGCATGAAACTTAGCTCTAATGGTGTTTTTCTTCCGAAAATTTTCACCATTACTTTAAGTTTCTTTTTTTCTTCGTTAACTTCTTCAATAACTCCTGTAAATCCGTTAAATGGACCATCAATAACTTTTACAGTTTCATTAACGAAGAATGGGGTTACAATTTCTTCTCCGCTTTCAGCCAATTCATCTACTTTTCCTAAAATGCGATTAATTTCATTGGGTTTTAGAGGAATGGGATTTCCTTCGGGAGTAGTAAGAAATCCTAGTACACCATTAATGCTTTTAATGATGTGTGGAATTTCACCTACAAGTGCAGCATAAATTAAAATGTAACCAGGGAAATAATTACGTTCTTTACTAATTTTTTTACCTTTACGAAGTTGGTAAACTTTTTCGGTAGGAACTAAAACTTGGGAAACATAGTCCTGTAGGTTGAGCTTTTGAATCTCAGCTTCAATGTGTTCTTTAATCTTTTTTTCTTTGCCACTAATAGCTCGTACTACGTACCAATGTTTCGTGAGTTCTTCCATACCGAATATAAATTAGTAAAACAAGCTGTAAATACCGTGCATAACATTGCTGAAAGCGAAGTCCATCAATGAAACCACGAGTGCTATAATAAAGGAAGCAACCATTACAACAATAGCACTTGCTTGAAGCTCTTTCCAAGTAGGCCATGTTACTTTTTCTTTAAGCTCAATATAAGCTTCTTGCAAGTATAATTTAATTTTTTTCATATTATTATATTGTTGCACGGGTGGAGAGACTCGAACTCCCAGCCAACGGTTTTGGAGACCGCTACTCTACCAATTGAGCTACACCCGTAAAAAATCGAGGCTTTAGCCTCGATTTCATTATTATTCAATTATTTCGGTTACTTGTCCTGCACCTACGGTTCTACCGCCTTCACGAATAGCAAAACGTAAACCTTTATTAATAGCTACAGGATAAATAAGTTTAACTTCGATAGAAACATTATCGCCGGGCATTACCATATCTACACCTTGTGGAAGAATAATTTCGCCTGTAATATCTAATGTTCTCAAATAAAACTGTGGACGATAATGATTATGGAAAGGAGTGTGACGGCCACCTTCTTCTTTCTTTAAAATATACACTTCGACTTTAAAGTGAGTATGAGGTGTGATTGTGCCTGGTTTAGCAATAACCATACCACGTTTAATTTCCTTTTTATCTATACCACGCAACAACAAACCTACAT
>JAOADU010000031.1 GCA_026417155.1 Bacteroidales bacterium | reverse complement strand
ATAAGTGATTTGCCTAATGGAGTTTATATTGTAAAATTAATAACTAGTGAAGGAATTGAAAATTTTAAAATAGTAAAGCAATAATATTCTTACAACAACGTAAAGACTATTAAATATAATTTTGAGTGTTTTGTTTGCTATGTTATTAGCTGAATTTTATGAACTATTCTACTCTTCGTAAATAATTTTTGAATACTGATCGAGTGAGCCAATGATGCGGAATTCGGTACGACGATTTTTTTGACGTCCTTCGGGATTATCTGTACCATCGGGGTTGGTGTTTGGAGCTATAGGTTTCGATTCGCCATAACCTTTAGCAACTAATCGTTCTTTCTCGATTCCTTTGCTGATAAGATATTTTACTACACTTTCAGCACGTTTTTGTGAGAGCTTTAAATTATATTCGTCGGAACTTACACTATCGGTATGCGATGCAATTTCTACTATTATGCGTGGATTTTCAACCATTAGTTTATATACAGTTCTGTCTAATATAGCTTTTGAGGAGTCTGTTAAGTTCCATTTAGCATATTCGTAATATATGTTTTTAATTATAATAGGTTCTAATGGTACTATGTTGATATAAATGGCATCGGCACGCAACGTGTCTGATTGAGTGATATTTTGAGTAGATACGGTTAATTCTTTATTGAAAAAACCGTAGTTGTCGATAAGTATTTTGTAATCTTTTTTAGGTTCGAGGTTGAAATTAAATTCGCCTTTGTCGTTTGTTTGCACAGATTTAATATAGATACGCTCATTACCTTGAACTACATAGAGATCAACTTTCTTGTTTGGCAAAGGATTTACTTTGTCGGTTTCCTGGTCTAATTCTTCAATAAATTGTTTATCAACAATTTGTTGTTCTAGTTGTTCGTATAAAGTACTATCTTTTATCCCGTATATTCTTCCGATAAGGACTATATTGATATAATTTGCCCACCGATATTCGAAAATATCATCGCAACATGTTTCGTGAAGTAATGGAACTATACCTTTACGGTTAGAAACAAAAAAACCACCTTCTCTGTTTTTTGATACGACAAAATACAAATCGTCGGCAGAGGAGTTAATAGGAAATCCAATGTTTTCGGGGGAACTAAATTGAGTAAGCTCGCCTTGTGCTTTGAACACGTCTAACCCGCCAATGCTGGGCCAACCATCAGAACTAAAATACAAAGCATGGGTTTCGATGTCGTAAAAAGGTGTCATTTCGTCGCCAAAAGTATTGATTTTATTGCCAGCATTGCGTGGTGTTTTAAATTCATTTTTTTTAGCATTGTAAATGGAATACCAAATATCGAGACCTCCTTTTCCGCCTTCGCGGTCGCTAACAAAATAAAGAACCTCGCTTTGTGTTTTAGAGTCTATTCCAACTGTCGGTTGAGTAGAGGTATATTTAGGATCGTTTATATGGCTCCCTAATTTGACAGGTTCGGACCATTGACCGTCAATTTTTTCGCTGAGGTAAATAGCACAAACCATTTTGTTTTTCCAGTTTCGCTGGCACTTTGTAAAATACAACCGATTTCCGGCAGGATTAAGTGCAGGGTTTAATACATGAATATTGGTTTCGTTGAAAGGTCCGTCTAATAAACCTTCGTTAATCCATTTTTCACCTTTTTTTTGAGCAACAAAAAGTTGGCGAGTTGGGTAAATAGTGTCGTTGTTTACATCTATGTAAAATAATTTATCAGTTTTTAATGAAGCGTACCATATTTTGTTTCCTGCAACAGGGAAAGGCGAAGCTTCGGCATGAGCTTTATTGATACTGGTATCGAGGTGTAAAATAAATACGTCTAAAGGTTTTTCTTTTAATTTTAAAGCTAAGTCGCAGCCATCAATTTCGTTTTTAATACGTTTTTTAAATTCATCTTGCAATTTGCTTCCTTTTATCATCTTCGAAAACAGAGAAAAATCTTCTTTTGCTCCTTTATAATCGCCTTGCATCTTTTTCATGAGTCCTCTGTAAAAAAGAGCATCGACGTAAGCTTCTTTGTCGGCTTCAAAAACTTCGTGGTAGTATTGTTGTGCTACGGGATAATTTCTCGATTGTTGATATAATTGAGCAAGTTTAAATTTTGTAGAGAGTTGATGGGGATTTTTTTGCAATACAGCCTCGTAATATTCAATAGATGAGTAGATATCGCCAATTTTCTCAGAGTTTTTTGCAAAATTTTTTACTTGCCATGAATTCAAATATTTCATGGTTTCTGATGGTTGTCCCCAAGCCATTATTGGTATCAGAAATAAAAGACTGAAAATTACATTCGGTCGCATGGGATGGTAATTTTTTTGGGGATAGTACTTTTGGATGTATAAATAACTGATAATTCGAAAGCTCCGCGTCGTTGTGTAGCTTGTGAAAGAGAACTTGTATTGATATCATAACTAAACCCGAATTGCCATTGTTTTATTTGCAATCCAATCATAACGATACTTGCATCGAATGAGGTGGAAAAGTCGTTTCTGAAAAAAATACCGGTGAAAATTCTTTGTAAAAATGCTTTGTTGTTTTTAAATTGATAACCCAATTCGCTTCCGATAATCAAGTCTGTTGCTTTGCGTTGTCGCATATTGAAAACTTGAGGTTTAAAATAAAATTGCTTGATAGGCGTAAAAAGACCACCATATAAAGCATAACGCATAGCAATGTGGTAATTTTGATCGGTATATGTTTCTTTGGGCATTATAAGATGAAATACAGAGAGCCCTATTTCGGGATGAAAATATTGCATAGGCTTGTCCCATGCAATACCAATATTGATATCGGGATAATTGGTATGATTTACTAAATTTGTTTCATTATTGTTTAGCTGAGAGTTGAAGTAGCCGGTAGTCATATCAAATTGATTGGGGAACGTAATATCATTTAATGAAAAATTTTTAAATACCATTCCAGCTTGTATTCCTGCATGCCACTGGCTTTGCTCAATTTTTTTATGATAAGCCAAGGTAAGAAATAGCTTATTAACGGTAAGTCCTATGGGGCCGGATTTATCATTGATGATATTTATGCCATAACTTAATTGTTCTGAATAAATATACCATTGATGTTCGTATGAAACACCAATAGTACGATAGGGAATAGACAAAGATTTCCATTGGTTACGAAAATTATTTACAAAGCGCCAATCGGCATCAACTTTTCCAGTGTGTGCTGGATTAAGGGTAAGAGGTGAATAAAAATATTGAGAAAAATGTATATCCTGAGCATTGGAGCCCAACAAAGTGAAAATGAATACAATGGCTATAAAATATTTCATCAATACAAACGTACAATAATTTTTTGAATTTACAAAAAGTTAACTTTTCGTATGTTATAGAAAGATATTTTTATTATTCGAAATGTTTTAATAAATCGTGTGCAGAAATTCTATAGCCAAGATAATCAAGTAAAATAATAGCTGTTTTTTGGTTAAGATTGTTGATGTTTGTTTTAGTTTTCAGCTTTTTTTTAATAACATCGGCAATGTTGCTTTCGGATGTGCCTTTTTCATGTAGTTTAATAACAACTATTCCTTGAATGTCTGTCATTTCAATTATTATTCGACGCCACCAGCTATAAATTCGTTCTTTTTTAAAGAAAAGGAGTTTTCTTATTTGTAGCGTTTTGTACGATGAAGCGTAATATTCGTATTTGTTTTCTCCTTCTAAATGTGTATGACCAATTTCTACAACGGGTTTACGACTTTCAGAGCTTAACGAAGCAATTTTGTTTATAAGTTTTACCATCTCTTGATGGAAAGGTTCGTACAGCTTAATATTTTCTTTTTGTATTTCTGTTTGTTTTTGAACAGAAGAACTAATTTGTTGTTTTAAATTTTTTTCTCTTTCTTCGGCATCTTCAATGAAATGTTTCATGGCTATAAAATAATTCCTTTGAACGATTCATGAATACCTTTGTGGATTTCATACCAAAATTCAAAAGCTGCTTCGTGTTTGTTAATATCAAAACGCTCATACCAATAATTGAGTTCTAGTACATCCGATTTTTCTTCGAATTTCTTTTTAATAAAGGTATGAATAAAGTCAATATTTCGTTCCGATTCCCAGAAAATAGAAGAGTTGCGGCTATTGATCCACGCAGCAATATTTTTTATCGATTCCTGGTATTCATATTTTTTCCCATATATTTTTCCGAGTATTTCGGGCACCATGTCTTCAGCCCAGGCACGATGGAATCGGCAAAATCCCATATTATCGAGCATAAGTTCTTTGATAAATCGTTGTGCATTTTCTCTTCCTAATTTACGAGGTTCGATAAAATCTTTGCCATAGTACATGTAATATTTTCCCATAATGGGCATTGGCGATAGTGCTCCTGGTGTCCAGTATTGGTTGGGAACCATCCAGCCTTTACGACGAAATGCATTAAATACGAATTTATCAATTATTCTACGTCCTCTATCGTACGATAGCTTATGGGCTAAAATGCGTGCTCCATCGCTTAAGTCGAGCATTTCGTATTTTTTTGAGATAATGTTGTCTATGATTTTAACGGCTATTTGTGCATTGTGTAAAGAATCATTAATAATATCAAATTGCTGAATATCGAATTTGGGTTTGCCATTAAGTCCAATTTCTGAAGGTTTAATCAGTCCATCGTTGACGCATTCCATAATCCAAGCCAGCACACCACCAATAGAAATGGCGTCGAAACCCATGGTATCGGCATGATGGTTGACCATTTCGGCAGCTCGTTGATCAAACACTCCAATTAGTGGACCCATGGTTTGATAGGGCTCATAATCTTTTTTGTATTTACCATGCATTTTTTTACATACTGCCACACATGGTTCGCCGCAATTTTTAAATTGTTTTGTTTTAATGGTTTCTTCGTTGAACTGTTTTAAGTAATGTTCTATAATAAAATTTTTGTGCAATTCTTTGCGATCGTTTTCGCTCCAATAAATGGTTTTATAATTAAAAGCAAGAATATTTCCTCCCATGGTAGCGTAGTTAACGCCAAAAGTACCACCCGTTTCGAAATTTTCGTCGAAGCGATATTTGGTAGTAGCTTCTACATCTTTAGCAGCTAATTTCTTATTGTACTTATCTTCGAACCATGAATCGGCAACTTTTCTGTCGCGAAAATCTTCGTCAATGTATGTTCCGCCGTATATAATTGATGCAATGCCATGTTGTTGCAATAATTTACTGCCAAATCCGCCACGTCCAGCCCAAGTGTCAACAAACGTAATTTCACCATTGCGGATAGGAGCAGAGCCAATAGCTCCAAAATCGGTAACAGATGAAGCTGGTCCGGTAGCTAAAATACGGGGTTCGTTTTCGTAACGATAACCGAATTTTGAGAACGTATAATCCATCAATGAATAAATACCTTTTCGACCACTGTTCCAAATGGCATGAATATCTACGGGAGAAAGGTCAACATGTATTTCCTCGCCATGATTACGATTAAGGTATAATATAGAAGGTTGTTTGGCTTGTCCTACAATGGCAATCATATTAATTCCTAAATTGTCGAAAATCAACCCTGCTCCTCCCATTGATGATACAAAGAAACCAGCCCATGCAGGTGAAAATCCTGTGAAAATGAGTCTGTTTGATCCAGGTAAAATAGAGCCAGCAAGCACGCCTGTTCCTATAGTTAAAGCATTATATTTAGATGCTAAATGAAATCCAATATCAACAGGTCCGAAATATTTGCCAACAGGGAAACGTGTCAATTTGTAAAATCCTGTCGATGCATCGATCATTAAGACACGAATAGAACTTTCCATATAACGTTTTTTTGCAAAACTAACAGAAAAAGTTGAGAAAAGAAATGTTATTTATAATTTGCAGAAATTTATCTATAATGTTAAAAGGCAATATTTAGACACAAAATTTGGGTAATTGTACTGTAAATACTGATCCAACATTTTCCACACTTTTAATAATGAAATTTCCATTATTCAACATAATAAAATCACGACATAGCAATAATCCAAACCCGCTTCCTTTTTCTTGTGCTGTTCCGTATGTGGATTGGATTTGATCTTTAAAAATGCTATTAATTTTATCAAGTGTCATTCCAATGCCATTATCTTGTATTTTAATTTCTACGTCTTTTTCATTTTCAGTAATGTAGATGTCAATTTTTCCATTTTGATTGGTAAATTTAATGGCATTGTTTATAATATTACGAAGCACAATTGTAATCATTTCTAAATCAAAAAAAGCATATACTGGCGAATTTTGGTTAAATGTTATGGTAATGTGTTTACTTTCGGCTAAACCCTTGATTTGTTTAAGAACTTTAAGAATAAGTGTATTTATTTCGTTAGTTTCTGGATTTGCTTTTATTTCGTTTAACTGGCTTTTGCTCCAACCTAAGAGATTTTCTAAAATATAACCCGCACCTAACGAAATATTTTCCATTTGATTGATCCATTTTGTTGTTTGTTCTTTGTCCCAAAAGTTTATTTTTTGTTTCAATACATCAACAAATCCGAATAATGTTCCAATTGATCCGCGTAAATCGTGCGAAATGATCGAATATAGCTTATTTCTCGATTGAATTTGCTGATTAAGCATGTTGATGAGATGTTGATTTACAACAACTATCATAATGTAGGTAAATAATATCATGCTTAAACCTGCTGTAAGAATCAGGATTCGCGTAATAGGATAGTCGGCTACAGGAACTTTTATTGGGTAGAATATTTGATAAAGGATTCGTATTAAACTAATTAGCACGTAAATAAGAAATACAATGCCTGCAGTATAAAATAACGAACGAAATTCTTTTTGAAACGGTTTTAAAAATTCAATAGCAGTAATTATGTAAATACTAATTATTAAAATCCCATTTATTATAGAACGAGTATTCATTTGATGATAAATAAGTGTAAAAAATATAATATTTGCTGCACTAAGCACAGGAATAATCCATAGGTATTTGTTTATAGGCTTATTTTTAAATTTTAACAATCCATTAAGAAAAATTATGTCGCCCGAAAGAATACACATGTTTAAGGAAATAGAAAATAAAAATTCCTTAACAATAGAAAAATTGCCCTGAAAAAATGCAGTAATTATAAATCCTATTCCTGTAATTACACTTCCCACTGCCCATAAATAAACGCCGTTTACTTTTTTATCAGTAATTAGGTGTAAGTGAAACATAATGGCTGCAAAGATCAAATTATTGATCCCTATGATTAGGTAAATGGTGTAAATGTCAATGTTAAACATATTACATGCAAAATAACATATTTTTTGTTTATCAACAAAATATGATGAGAGTTTGAATTTTTAAATAATTAATACTTTTTTACTGTAAATTTTAAAGATTAATGCAAAATTAAATTAAAAATTTATTACCTTTGTTAAAGGTATAAAAAATAAAATTATGAAATTTATTGAAATCGAATGGAATAAAATTTGTTTTGATAATTTAGATGAAATAAGCGAAGATTATTATTTTTATGCTTTATTAAAAAAATGTGAAATATTATACATAGGCTCGGCTTACAAAATGAATGTAAAAGATGAAATAAAACAAAATATTAATCGCTTAGAAATTGAAACAAAAAATTTAAGCATATGTTTAGGAAGTATTGTAAAGACAATTAATGTTGAACGAATAACTTGGCAATTAATTCGTGATGTAGAATGTTTGTTAATTTATGCTTGTCAACCTAAATATAATACTCAATGTAAAAAATATTATACAGGAAGAAAAAATTTAATAGTATTAAACTCAACGAAAAAATGTATATGTTCAAGCACACATAGAAGTGTTTTCCCACGAATTGTTATGTGTAACGATATAGGAAAAATAGTAATTAAAAAAAAGCTTACTTCAGATATTTATTCTATGATTCGTTAAGCAGGTCGGGTCTAAGCCTTTTGGTTCGCTCTATTGATTGTTCTAATTTCCATCGCTCAATTTCTTTTTCATTACCAGATAAAAGAATATCGGGAACTTTCCAATTATTAAATATAGCTGGACGCGTATAAACAGGCGGTGCCAGCAAATTGTCTTGAAAGGAATCAGACAATGCCGACATTTCATCGTTTATTGCACCGGGCAATAAACGTACAATACAGTCTATAATTACTGCAGCTGCTAATTCGCCACCAGTGAGTACATAGTCGCCAATGCTGATTTCGCGTGTAATCAAATGTTCTCTAACGCGGTGGTCAACGCCTTTATAGTGACCACACAAGATGAGAATGTTTTTTTTAAGAGAGAGTTCGTTCGCAAGTTTTTGATTGAAACGTTCACCATCGGGCGACGTGTATATAATTTCATCGTATGCTACTTTTGTTTGTAAGTGAGATATAGCTCTGTATATAGGTTCAATCATTAGCACCATGCCACCTTTGCCTGCATAAGGATAATCATCAACCTGACGGTGTTTGTACGGACTATAATCGCGAATATTATGAATATTAATGTCAACAATATTTCGTTCTTGAGCTCTTTTAATAATAGAGTGATTGAGCGGGCTGTGTAGTAATTCGGGCAATATAGTTAGCACATCGAAACGCATGTTATTTAACAATTGTCATTTCGTCAATAAGATGTTTGGCATTGGCAAATTTATCAATAATGAAAAGCATATATCGAACATCGAGGCAAATGTTTCGGCAGCGATTAGGGTCGTAATGCAAATCGCTCATGGTACTTTCCCATGTACGGTCGAAGTTGCAACCAATGAGTTCGCCATTGGCGTTAAGTACAGGGCTTCCACTATTGCCGCCTGTTGTGTGATTATTGGCTATAAAGCAAACAGGTAATGTTCCGTTAATTCCATATTCGCCGTAATCTTTTGCTTGCCAAAGTTCTTTAAGCTTCTTGGGGACAATATAATCATATACTGTTGTATCGTCTTTTTCGATGATGCCATTAATAGTAGTTTGCCAGTGGTAATAAATGCCATCTCGGGCAGTATAGCCTTTTATGTTTCCATACGAAACACGTAGGGTAAGATTTGCATCGGGATAAAAATCTTTATCAGATAATAGCTCCATTTGGGCATGTATGTATATTCGATTAAGGCTGTCGATGCTTGATTGATAAGTTTTAATGTAAGGTTGAATTTGCGTATTGTATAGATTTCGTGTTTCAAGCCATAATTTATAAAAAGGATCGTTGAATAATATTTTACGAATGTTTTTTTCTTTGCTGTTTTTTAATGCTTCTATTGTTTGAGGTTTAATCAGAATTGACTGCTGATAAATAGTATTTGATACTTTAGCCCAATCGTTTTTATATTTTTTTTGCCATTTTAAGAGGGTTTTGGGAATGTAATCTTTGGATATATTTTTGGTAAATTCGTTCATAAGCTTTTGAAAAGTTAGCATATCAATGACGGGTTGATAGTTTTTATAGAAATTTTTATAGCGGTTTAAAAAGATTTCATACGCTTTTTCGAAAGTTTTTTCTTGATGGTTTAGCAACTGGTGTACATTGGAACAAAACTGTATGATTTCTACAGCAAACAAGGCTTCAAAGTAATAAGTTTCAATAAGTTGTAGGGGTTTCATGTATGCATATAATGTTTGGTATGTAGGTAATAATTTTTCGTAAATTAAATGCCTATCAGGGTCAATAGCTGCCCAATTTTCAAATTGTTGTTCAAATTCTTGCTTTTTTTTAATGGTTTGTAAACGTTTTAGTCCTTCATTTTCACCAATCCATTTTTTCCATGAATTGGCAATACTAGCTTGTTTATTGGCATACTGAATACGGATAAGGCGGCTGGTGTCCATAGCCGATTTAATGATTTGCAATCGAATGTCGCGAAGTTTTATTTGATGTGGATTTTCTACATTTTGAATTACATCAATCGCATACGATGGAATATATTGTTGTGTAGTACCTGGAAAGCCAAAAACCATTGTGAAATCATTTTCATTAACTCCTTTAAGCGATATAGAAAAAAATTTTTTTGGTTTGTATGGCACATTATCGGGCGAGTATTCGGCAGGTTCATTGTTTTTATTGGCATAAACTCTAAATAAAGCGAAATCGCCGGTATGTCGAGGCCACATCCAGTTATCGGTGTCGCCGCCAAATTTACCGATGGAGGAGGGGGGTGCACCAACTAACCGCACATCTTTAAAAACTTCATAAATAAACATAAAGTATTGATTTCCGTAATAAAATGGTTTTACTTCAACCTGATAGCGATTATTTTCAGAATATTTTGTTTTTAATTGTTGAATGGCAGTGTTTATTACTTCTTCGCGTTTGGCTTCGGTCATTTTTGGCTGCACATTGGCAAGAACAATATGGGTAACATCTTCCATTCTTACTAATAGAGAAACAGTTAAACCAGGATTGGGTAGTTCTTCTTGAAATGATTTTGCCCAAAAACCGTCGGCTAAATAATCGTGTTCGAGAGTGCTATGTCGTTGAATAGAACCATATCCACAGTGATGATTGGTTAATAGCAAGCCTTTGTCAGAAATAAATTCACCAGTACAGCCTCGTCCGAAAAGAACTACGGCATCTTTCATGCTTGCTTTATTGATGCTATAAATATCTTCTGCCGACAATTTAAAGCCTTTTTCTTTCATTTTTTGTATAATGGACTGATTGAGGAGCATGGGTATCCACATTCCTTCGTCGGCTAAGCTTTTTAAAATGAAAATTAAGATAAATGTTGCAACAAGTATTGATTTCATAATATTAAGTTTTCTAGTTCCTGATATAGTTTATGCACTGGTAATCCCATTACATTAAAATAAGACCCGTTAATGCGTTCTATTGCTACAAGCCCGATCCATTCTTGGGCTCCATAGCTTCCGGCTTTATCAAAGGGTTTATAATTATGGATGTAAAAATCTATTTCTTTTTCAGATAAAATTTTAAAATAAACTTCTGTAGTATCGAAAAAAATTATTTCTTTTTCGAGCATTTTTAGGCAAACACCCGTAAATACAATATGTTTCTTGCCCGAAAGTTGTTGAAGCATTTCATAAGCTTCGTTATACGTTTGAGGTTTACCTAAAACTTTATTGTCGAGCGAAACTATCGTATCGGCCGTTATGATAATTGTATGATTGTCTTGTAAGTATGATGCGTATTGTAGCGATTTTTCCTTGGCCAAATACATGGCAATTTCGGCATCCTTTAATGTGGAGGGATAGTGTTCATTTGCGTGTAATGGTGGCAATACCGAAAACGGAATACCTAAATGTTCAAGCAAAAACTTTCGTCGTGGCGATTGTGAGCCTAAAAGTATAGTATAAGAAGATAGTTTTTCTAATAACATGGTTTTACAATGTAAACCACAAAATTACAACAAATGCTAAACCGAAAAACATGATGAATTTAAGTTGCTGGCTTATTTTGTAAAATTCTTTATTTCCTTGAGCTTTATGTAACTTATTTTGAAGATACACTAATGGGATAATAATTGTAAAAGTGATGTACAAAAATGAAGCTATATCTTGAAAAAATAAAAAATAAATAAATAAAATGCTAACAATTACAATTAATGCAATAAAGTGAACAATCCATTTCGATTTATTTATACCCAAAACAAGAGGTAATGTATTTCGTTGTAATTCGCTATCGCCTTGAATGTCTTCCATATCTTTAACTATTTCGCGCATAAGTGTCAATAAAAAAGCAAAATACGCATAACCTAAAGCAAATAGAAAAATTACTGAAACGGTTTTTGCTTCTACTGGAGGGCGTCCGTGAGAAATGATATTATTTAATAACGGAATTTCATACAATACGGGCAATAGCGGCACAATTGCCGAAAAAAAAGCCACAACAATATTGCCCCACAAAAGCATGCGTTTGAAATAGGATGAATAAAACCATAAAATACCCGAAATAAAAAGGAACAAAAACCCAAGTTTAGTAAGATGAATATGATAAGATATATAAAAGCCTAAAGCAACACCAATAAAATTAAGAATATTGTTAATAGTTAAGGCAGCTCTACGCGAAAGTTTTGTTCCTACAATTACGCTTTCGGGATGATTGGAAATATCGGAACGAATATCGAAATAGTCGTTGATGGCATAACCTGCAGCGGCAATACACATTGTAGCAAACACAAGTAAAGCAAAGTGAAATTCGTCAAATTGTAAAGAATAATTAATTTGATTTAAAAATGGATATATTATGCCATAACGTATAGCGTACATGGTTAAGGCAATAATAATCAGGTTTTTGTAACGAATTAATTGAAAAAAAAGTTTAAGTTTTGTCATATTTTTTTGTTTTACCATTGAAAAGCATCACTATTAAACCATTTGCCTTGTGCTCGCAATACTTGTTCAATGATGTCTCGTACACACCCTTCGCCACCTTTATATTGCGAAACATATTCGGCAATTTGAATAATTTCTATAGCTGCATCTGCCGGGCATACAGGAATACCAACAATTTTCATTACTTCATAATCGGGCAAATCGTCACCCATGTATATGACATCTGTTGGGTGTAATTGATATTTATTTAAAAAATGGTTGAATGCTTCTATTTTATTGCTAGAGCCTAAATAAATATCTTGTACACCTAATCCCTCAAAACGTATTTGAATGCCTTTGCAAAGTCCTCCTGTTATAATAGCAACAGGGTACCCTTTTTTTACTGCATATTGTAACGCATATCCGTCTTTAATATTCATAGAGCGCCATTGTTCGCCCGATGAAGAAAGGTAAATATTTCCCGAAAAAACCCCATCTACATCAAATGCAAACGCACGTACAAAAACGAGTTTTTCTTTAAAATTTAGTTTCGGATTCATGGTTTTTAAAATATTGCGTAATAGACATGGTTACAAAACTATATAATTTTTTTAATTCGGGATGATGGTTCAAAAGGTTCAAATGTTTTTCTATAGTTTGTTGGTCGTTACGAATGGCAGGTCCGGTTTGAGCAGCTTTACCGCCAATTTTTATAGCTTTATGAATGGTTTCGATGAGTAACGAATTAAGCAAAGCAGGATCTAAATTATGTTTCGAAAGGTAATCTTGTGCTAAAGTGATTAAGTAGTTTGTAAAATTATTGCTTAAAATTGCTGCAAGATGGATCTGCAAGCGTTGTTCGGAGTTAATAATCTGAGGTTTCGACTGAAGCTTGGTAGCTATTTCGAATAATGTAGATAATAATGACGATGTACTTGATTCAATAAGTATAGGAATATTATTAAAAGAAATGGCCGAATATTTAGTAAATGTTTGCAAAGGATAAAAAACTCCTGCTTCAGCAGAATACGTTAATAATTGCTGTATATGAACAGCTGCGGCACAGTGTACAATCGTTTTATTTTTTAAGAGCTGAGCTATAGATTCAATTGAATCATCGGGAACACACAGAAAAAATAACCCATCGCCATTAATAAATTGTTCTTTGTTAATTAAATCAGTACAAGCACTATTAGCCAATTCTTTTGCATTCTGAATGTTTCTCGACCAAATACCTGCCAAAGGCAAATGAGCTTCGACAAAAGCATGTGTGAGATGCCATGCTAAGTTGCCACTACCTGCTATGTATATAGGTGGTATTTGCATTTAAGGTGTAATGTTCGATTTGAATGTCTTTGTAAATTGTTCCCATGTTTGTGTTTTATAGGCTTCGGTATAAAAAAAGTGTAACAGCATTTCCATAGTTTTTAATGGGAAGAATCCAGGAACATATGAAATTAATTGATTATTTTCACTTAAGAAAACCATGCCTGGTAATGTGATTTGCGCGTTAGTCAATGTTATTGCTAATTGATGAAATGGATGTTCTTTTTTTTCATTGATATAAAGAATATCGTTAAAACGAATACTATCGGTAGTAAGCACATCGAATGAGATGATACTGAATTTATTATTTAATATATTGGCAATAGTATCGTGCTGAAAAATTACCCTTTGCATCATCGCACAATCAATGCAACCATTGAAGTACATGAAAATAATTTTCTTTTTGTTCGATTTTAAGCCTTTGTCGAACGATTGCCAAATAATTTTATCGTGAAATTTGGCGGTATCGCGAAATGCTTTATCAAAATCTTTCTTAAATTGATCGAAAGGATAAACTTTATAAAAATTACGGGCAAAAAATATTAACACAGGTTCAATATCGGCAGGTGTCATATATCCAGGTACGGCACTTATATTGTTGAGTTGTTCGTCGAGATAAACGATAGTAGGATACGATGCGCGATTGTTCATTAGTTCTAAAGCTAAACTATGTGTTGAACGAAAGCCTAACCCTGGGTTGCTATATTTTTTTCCTTTAAATTCGATGGTATCTTTAGTTTCGGCATTGAATTTTACAGCATAAAAGTTTTCGTTAATAAAATTTGCAATAGCTGGGTGATTAAAGGTTTCGGCATCCATTTTCTTGCACCAACCACACCAGTCGGTGTACATGTCGATAATAATTTTTCGTGGTTGTTTTTTATTTTGCTCAATAGCTTCTTTTAAGCTTAACCATTTTATTTTTCTTTGTTCTTGAGCTACAAAGGATAAACTTAAAAATAATATAAATGATATACAATATAAGGTTTTCATGATAGTTTAATTTTTTCTATAACTTCTTGTAAGGATAGCAAATATTGTTCCCCGGTTTTCATGTTTTTTAAAAGGTATTGCTCTTTTTGAATTTCTTCTTCGCCAATTATTAACACCCATAATATGTTTTTCTGATTAGCAATTGAAAGTTGTTTTTTTAATTTTATATGTGGGTCGTAAAAAAAATCAACATTTATTTGATTTGTTCTAAGAAGTGAAGCAATATGTAAAACTTTATATTCTATTTCGGGAATAAAATTAGCTACGAAGACGTGAATAGGATGAGTTAAATTTTCGGGGAATCGATGTAACGTATCCATGATATCGTAAATTCTATCAGCTCCAAACGACATGCCCACTCCAGAAACATTCGGCAATCCAAATATTCCAGTAAGATTATCGTAACGACCTCCACCGCAAATACTTCCTATTTCTACTTCGGTTGATTTTACTTCCAAAATTGTACCGGTATAATAATTTAGTCCACGTGCGAGTAGAATGTCGAATTTTATTGAATTTAAGCCTATTTGGTTGGATTTTTGTAATATGGTTTCAATCTCATTGATACCTATTTTTCCAGTGTTACTTTGAATATACGATTTTGCTAATAATATTCGGTCATCGTTTGTTGTGAGTTCTAAAAACTGGTTTAAAAATACTTTCAGATTTTCAAGATGTTTTGCTTGAATTGGTAGTTGTAATAATTCGGCATAAACTTCGTCTTTTCCTATTTTATCTAATTTATCAATAATTGTAGTAAATTTTACAAAATGATTTTCAATTTCGCACTGTTCGGCAAGTCCTTGTAATATTTTTCTGTTGTTGATAAAAGTTATATAACCTAAATTGAGCGATTGAAATACATCTTGTATAATATGCAATAATTCAACTTCGCCGTTTAAAGAATCGGTGCCGATGATGTCAACATCGCATTGATAAAATTCGCGATATCTGCCTTTTTGTGGTCTGTCTGCTCTCCAAACGGGTTGAATTTGATATCGTTTAAAAGGAAATACTATTTCGTTTCGGTGCATTACCACATATCGGGCAAATGGAACTGTTAAATCATAGCGTAACCCTTTTTCGCACAGCTTCATGGAAAGCTTTTGTAAGTTCTTTTCGTTCCATTCGTCGTTGCTTATGTTTTGTGTAAAATCGCCCGAATTGAGAATCTTAAATAGTAGTTTATCACCTTCGTCGCCATACTTTCCAAGCAAAGTACTTAACATTTCCATGACTGGTGTTTCGATGGGAACAAAACCGTATTTAGTAAACACGTTTTTTAATGTTTGAAAAATAAATTCTCGTTTTAATACTTGTTCGGGATTAAAATCTCTTGTGCCTTTTGGTATAGTAAGCTGCTGATTCATAGTTATTTATTTTTTTAATAATTCGGCACTGGTTTTGGCGCCTTTAGAGTGTAATAATTTTTTTATTTTATCATCTAATGCCAAATCCATAACAGATCGTCCATTTTGATTGATAGCATTTACATTTGCACCATGTTGCAAGAGGAATTCGGTCATTTTGTAGTTATTATCTCTTACTGCCCACATTAGTGGTGTCATTCCCATTAGGTCAGGTTTATTTACATCGGCATTGTTTTTTATTAAATATTCGGCAATATGGAAATGTCCTTCGAGTAAAGCAACGGCAAGTGGTGTAGAGCCTGTATTTACTGTTTCGTTTATATCGGCACCTTTTTCAATTAAAAATTTTACTACATCCAAATGTCCGTATTTGCAAGCATAGCCTAGTGCAGTCCATCGGGCTTTATTTTTTTGATTTATTCCAGCTCCCTTTTTCAAAGCAGCAGAAACTTTATTTACATCACCATTTGCAGCGGCAGTAACCAATTTATCTACAGGATCGTCGGGCATCAATAGCCCTATGAAAAAGATACCAATTATGATTGTAAAGTTTATCATACAAGTTTATTTTACAAGTTTTTTATATTTAATGCGTTGAGGTCCTTCATCGCCTAATCGTTTTTTCTTATTTTCTAAATATTCGGAATAAGTTCCTTCGAAGTAATATACTTGTGAGTTGCCTTCGAAAGCTAAAATATGTGTAGCTACTCGATCGAGAAACCATCTGTCGTGTGAAATAATAACTGCACATCCGGCAAAATTTTCTAGACCTTCTTCAAGTGCACGGAGGGTATTTACATCAATGTCGTTAGTAGGTTCGTCGAGCAATAGAACGTTGGCTTCCGATTTTAGAGTTAATGCTAAATGAAGTCTGTTTCGTTCGCCTCCCGACAGAACTCCACATTTTTTTTCCTGATCGGCACCACTAAAATTGAAGCGGGCAACATAGGCTCGTGCATTAAACTGTTTGCCCGAAACAGTTATCCATTCGCTATTGTTTGATATAACTTGAAATACTGTTTTTTCGGGATCAATTTCGGTATGAGTTTGATCAACATAACCTAATTTAACGGTATCGCCAATAACAATTTCGCCCGATGTAGGTTTTTCAAGTCCCATAATCATGCGAAACAAAGTTGTTTTTCCGGCTCCATTGGGACCAATAACGCCAACAATACCTGCCGGGGGTAAGTCGAACGAGAGGTTCTCAAAAAGGATTTTATCGTCAAAAACTTTTGAAACATTTTTAAATTCGATGACTTTATTTCCTAATCGTGGTCCGTTTGGAATAAAAATTTCGAGTCGTTCTTCTTTTTGCTTTATATCTTCGCTCATTAATTTTTCGTATGCGGCAAGTCGTGCTTTAGGTTTTGCCTGACGTGCTTTAGGCGACATTCTTACCCATTCTAATTCGCGTTGCAATGTTTTCATGCGTTTGCTTGCAGCTTTTTCTTCCATTTCGAGTCGTTTAGCTTTTTGCTCGAGCCAAGAAGAGTAATTACCTTTCCATGGAATGCCTTCGCCTCGGTCGAGTTCTAAAATCCATCCTGCTACGTTGTCGAGAAAATAACGGTCGTGTGTTACAGCAATGACAGTACCTTTATATTGTTGTAGGTGCATTTCGAGCCATTGAACCGATTCGGCATCGAGGTGGTTGGTTGGCTCATCGAGCAAGAGGATGTCGGGCTGTTTTAATAGTAAGCGGCAAAGAGCAACACGACGCATCTCGCCACCGCTTAATATTGCAATAGGCGTTTCGGGAGGTGGGCAACGCAAGGCGTCCATGGCACGTTCGAGTTTATTGTCGAGTTCCCATCCGTCGTGTTGGTCAATAAGTTCGGTTAGTTGACCTTGGCGTTCTAATAGTTTGTTCATTTCGTCGTCTGAAAGGGGCTCGGCAAAACGATTGTTAATTTGTTCGTATTCTTTTAACAGATTTACTATATCTTGAACACCTTCTTCTATGACTTCTCGAACTGTTTTGCTTTTGTCCAGCATTGGTTCTTGCGGCAGATAGCCTACAGTGTAACCAGGTGAAAATACAACTTCGCCTTCGTACGAAGTATCTTCGCCAGCAATGATTTTAAGTAACGACGATTTGCCTGAACCATTTAAACCAATAATACCTATTTTGGCACCATAAAAAAAACTTAGGTAAATATTTTTAAGTACTTGTTTGTTGGGTGGATAAATTTTATTAACTCCAACCATCGAAAAAATTATTTTCTTATCGTCGCTCATAGAGTTTATTTTGTTAAATTTTTAATATCGCTTTCAAGTAAAGTATTAGGTTTTTGATCATTAACCGTGTGAGAATCGAAATAATAGATGGAAGTTCCTTCGGTATTGATGAGTATTTTATAAGTTTTTGATCCTGATTTTGAAACTCCAACTTTGTGCAGGAAAATAATTTCGGGATTTTTGACGTCTATGGCTTGTTCAAGTTCTTCGCGAGATACAAATTTGAATTTGTAAGGATAAATAGTTTTAAAATAATTTTCGTTTCGTAGTTTAGGTTCGACTTCATCCTTGATAAGCCATAATGTTTTGTTTTCTAAGGAGCCTTTTTGTTGTTTGTAATATTCGAAGATATTCGATTTTTTTAATTGAGGGTTTTGTTGAATGTTGTGTATATGGTTTTGTATGAAAAGGATAAAAGTACCTATTTTAAAAGCATAATGAGATTCTTCTTCATCAACATAAGCAAGGGGTATAGTGCAAATTTGAGGCATTTCACTATCGGTTTTGTAGTTTCCGCCAAGGTACAAGCATAAAAATTTGTAACGAATAGGATTTTTGTTATTGTCGAAATAGACTTCATCGACAGAAAGGAAAGAATATGTTGATATTTTCTTTCGTTTTTCGTATTCTTCGACACTAATAATTTCAAATGGAGTAAGTTTCCAAAAATTTTTTACTGCGGCAGAAAGTTGAATATTGGTTTCTGAAAATGGATTATCATCGAGTACAACACAAGTAGTTGTTTTTAATAGGGATTGAATCTGATCGGAAGTAGGAACTTCGATTTGTGACCACATTAATAAAGGAGTAATTAAAAGAAAAAATAAAATAGTTTTCATAAAATTATTTGTACAAATAAAGTGGATGTTTATCGTTGTATTTTCTAATGTATAAAAACATCATTTCTTTCTTTTTCTTTTTTTTAAGCTGGTTGTACTCATTAAAAAGTTCGTTGTCGTCGGAGATAAGGGCAAGTATGGCTTCGGGTGTAAAAGGATATATTTTTCCTGTTTTAAAATCAATAATGTTTTGAATGAGTTGGGTTGTTTCGTATGATTGATGAGGATATGGATAATAATACCCATAATAAGGGTCGTATGGATTAACATAATTTCGTATAGTTTGAGTTGCAATAAAATGTGCAATACTACCTAAATAAGATACTCTGAAAAATTCTTTATTGTAATATACAAATAATGCATTATTGAGTACGTATCCCCAAACAGCACGGGTTTCCATTTCTTTTGTAAATCCTGTTTGATCGGTATAGTAAAATGTTTTTTGTTTGAATAAATTTTCGATGTTTGTTTCTTTATTAACGGTTTTAAGGTTTTCAAATGGGATGGGTTTTTGTTTGATAAATTGTTCAAATGTAAGATAGACGCCTTCTTTTAAAACAGAAGATGGTGTGAAAGCAAACATTTTATTTGTGTCAATTTGTGCAATAAAATTATTAAAGATAAAAAAAGTAAAGAGCAGAATAATCCATTTCATATTACAGTCTTATTCCAATAATTAAAATATCGTCGACTTGTTCCATTTCGCCTTTCCATGTTTCAAAAGTTTCATTGAGAAAATCTTTTTGTTTATTGAGTGGTAATGAATGAATAGATAGTAGCAAGTGTTGAAATCTGCGAAACTTGAATTTTTTTTGCATCGGTCCACCAATTTGGTCGGCATATCCGTCGGAGAAAAGGTACAACATATCATTGTTTTCGTATTCGAGTGTGTGTAAATCAAATTTTTTATGTTCGTTTCCTTCCATTTTGCCAATAGAGAATCGGTTTCCTTTAATTTCTATTAGCTGTTTGTTTCGAATGATATAAAGAGGGTTAAATGCACCGGCATATTGAAGTTGCTTATTGATACGATCAATAACAAGCAATCCCATGTCCATACCATCTTTAATTTCATCATTGTACGATTGCTTGCTAAAAGTGTCGGATACACCGAGATTAAGTAAATTTAATATTTCGGCAGGATCTTCGATATTTTGTTCGCGGGTAATATTTTTAAGTAAGTCGTATCCGATAATGCTCATAAATGCTCCGGGCACGCCATGACCTGTACAGTCAACAGCAGCAACAAAAATTTTGCTTTCCTTTTCTGTAACCCAATAAAAATCGCCCGAAACAATGTCGCGAGGTTTGTATAATATGAAAGAATCGGGTAGTAGCTTACGGAACAGATATTCTGAGGGTAGCAATGCTTCCTGAATTCGTTTCGCATAGTTAATACTGTCGGTAATATTTTTGTTTTTAATAGAAAGTTCTTCTTTTTGTCGAGCGATTTCGAGTGCCGAAAGTTGTTTTTCTCGTAATGCTTCGTTAGCAGCTTTAAGTTTTTTGGAGCGGGAACGCACATACCAATATACAATTGATATAAGTATCAAGCCATAAAGTATGTAGGCATATATGGTTTTGTAAAATGGTGGATGAACAATGATTGTTATGGCTGTGGGCTCTTCATTCCAAACCCCATCGTTGTTGCTCCCTTTGATAAGAAGCTTATATTCGCCGGGCGACAATACACCTATTTCGAGCATGTTTTTATTTTCGATGCTTACCCATGTATTTGTAATGCCTTCTAGCATGTAAGCAAAGTTGTTATTTTGAGGTTTAGTATACTCTAATGCTGCAAAATGAAATATTATAGAATGATCGTTGTAGTTTAGCTCAATGACTTTTTCATCGGTTATATTATACACTTGTTTTTTTCCGTGTCCATCAATTTTTTCAAGAGTAGTAAACACGACATTGGGCAGAAAAATATTTAATTTTTGTTGCGAAGGGTTAATTACAGTAATTCCATTGATACCTCCGAAAAAAATTTCGCCATTTGGCGCTATAAAAGAAGCTCCGTTATTAAATTCAAGTCCTTGTAAGCCATCGTCTGTATTATATGAAATGAATTTTTTTGTTTGTGTGTTAAAAAAAGCAATGCCTCTATTTGTACTCATCCATAAATTGCCGTTTTTATCTTGAATGAGTTCGTAAATAGTGCCATTAGGTAATCCGTCTTCGATTGTGTAAATTTCGAAAGTTTGTGTTTGTTTGTAAAATTTATTAAGTCCAGAACCTGTACCTATCCATAGTATATTTTCGTCGAAAAGATCTTCGCAAAGGTGATATATATAAGGGTTACTTGGTGCCTGATATATTCGTAGGTTTTTTTGTGGTATAAAAGATTTTTTATATGCGATTCTAAAAAACTTGTTTGTATTATAATCGAACCTATTCAACCCAGATTTTGTGCCAATCCAAACGAAACCATTTTTATCGCATAAAGTAACAAGCACGGTATTGTCATAAAGTGAAAGAGAATCATCTTCATTAAAAAAGAATGAATTAATAGTTTTACTATCGTAATTGTAACGAAATAAACCGTTTTTTGTTGATATCCATATGTTGCCTTTAAAATCTTCTTTTAGGTCGTAAATACGCAAGTCATTAAATTTAGAATTAATATCGGTTTTGAAGAAATTGTCGGCATCGTAAAATTTTTTTGTTTTATTGTCGAAGATAGAAATTCCGTTTCTTGTACCAATCCAAATAAGTCCTCGACTATCTTTTAGTATAGCATGTATATTGTTGCCAATTATTCGATCAGGAGTTGAATTAGTAGATACAACTTTGGTTTGATTAGTATTTCGGTTAACTATGTTTAAGCCATTTTCCCATGTACCAATCCATAAGATGGAATCGTTTTCTAAGTAAATAGAACCAATGGCATTGGAAGTTAAATGTAATCCATCTTTTGTTTTGGAAGAACGAATGATTTGAAATTTTTGTGGTTTTAAATCGCCTTTTTCTAACCCATCGGCATCAAGTCCAATCCATAAATTGAGCGATCGGTCTTCGTAAAGTGATAACAAATAATTGGAATATAGGCTATTTTCTGTTCCTTCATCTTTTTTATAGTGATAAAATACATTATTGCTTGGGTCATAGGCATTTAAGCCACCGCCAAAAGTAGCTATCCAAAGCAACCCTTTTTTACTCCAACAAACGTCGCTTATTATATTATTTGATGGACCATTGTTTGTGTTTTTTTCATCTACAAAATAGTGAGTAAATTTATTTTTTTTTCGGTCGTATTTATTTAATCCATAACGGGTAGCAATCCAAAGGTAGCCCTTATCGTCGAATGCTAAACCTGTAATATAGTTATTGGAAATGGTATTATTATCGCCTGGTATATTTTTAAAAGGCTTAAATACTTCTAATTTTTTTATAAAATAAAATAAACCCGAAGCAGAACCAATCCAAATTCCTTCGCCATCGTCGAGCATAGGATAGCCTTTGTCTGTTTTGTTCGAAACAAAATAATCAATCTCATGTTCAAATCGGCTCACTATGCCTGTAGTTGTATCAAGTTTAAATAATGTTTTAGCAGTAATGTACCAAACATCGCCATTATTGCCTGCCAGAATACGATATACTTCTTCGGTGGTTTCGTTTTTGTTGTTGGTGAGGTAGTAATGTTTAAACTTACCCGTTTTAGGGTTTAGTCTGTTAACGCCATTTTGAGTTGCCACCCATATAAAACCAAGATCGTCTTCATCAATGCCATAAATCCAGTTCGATGAGATAGAATTAGTATCGAGAGGGTTGTGTTGGTAAACAGTAAAAGTATAACCATCAAATTTGTTTAATCCATCTTGTGTTGCAAACCATAAAAATCCCTTTTTATCCTGAAAAATGTAATTTACCGAGCTTTGCGATAAGCCATCATCAACCGAATAGTGTTCAAATTTTATAGGAGGTCTGGTTATGGTTTGACTCCAAAGGACCAGCATGTGTAAGGTGCATATTATCAGTGCAATAAGTTTTATTTTGGTCATTGTTTGGTAACTTACAATATTCTTTGCTAAAATACAGAAACTTTTTTAATTATATGATTATTTTCTGATTTTAATCAGAAATAAAATAGGTGTCACCAAAGAATAATTGTTTGTATTTTTCTGAAGGTGAGGCGATAAACGGAAGATTGAAATATTCTGTCCAGCGTTTATTAACCAATTCTATTATATCGGTTCGGTTAATGGTAGGATTGGGAATTTTTTTGGCTTTATTGGGTTTTATTCGTCCGTCAAAAATCAAAATATCGGTTTGTTGATGCGAAACAATATGCATATCGGTTGATGGATCAAAATTTGCTAAAAAGTGCCATGCCCAATCGGAAATTTCTAATGAATATAGTTCTTGTTGAAGTATAAATATACGAATTTCATCGAGTACTGCAAAGTTAGCAATTTGTTGAGTTAATGTTTGGTAGTGGTATTGTTGTTTATGATTTGCAAAAACAATAAAAATATTATATGCTTGATCGAAAGTACGTATTTTATTAGTATGAAAAAATTGTTCTAATACAGGAATATATTGCATCGTATTGGAAGTAAATAGAATTTTCTCGGTAATTGAGGTAGCATCAAACATTAATTTCCCACCCTCCAAAGGTTTTAAGCCGGCATGTTCCGAGGCATCCATTGGACCATAAGATAGAAGTATTTTATTTTTCCATCGAATGGTTGCAATGTTATGAAATACGGTATGGTCGAGTTTTTGTTGCGTAATAATGAGAATTTTGTTGAGCATCATTTGACCTATGCCCCATAATGCATGCGCTATTTTATTTGCATGTCGGGGGTATTGCGACTTAATTTGCACCAAGACTAAGTTGTGAGCGACACCGTAGGGAGGCATGCTAATATCAATAACTTCGTGCAGCAAACTATGTTTTAAAAATTGAAGGAAAATTCGTTCTGAAGCTTTAATAAACCAATAATCTTCTTGCGGCGGTATTCCAACAATAGTAGCAGGATAAATGGCATTTTTTTTATGTGTTATGGCAGTAATATGAAATTTAGGATATAACTCGGGTAGGGAGTAAAAGCCAGTATGATCACCAAAAGGTCCTTCGGTATGCAATGGTTCGTTTGGGTCAATAAAACCTTCAATAACGATATCGGCATCTTCTGGAACAACGATGGGCTGTGTAATACACGGTACAAGTGTAACAGCTTTTTTGCGCAATATTCCAGCAAGAATATATTCGTTAATGCCGTGCGGAAGTGGAGCAGTAGCACAATAAGTGTAAACAGGATCGCCTCCTAAACACACGGCAATTGGAATTTGTTTATTTGTTTCTTTAGCTTGTTGATAATGAACAGCTCCTGTTTTATGTATATGCCAATGCATACCTGTTGAATTGTGCGTAAATACTTGCATTCTATACATTCCAACATTTAGCTCATTTGAATTATCTGGTTTAGTATGCACTAATGGCAAAGTAATAAATTTACCACCATCGTGAGGCCAACATTTTAACACTGGTAAAATATGTATGTCAGGATTACGGTGTATTACTTGCTGACAAACTCCTTTTTTATTTTTGTATTTAGGAAAATAGGAGCTGAATTTCAACGCTTGGCCAGCAAGTTTAATCTTTTCTGAAAACGTTTGGGGTGGTTTAAGTATTGATAATAGTTCGACAATATTTTGTTCTACTTGTTTCAACGAATTGCTGTGTAAAGCGAGAGCTATACGTTTTTCGCTTCCAAAGGCATTGATTAGTATAGGAAAAGAAGAGCCATTATTGCGAAATAACAATGCTTTATTGTATATGGTTGATTTTGAGATTCTATCTGTAATTTCTGTTATTTCTAGTTCAGTATTTACGCGTGCCGAAATTTCAATAATTTCATTATGTTGCTTGAGCAATTGTATAAAATCGTTCATGGTCATTAGCGTCTGTATTTAAAATATTGCCCATGATAATTCGATGAATTGCTTAATGATTCTTCTATACGTAAAATTTGATTGTACTTGGATACGCGTTCCATTCGGCAGGGAGCTCCACTACGCAAAATACCTGCATTAGTGGCAATGCATAGTTCGGCAATAAAACTATCTTCGGTTTCTCCACTGCGATGACTAATGATGGGGTAGTATCCGTAATTGCTTGCTAATTGAATAGTATTGAGAACTTCGGTAACAGTACCTATTTGATTAAGTTTGACAGATATTCCATTGGCTATTCCATTGATTATACCTTTTATGAATCGTTCGGTATTTGTAACAAAGAGATCGTCGCCAATTAGCAATATATTGTTATTTAAGGCGTCGCTCAATGCTTTCCATGTTTCCCAATCGTCTTGACTTAATGGATCTTCGATAGCAATAATGGGATATTTTTTGATAAGCTCAATGCAATATGTCAACCAAGCTTGTTTATCAAGTTCTTTTTGGTTTCCCTTTAGTTTGTATGTGTTTTTTTCTGTGTGATGTATATAGCTGGCGGCAAAATCGAGAGCTACAGCAATGTCTTCGCCGGGTTTATGTCCTGAAGCTTCTATGGCTCGGATTACATATTCAATGCCTTTTTCGTTCGATTCTATATTAGGAGCGAGACCGCCATCTTGTGAAATTTGAAGCCAATAGCCATCTTTTTTAAGAATGAGTTGCAAATGATAATAAACTTCGACTCCGATACGAAACGCATCGGCAAAGCTATTGGCCGATAAGGGTAAAATCATAATGTCTTGAATGTCTATATTATTATTGGCATTTATTCCGCCCGAAATCATATTCATCATGGGGATGGGGAGAGTATTGGCATTGACACCACCTAAATAACGATATAATGGCTGATTGGTAGTATATGCTCCGGCTCGTGCAACTGCCATGGAAACAGCTAAAATTGCATTGGCGCCTAAGTTGGATTTGTTTTCAGTCCCGTCGAGCTGGTTCATTAGCATATCAATCCCAACTTGGTCAGTAACGAGTTGACCTTTTAGTTCTTCGTTAAGTACTTTGTTGATGTTGTAAATAGCTTTAGTAACGCCTTTGCCAAGAAATCGTCCTTTATCGTTGTCGCGTAATTCAAGTGCTTCGTATTTTCCCGAACTAGTACCGCTAGGAATACTTGCACGTCCTATAATACCTCTATCGGTAAAAACATCGGCTTCGATGGTAGGAATTCCTCGTGAGTCGAGGATTTGACGTGCTTGAATTTGAACAATACGGCTCATACATTTATTTTTTGTAAATATACAGAAAATGCTATTCAAAGAAAAAATTTTGAAAAACTTAACGAGTAAAAAGAACAAAATTATTAATTTTGCAAATTGATAAATGCCTCTTTAGCTCAGTTGGTAGAGCAGCGGTTTCGTAAACCGCAGGTCGCGGGTTCAAGTCCCGTGAGAGGCTCAAAGGCGGGAATAGCTCAGTTGGCAGAGCATTAGCTTCCCAAGCTAAGGGTCGCGGGTTCGAATCCCGTTTCCCGCTCATAAGCTTTGGTGCTTTTAAATTTGTTTTTATGGTAAATGTTTTTTATAAAGAAAATGATCGTTTAAAATTGCACCAAGGCATTGAAGGTTTAGCGTTAATTCCTAAAAATTCTATCATTTGGATTGATCTTATACAGCCATCGTACGATGAGCGTATTCAGGTAGAAGAATTATGCGATGTTGCTTTACAAACTCGTCAGGAAATAGAAGAAATCGAAGTTTCGTCGCGTTATTCCGAAGAAGACGATGTAATTGTAAACAACTCTCACTTTTTAATTAGATATGATGGCGAATTTAGACGCGAACCAGTATCGTTTATCATTAAAAATAACGTACTTATATCATATAGAAATGCTGAATTGCGTACATTTGCCGAAATGTATAAGCGTTCGGAGTTTACATCAAAGATTCACGATGCTTTTCATATTTTTTTAACAATTATAGAAATAAGAATAGACTTAGATGCCGATTTAATTGAATCTATTGTAAAAGAAATAGCATCATTATCGTCGGTGGTTATCAATAATCAATTGTCGGAAGAATTGCTGATGCAAATATCTAAGTTTCAGGAAGAGACAATGCTTATTCGCGAAAATATTGTAGACAAACAACGCGTATTATCAAATATTCTAAAGAGTGATATTTTTCCTTCTGAACTTCACAACAGAGTTCGAATTATGTTGAAAGATATTGGTTCGCTCCTCGATTATACGGTATTTAGCTTTCAGCGACTCGATTATTTGCAAAGTACTATATTAGGTTTAATTAATGTGGAACAAAACAAAATCATCAAAATATTTACTGTGGCAACGGTAATATTTATGCCACCTACGTTAATTGCCAGTATTTATGGGATGAATTTTCATTTTATGCCCGAATTGGAATGGAAAATAGGATATCCATTATCAATATTTTTAATGCTTTTATCGGCAACAATAACATTAATTATCTTTAGAAAGAAAAAGTGGCTATAAGTATTTTCTGAATTGAGCAAATTGAAAACTACGAATTACTTTCCCATCTATAGTTTCGATGATACGTTGAGTAGTAGAGGCTATACAAGTTATATTATTTTCTTTTAGTTTTTGGATAAGACAGAAGCAAAACGTCATTTCGCCCATTATGTGAACTGCTTGTGGTTTGAGGTGTAAAATTTTGTCGAGGTATTGATTTGTAAGCTGATCGATATATGCTTCGTCGCCAAAAGGATCGACTTCGGGAAAGGTTATATCTTCAACGATGCCGAATTGCTTGATGGCGGCATGTTTTTGTTCTTCGCTCCAGCTTTCGAAGGGGTGATTGGATAAGTTGATTAGCATAGGAGGCTATAAATTTTCATTTAATTTATATTAAATTTTTCTTTAAATCATTAATTGCATTTTTAATATTTTTTATTGCTTTTTTAGAGGAAAAATTTTTATCTATGTTATGTGCTATAGCATTACGAATACTATTTAATTTATATTTTGAATATATATTATTAATGTTTTCATACTGTTTTATTTTCATTTTACATTTTTCTCTATTTTCTTTTTTTTGCCAATCTAGATTATTTTCTTTTAAACATATATATGTAATTATTGCTTCCACTAAAATAATTACAGACAAGGCATAATTCTTTTTTATAAAATACCATTCAGATAGAGATAGTTGAATTTGATAGGGATTCTTCCTTTCTTGAGGGAAATATGGAATAAACTCTCTAAGTGTTGGTTTAATAATTTTATCAGCTAACTTATTAAGTTTAAAATCCTTATTAATAATTGAATATATGTAATGTATCTGATTATCAATCTCATAAAGCAAACCTAGGTTTAATGTATCTGAAAAATCAGTAAGTTTATTTGATAAACTTTTATCTTCATTTTCGATTAATTTGCTAATTATATATGCATTGCCGTAGTTTGATAAGTCGTAGGCACCTTTTATGTAATTATTTAAAGTAATTAGATAATTTAATTCGATTATTGGAGCATATCCTAGTTCCTTTACCATTTCTAACATTCCGTAAAATATTTTTTTAATTGAAACTCTTTTAGGGCTAACATCTTGATAGTAGAACAATAATTGATTGATAATTAAAGGAAGACTTCTAAATGAATGGGTAATGTCAAAATAAATTTCA
>JAOADU010000065.1 GCA_026417155.1 Bacteroidales bacterium | reverse complement strand
GCCATAGACTGTGCATAAAAATTTACAATTCCATTTTTTTTCCATCGAATAATGTATCGGTTGTTTATTAGTTTTTGATGCCATGTGTATCCGGCAAATAGTTCATCTCCGCCGTCGCCCGATAGAACAGTACGCACATATTGTGATGCCCAGCGACTTATTTCAAAAGTAGGAACAATAGAAATATCTGCTATGGGTTCATCATAAAAGTATGCAGATTCATAAACATTTTGAAGCGATTCTGGATCTAGAAGTTTTGTTTTAATATCAATTCCTAGAGCTTTGGCTGTTTGTGTAGCAGGTTTATCTTCGCTTAGTGCCCAATTGTTGAAGCCTATAGTAAATGCTGTTGGCTTATAACCAAGTTTCTTTGTCATTAAAGCAATGGTTGATGAGTCAATTCCACCACTTAAAAAAATACCAACAGGAACATCACTTATGAGATGTGCTTGTACAGATTGAATTATAAGATTTTCAATATGATTAGTTAAATCATTATGGCAATTGCTATCGTTAATAGGAACATCCCAATATGGTTCAATTTGAATTTGACGATGATTGAATATTAAATAATGAGCAGGTGGTAGTTTGAAAATATTGTTGTAAATAGTATTGGGCGAAGGAACATAACGATATGTAAGATATTCGCATAAAGAAGTATAATTAATATTATATGAATGTAATTGTAAAAATGGTTTTATTTCGGATGCTATCATAAACGTGTCGGGTAATACAGAGTAATAAAAAGGTTTAATGCCTATTCGGTCGCGTGCGCAAAAAAATTCATTTTTTTCAGAGTTGTATAATATAAAAGAAAACATGCCATTAAGCTTTTGCAGTACAGCAACACCCCACTGTTCGTAGCCATGAATAATTACTTCGGCATCGGTAGAACTTTTAAAAATGTGTCCGTGTTTTAAAAGATCCTCTTTCAATGACTTAAAATTGTAAATTTCACCGTTAAAGCTCAGAAAAAGTGTGTTGTCTTCATTAGTCATTGGTTGGTGGGCTCTGGGACTTAAATCGATAATGGAATGTCGAGCATGTCCAATCCACACATTATGTTGCGAAATATGAACAAATCCTTGATAATCTCTTCCGCGATGGGAAATACTTGATAGCATTTTTTTTATTAACGGTTCGGTTAAAGTTAGTTTTGTAGATGTTATGGCGAGTATCCCACACATTATTTAAAGCTTGAATGTTCTATTATAACGAAAGTTGCTAATAAAATTAAACTATAAAATAGGAACCATTTTATTGATACATAGCGATTTAAGCCAATATTTAGTTTATTGAAAACGAAAAGTGATAATACAAATTTTTCAATTAAAAAAGCAATAAATGTAGCTACAGCAATGCCGAAAATTCCCCATAGATACATCATCCAAATACTTAATAAAAGCTTGACAATCCATTCAACCACGGATGCAATAAGAGTTAGATGCTGATAATTTTTTGCAATTAGAATTGTTTGTGGGAATAACATACGAGGAATTACTAAAAGTAGCATAACGTTGAATATGGTGGCACTTTCGCGAAAATAAGGATTAAAGGCAATTTCGAACAAAAAATAACTGCTTACAAGAAGTAGAATGCTTAATGGAAAGAGAACATGCATCATTTGTAAAGATTTAGTTTTAATTTGTCGAAGTGAAGCAGCTATGCTTTTACTTTCGCTTATAATGGGGATCATTGCATTGCTGAAAGCATTGGCTAGCAATACAGAAATTGGCAATTCGCGTGCTCCATATCGGAAAATGGCAAATGTTTTATCGTCGAAGTATTTAGCTACTAACAAACCATCGATATAAGGCAGAGAGCCTGCAATAAAAGCAGATAAAATGAGAGGCAAACTATATTTTAATATTTGCACAATATCACTTTTTGAAATAATAAAATGAAAGTATTTAAGTAAAAGAAACAGTAACCATACAAAACGAATAGAAGTGATTATAATTAGTCCCAATATGGAGTATGACAGGTTTTGATAAAGAAAAGCAGGAACAGACAACAACACAAGTTGAGCCATATAACTTATTATTCCGTATGTGTATATAGCTCGGTATTTTTTTAGAATCAGATAAATGTATTCTATAAAATACGTTAATGGGCTTAATGTTAAGTATAATATAAAAAGAGTTTTAAATGGAAGTTCGGAAGAATTTATAAAAAATTTGCTAAAGGGTTTTTCGAAACAAAGTACAATAATTGTGATTATACAACTAAATAAAAAAGATAGTACTAGGCTATTAATTAAAATTTTGTTTTGAGAGAATTTAGATGAATGCTGATGATATAAACTCAAAAATGCTTGAATTATACCATTAGTCCAAAAGAAACTAAGTGCACCTGCAAAGTATATAAACTTTTCGTATAAACCAATATCAATAATAGAATAATTACTTTTTGCAAAAGCAATGCTGATTAAAAAAAGTGTAGTAAAGCGAAGCAAATGAATAAATTGTAATGAAGTTACAGGGTTTTGAAATTTGCTAGTAAGTTTGTCGAATAATTTCATCCAAGAAATGTATTGTAGAGTTTTTCTTGTTTTATAGTTGTTTGTCCACCGTGTCCGGGATATACGATGGTTTCTTCTGGTAATGTAAGCAGTTTAGTTCGAATGCTGTGTAATAATTGTTGCCAATCACCGCCAGCAAGGTCGGTTCTTCCAACTCCTCCTTCGAAAAGTGTATCGCCTGTAATAACTATGCCTGTTTCTTTTTCATAAATAGAAATACTGCAAAGGCTATGACCCGGTGTATGCAAGATGTTGAAAGTATAATGATGGAGTTGAATAGTATCATTATCTTGTAATAGAACTTTTGGTTTAGGTGGATTTTTTACAGAAAAGCCAAAATACATAGATTGTGTGCTGATATCAAAATTTCCTGCCAAAAAGACATAATCTTTATGTGCCGATAAAGGCAAGTTCCATGTGGAGCAAGTAAAAGCAGCTCCCATCAAATGATCAAAATGAAAATGTGTGCAAATAATGTGTTTTACTTCTAATTGCTGCTGTTCTATATATTGTTTTAATTGTAGTTGTTCATTTTCGTCGTAGCAAGAAGGATCAACAATGATAGCTTCTTTATGGTTATGTATAACATAACAATTAACAAGAAGTGGATTAAAAACAAAAGTTTTGATGGTTAACATATTATGAACCTTTTACAAATGGAACAAAAACAAAATTACCATGTTTAGTAATCTCTACATCGTGTTCATTTAGTTTAACAACGAGTAACATTTCTTGTGTGTTGATGCCAACTGGTATTACCATTTTTCCTCCAACGGCAAGTTGTTTGATTAGGTTTTGAGGAATTTCAACAGCTCCGCAAGTTACAATGATTCGATGATAAGGCGCATAAGCTTCTTTGCCTAAATATCCATCGCCTAAAAATAACTGACATTTTTGATAACCTAAAGAAGATAGCGTGTATTGTGCAGTTTTATGTAGTTTAGTAATTCGTTCTATAGAATAAACTTTTGCTCCCAATTCGGCTAAAATTGCAGCTTGATATCCGCTTCCTGTTCCAATTTCAAGAACTTTCATGCCGGGTTGTACATCTAATAGTTGTGTTTGAAAAGCAACAGTATATGGTTGCGAAATAGTTTGACCATCGCTAAGAGGTAAAGCTTGATCTTCGTATGCAATATTTTCTAAGCCGAATGGAACAAAAAAATGTCGAGGAACATTTTCTATTGCTTGCAAAACGTTTTCGTTAGTTATTCCTTTATTACGCAAATTGTCAACAAGTTTTTTACGCAATCCTTTGTATAAAAAATTATCAACTTTTTCTATCATGGCATGCAAAGGTAGAAAATTTCTTTAATAAAATGCGAATGTTATAATTGTTATACGAAATGAATAAATAGAAGGTATTAGAAATAAGCGGAGAGAGGGGGATTCGAACCCCCGGTTCCTCGATAGAGGAACAACGGTTTTCGAGACCGCCCCATTCGACCGCTCTGGCATCTCTCCGTTGTGCCTGCAAAAATAATGGAAAAAATTATTCGTTTTTACTTATGCTTCCTTTTTTTACAAAATTTTTTCCGCC
Organism: Bacteroidales bacterium; assembly: GCA_026417155.1. Classification (GTDB taxonomy): domain Bacteria; phylum Bacteroidota; class Bacteroidia; order Bacteroidales; family GWA2-32-17; genus Ch61. The sequence goes on along the minus strand of JAOADU010000065.1, from coordinate 24,753 downwards.
CAATTCTTTTCTACCAACATATACATTTACACAGCCCGCATAATTTGGGTCGCCTGAAGGAATTTGCACTCTAACAATATATCGCGAACTTTTTTGAGGCGTAATTTCAAAGTATGGTTGTTTGTTTTGTTGCTTATTATCGAATAAGATTTTATCTACACTAATTCGTTCTGTAATCCATGTTGTATCAATGACAACTTGACGGCTTTTAATGATAAGCTCACCGTTTTTATCGGTTTTGTAATCGCCATATTCGTTTGTTTCGTATGTAATGATGGTATCTTTCTTTATTTTATCTATAGTGCGTTTTGTTTTTCGTTCGGGTTGAACAACTTTCCATTGCACATTTCCTAATTTTGGATCGTTGCATACAAAGATGCGGTATTTTTGATTTCCGTATAATACTATATTAACGCTTGCAGTATCGCCTGGGGATAATTTGGCGTATGACGATTGGCTTCGATAATCGTAATCTTCCATATAATCGTCACAATAATTTTTACGTTCACATTGAGCTATAGAGTTTAATACGCTTAAGCTCATTACGGCTAATATTATTGTTATCTTTGTTTTCATACATGTAAAATTTTAACCAATAAATAAAGCACGAATTGCTTTTATTTTATTTGTAATTTCGTCGTATTGTCTTTTTGTTATTACAACATCAGTATTATCGAGTAACTTGTCGTAAGATAGTTGTAAGTCAACAAGTAATTCAATTATTTCGGAATATTCAGGATTATTTTTTACATATTGGAATAGCTCTAAAATATTTTCTAATAAGAGTCCTTGGTCGGCTATTCGAATAACAATTTCGTTATTGGGATCGAATTTTTGTACCGACTTAATAGCTAAGTTTACACTTTCTATCCATGCGCCAGTAATCATTAATGGCAACAAATCTTCTTTGCCTTGTTGTTCTAAAAATCTTACGGCAGTAGCATACGAATCGTTAGATATTTGATATAACGAATCGCTATTGTTCATATTGGCATCTATACGCTTTACAATATTTTCGTCGAATCCTTCGGTAAGTGCAAGTTCATCGGCAATTTTCTTGGTTACGGAGAAGTAGGTAAATGTTTCTTTGTTTTGTTTAAATACAGTGCAATATGCTAAGTCAGAAGCATATATACCTAAATTTAAGGCTTTTTTTATGCGTGTTGTGTATTTTGAATGATTATCTATAGGGTTTAAATAATCTTTATTAAAACTAGCATTGGCATTATACATAAAAATGTATAATTCAATTGGAGAAGGCACTTTAATGGCTGTTTTTTGTAGTTCACTTTCATGTTCTGTGCTATCAACCAATAGGTTATTCGTTCCTGTATCGGATGTAGTACAAGAAGCAAGTAGCATCGTTATGCCTGTAATTACTATAAACAATAATTTATTGATATACATAGTACTTCAATTTTGGTTGTAAATTTAAAACAAATTATTTTTATGAAAAAATTTATGATAAGAATTTTTCTTGTTATGATGTTATGCTTCAGTTATGTAAATTATAAATCACAAACTATTGCACACGATTTTACATTAAATGATATTAGTGGTCATTCTTTTCATTTATACGATGAATTAGATAATGGAAAAACTGTTGTGCTTGATTTTTTTATTACAACTTGTGGTACTTGTCAAATAAATTCACCTGTTTTAGAAAGCATTTGGAATAATTATGGATATCATGGCGATTCGGTATGGGTGTGGGGTATAGAAGCTTCAGGGTTGCATGACACGGCAATTGCTAATTTTACAAATCAATTTCAAATTACATTTCCTTGTTTTAGTACTTTATTCGACGATGTCGTATTATATACATACAATATAACCTATACACCTCAATATTATGTTATTTGTCCAAATAAAGCAATGAAACAAGTTACCATCTCTCAAATCGAAGCAGCGATTAATGATTGCAAACAGTATAATGATAAAGATTACATTGCACAAGACCATTTAATTGCTAACCAGGTTTTTATTAGCATACCTAATCACCAAAAGGCAAATATTCAAATTTACGATTTATATGGGCGAATGCTCAACGAAATTAGTCATGCATGCAATTTGTTAGACTTATCTTTTTTATCAGAAGGTTTGTATCTTTTCGTCATGAAGATTAACGAAAAAGTAATTTCAAAATTAATTTTAAAGTATTAATATTGTAACAAAATTAAGCTTCAAACGTTTTACAAACGAAATTTAAAAATTTTTGAATATGAAAGATTTTTTTAAGTATCTACTAGCAACAATTACAGGGATCATTCTTGTAAATGTAATTATTTTTATTTTATTTTTTATTATGATTTCGGCTTTAAGCACAGTCGAAAAACCTCAAAAAATAAAAGCAAATTCTGTATTACATCTAAAATTAGACTATGAAATTACGGAGCGTACCGACGACAATCCTTTTAAATCTTTTTCTACTTTTGATTTTAAAACAAAAAAGCAATTAGGATTGAACGATATTCTTTTTAATATTAAAAAAGCTTCAACCGATTCCAATATTAAAGCAATTTTCCTCGATGTATCGACAATGAGTGCTGGTTTAGCAACCATCGAAGAAATACGTCAGGCAATTATACAATTTAGAAAAGAAAGCAAAAAACCTGTATTGGCTTATGCCGATTATTATTCTCAACTCAATTATTATTTATGCACAGCAGCCGATAAAATATACTTAAACCCACAAGGAGTTGTAGAATTGAAAGGATTGGTAAGTCAAACTTTATTCTTAAAAAATGCTCTGGAAAAGTTAGGTATAGAGCCTATTTTAATTCGTCATGGTAAGTTTAAAAGTGCCGGTGAAATGTTTATGCTCGACAAAATGAGTCCTGAAAATAAAGAACAGACTTTAGCTTATGTTAAATCGTTATGGGATTATATGTTGTCTGAAATAGCCATTCAACGACAAATTCCAGTAGAGCGCTTAAATGTTATTGCCGATAGTTTGTTGTCGGACGAAGCAAATAATAGTTTAAAACTAGGTTTGGTAGATAAATTGATGTATTATGATGAGTTTTTAAATGAACTTAAAAAAATTACCGGACATTCGACAATCAATGATATTCCCATGGTAAGTTTGGCAACTTATTCGCAAGTGCCTGCCAAATTCGAACCCGGTAAAAAAGATAAAATTGCAATTATATATGCTGTAGGGCAAATTGATTTAGGCGAAAACGACGAAGATAAAATGGGTGGTAATGAAATGGCCGACATTATTCGCGAAGTTCGTAACGATAAAGATATTAAAGCAGTAATATTTAGGGTAAATAGCCCTGGTGGAAGTGCGTTAGCGTCTGAGGTTATTTGGCGCGAAATAGAATTAACCAAAAAGGAAAAACCTGTTATTGTTAGTATGAGCGATGTAGCTGCTTCGGGAGGTTATTACATCTCATGTCCGGCCAATGTTATAGTTGCTAATCCTACAACAATTACGGGTTCTATAGGTGTTTTCGGAATTTTATGGAATGGTCAAAAATTGCTTAATGAAAAATTAGGTATTACTATTGATGGAGTGGAAACTAATTTGCATTCGTCAATAGGTTCGGCAGCAAGACCTATAAAACCATACGAACAAATGGTAATTCAAAAAAGTGTTGACAATATTTATAATGTATTTGTAAGTCGTGTGTCGGAAGGCAGGAAAAAAACTATTGAAGAAGTGGATAGCATAGGTCAAGGTCGTGTTTGGAGTGGAATTCATGCAAAAGAAATAGGCTTAGTTGATGAACTGGGCGGTTTAGAAAAAGCCATTGAAATTGCCAAGCAAAAAGCTAAAATAACTGGTAAGGCAAGAATTATAGAATATCCCAAAAAACTCCCATTTTTTGAACAATTATTAAAAGATATGCAGGAAAATGCTAGCACATCAATAATACATAAGACATTAGGCACATGGGGGCACTATTTTAAAACATTAAAAAATCTTGAATTATTGCAAGGTGTACAAGCTCGCATGCCATACGACATTTATTTTGAATAAACATTTATGTACAAAAGTATAGTATTTATCTTAATTATTACATATAGTTTAGTTTCATTTTCACAGCGATTTACTATTAGTGGTTATGTCAGTGATGCAAAAAGTGGCGAAAAGTTAATAGGTGCTTCTGTTTACGATACGATAAGTAAACGTGGAACTATAACTAATGCGTATGGCTTTTATAGTTTAACATTGAATGAAGGACAAGCAGTTTTGATTATATCGTATGTGGGTTATACACCATATATTGAAAAAACTTCAATTCAAACAAATATTGTAAAAAACATTCAGCTTGAGCCTACTATTCAGCTCAATGAAGTAGTTGTAGTTGGACAGAGAGAGAATCGACAAGTAGAATCTTCACAAATTAGTGTTACGCAAATTCCAGTTCAAACAATTAAGCAATTGCCAGTTTTTTTTTCCGAAACCGATATTCTTAAAACAATTCAATTGCTTCCAGGCGTTCAATCGGGTGGTGAAGGCACTTCGGGTTTGTATGTGCGAGGAGGAGGACCAGATCAAAATCTTATATTGCTCGATGGTGTACCTGTTTATAATTGCGATCATTTATTTGGTTTTTTTTCAGTGTTTAATGCCGATGCAATTAATAATATTACCTTAATTAAAGGAGGATTTCCTGCTCGCTATGGTGGGCGATTGTCGTCTGTGTTGGATATACGCATGAAAGAAGGGAATTTGAATGAACATCATGGTATTTTTTCCATAGGACTTATATCGTCTAAATTAATGTTAGAGGGACCACTTAAGAAAAAGAAATCATCGTATTTAGTATCGGCACGACGAACCTATATCGACATTCTTGCTCAACCAATTATCCGTGCTGCTGCTAATGATGGCACAGCTGGTTATTATTTTTATGATGTCAATTCTAAAATAAATTACATATTTAGCGATACAAACCGTTTGTATCTAAGTTTTTATTTAGGTAATGATAAAGCATATTCTCGTTACAAAGATAGCTATTACGATGGAGGCAATCGTTACGAAAAAAAACTAAAAGCTGCATTAGGGTGGGGCAATATAATTTCAGCACTTCGATGGAATCATTTATTCAATCCTAAGCTTTTTAGTAATGTAACAACTACCTTTAGCCGATATAGATTTAATGTAGGGATTGAAAGCAAGCAACAAACCAACAATGTTAATACAGCCGAATATTCGTTAAAATACTTTTCTGGAATTCACGATTTTTCTACATTGATAGATTTTGATTATCGTCCCAACTCGGACCATAATATTATGTTTGGCACATTGGTGACTTATCATACATTTTCGCCGGGAATTAACGTTTTTAAAGTAACAGGCACCAATGATGATAATATTGATACTACGTTTGGTAATAAAAATATATATGCGTATGAATTGGCTGCTTTTATTGAAGACGATATTAGCATAAATGCTTTATTCAAAGTGAATGCTGGATTCCGTCAAAGTATGTTTTTTGTACGCAGAACATGGTACTCTAAGTTAGAACCAAGAATTTCTTTACGATATTTGTTTCACGAACAATGGTCGGTAAAGTTGGCTTATAGCCAAATGAATCAGTATATTCATTTACTTACTAATAGTGGAATTGGTTTGCCAACTGATTTGTGGTTACCTGTTACAGATAAGATAAAACCCCAACATTCTACACAATATGCTATAGGATTATTTACTTCTGTTTTAAAGGGATTTGAAGCAAGCATCGAAGGATATTACAAAACAATGAACAACATTATAGAATATAAAGAGGGCTCAAGCTTTTTTATGGAAACGTCATCATGGGAAGATAAAGTTACAATGGGTAAAGGTTGGGCTTACGGAAGTGAATTTTTTATTAGAAAAAATAAAGGAAATACAACGGGATGGATTGGTTACACTTTATCATGGTCGTGGAGGCAATTTAGCGATTTGAATTTTGGCAAAGCATACCCATATCGTTACGATAGAAGGCACGATGTGAGTGTCGCAGTTACACATAAGTTTAGCGACCGCACAGATGTGGGATTGGTTTGGGTATATGGAACAGGCAATGCAATATCACTTCCTATTGAACAATATCCGGCATGGGATAACATACTTAATCAACATGTAAATTATGAATATTATCCTACAATTGAATATTACGATGGACGAAATGGATTCCGTATGCCTTCCTATCATCGTCTCGATTTAAGCGTAAATATGCACAAGAAAAGAAAATATTATACCCGAACATGGAGTATCGGTGTGTATAATGTATATAATCGAAAAAATCCATATTATCTATACTTTAAACATGATAATAATCGTAAACGACTTACACAAATTAGCCTATTCCCTTTAATCCCTTCATTTTCTTATACCATGAACTTTTAAAAATTCTGAAAAAATGATGAATTTTCAATTTTAGAATATGAAAAAAAATAAAAAGAACACAATTATTTGGCTCTTTGCTATTATGTTGCTTATAGTATCCTTCTCATGCGAGAAGTATATTGATATGGAAATTACTGATAAAGGTCGAAAACCTGTAGTTAATGCTATTTTAATTGCCGATTCTATTCCAATTGTTAAAATTTTTCAAAGCATGCATATTCTTGATAATAAGCCCTTTAAAAAAATTACAGATGCACAGGTTAGACTTATAATAAATGGACAATCGAAGATGTTATTGTTCGATAGCCTAACAGAAGTTTATACTGACACTAATATAATTTTACAGCCATTTTCAGAAGTAACAGTCGATGTACAAACTGGCTTTGGTAATGCAAAAGGGAAAACAGTCATACCTGTTAATATTCCAATTTTATCGATAGACACAGTTTCACATTACAGCAATGAAGGGAACTACGACGGCGTTGAAATTCGGCTTCGATTTAGCGATGTTCCAAATGAAAAAAATTATTATATGATTTCATTTAAAAGTTCAACGATGACTCCTACATTTGAAGAGACGAACGATCCAGGTTTCGATTATTTTTACGATAAGGTTTTAATTAGCGATTTTGCATTCGATGGTAAAGTAAAAACCATAAAACTTATTTGTTATCGTTCGATTGATTATTACTTTCAGACAGGTACTATAGAATTTTTTCTATTTCATTTAGACGAATCACTTTATAAGTACCAACTTTCTTTTAATAAACAACAAAACACATCGGCTTCACCATTCAGCGAACCTGTCATTGTTTTTAATAACATAGTAAACGGATATGGCATTTGTGGATCTGCAAATGTTAGCAAAGTAACGATTAATTTATAAAGCCTTAAGCTATTTAAAGTATCCAAATTTTATTTTTTCAAAAAAAATATACTGATAGTGTTGTATTTAAAAAAATAATGTTGTACTTTTGCAGTCCATTTTTAAAACATAAATTAAACTAGAAATATGCCAACAATTCAACAATTGGTGCGTAAAGGACGCCAAAAGGTAAAGGTAAAAAGTAAATCAAGGGCTTTAGACTCTTGCCCACAACGTAGAGGCGTTTGTACACGTGTGTACACAACAACTCCTAAAAAACCTAACTCAGCAATGCGAAAGGTGGCAAAAGTGCGTTTAACCAATCAACAAGAAGTGATTGCATATATACCAGGCGAAGGCCACAATTTGCAAGAGCACTCCATCGTATTGGTACGCGGTGGTCGTGTAAAAGACTTACCTGGCGTGCGTTATCATATTATACGTGGTGCATTAGATACAGCCGGTGTTGAAGGACGTAAGCAAGGTCGTTCGTTGTATGGTGCCAAACGTCCGAAGAAAACAGCTGCTGCTCAAGGTAAAAAATAACATACATTAAAATTATAATAAAATAAGCATATGAGAAAATCGAGAGCAAAACGCAGAATTTTACCACCCGATTATAAATACAATGATGTATTAGTTACTCGTTTTGTCAACAACATGATGTTGCGTGGTAAAAAGCAAACAGCTTTCAATATTTTTTACAAAGCTATAGAATTGCTCGAAAAGAAAGCTAAAGAAGCAGGCATAGAACCACTAGATTATTGGAAAAAAGCTTTAGAAAACGTTACCCCTCAGGTTGAAGTTAAAAGTCGTCGTATAGGTGGTGCAACTTTTCAAGTTCCGACCGAAATACGACCTGACCGCAAAATAACGCTTTCTATGAAAAACATAATACAATATGCTAGAAAGAGAAGTGGACGAAGCATGGCCGAAAAATTAGCTGCCGAAATTATTGCAGCATACAATAACGAAGGAGGGGCTTTTAAACGCAAAGAAGAAATACATCGAATGGCAGAAGCGAACAAAGCATTTTCGCACTTCCGTTTTTAAAAGTTCTTTGAATTACTTATGGCTAAAGACCTCTCACATATTCGCAATATTGGCATAATGGCACACATCGACGCCGGTAAAACTACCACTACCGAAAGAATACTATATTATACCGGTATCAATCATCGTATGGGAGAGGTTCATGAAGGAACTGCTACGATGGATTGGATGGTACAAGAACAAGAACGAGGAATAACCATTACATCGGCAGCAACAACAACATATTGGAAATATAAAAATAAAGAATATAAAATTAACATTATTGACACCCCTGGGCACGTAGATTTTACGGTTGAAGTAGAACGCTCATTACGTGTACTGGACGGCGCAATTGCTGTATTTTGTGCTGTAGGTGGAGTTGAGCCTCAATCGGAAACAGTATGGCGCCAAGCAAATAAATATCATGTTCCACGTATAGCATTTGTCAATAAACTTGACCGAGTAGGTTCTGATTATTTTGGCGTCATACAACAAATGCAAAACAAAATAAAAGCAAATCCTATCCCTGTGCAAATACCTCTCGGAAGCGAAGATAATTTCAGAGGAGTTATTGATTTAATAAAGCAAAAAGCCATTGCTTGGGATGATGAATCATTAGGAGCTGAATATCAAATAATTGATATCCCTGCTGAATATAAAGAAATTTATGAAGAATGGAGAGATAATTTATTAGAAAAAATAGCAGAATTAGACGACAAAATTCTTGAAAAGTATCTGTCAGACAAATATTCAATTACTGAAGATGAAATACAATCAGCATTACGTCAGGCTACTATACAACTAAAAGCTGTTCCGGTTTTGTGTGGAGCAGCCTTTAAAAATAAAGGAATTCAAACATTACTCGATGCTATTGTAGCATATTTACCTAACCCTGAAGAGATTTCAGCAGTAACTGGCATAAATCCAATTATACAAAAGCAAGTAACAAGAAACCCCAGTACTGAAGAACCCTTTACAGCATTAGTATTTAAAATTGCTACCGATTCGTTTGTAGGTCGTTTAGTTTATTTACGTGTATATGCTGGTACGTTAAAAAGTGGCGAACAAGTTTATAATCCACGAACACAAAGAAAAGAACGTATTACTCGGATTTTTAGAATGCATGCCAATAAACAAAATCCGATTGATGAAATTGAAGCAGGCGATATTTGCGCTGTTGTAGGGCTTAAGGATGTTCGTACCGGCGACACAGTTTGCGATGAAAAACATCCCATTTATTTAGAAAGTATTGAATTCCCCGAACCAGTTATTGGATTAGCTATCGAACCTGTTAATCAGGCAGATATCGAAAAACTAAATCAAACATTACAAAAATTTACTGAGGAAGATCCCACTTTCTTTGTAAAAAATGATGAAAACACTGGGCAAACAACCATTCATGGAATGGGGGAATTACATCTCGAAATAGTGCTCGATAGACTTAAACGTGAATATAATTTGCCTGTAAATAAAGGCAACCCGATGGTAGCATACAAAGAAGCGTTCATAAATTCAGTAACTCATACCGAAATACTAAAAAAACAAATTGCAGGCAAAAATAAATTCGCAGAAATTACCTTAACAATCGGACCCACAGAAAATAAGAAATCTGGCCTTGATTTTATCTCTGAAATAGAAGATAAATCATTTCCACAAGAATACATTAATGCTGTTCAGCGTGCACTAAAAATGGCTATGCTAAATGGACCATTGGCTAGCTATCCTATAGAAAGCATGAAAGCGGTTTTAAACAAAGCATCATTTATACAAGGCGAATCGGACGCAACTGCATTTGAAATAGTTGCAAACTTAGCATTTAGAAATATCGGACAAAAAATACAAGCCACATTACTCGAACCAATCATGAAATTAGAAGTAGTTACCCCCGAAGATTATGTTGGTGAAGTGCTAAGCGATATCAATCGACGTCGAGGAATCGTTTTAGAAACAGAATCTAAATTAGGTGCCCGAGTTATTAATGCACACGTACCACTTTCCGAAATGTTTGGATACGTTACTATTTTACGTACTCTTACATCAGGACGGGCATCATCAACCATGGAGTTTTCGCACTACGATGCTTTACCAATTAATTTAGCTGCCGAAATAGTAAAAAAAGTTACAGGTAAACAATTAGTAATAAACTAACCATATGAACCAGAAAATAAGAATAAAACTAAAATCTTACGACCACAATCTGGTGGATAAATCATCAGAAAAAATTGTTAAAACTGTTAAAACAACAGGTGCTATTGTGCGTGGTCCGATACCATTACCAACACATAAAAGAATTTTTACAGTAAATAGATCAACATTTGTGCACAAAAAGTCTCGCGAACAATTTCAATTATCATCTCATAAGCGATTGCTCGATATATATAGCACAAATTCAAAAACTATAGATGCTCTCATGAAATTAGAGCTACCAAGTGGCGTAGAAGTTGAAATAAAAGTATTATAAACAAAAACTAAAAAAAATGGCTGGACTACTGGGTAAAAAAATCGGAATGACTTCGATTTTCAGTGCTGATGGAAAAAATATTCCATGCACTGTTTTACAAGTTGGTCCCTGTGTAGTTACACAGGTAAAAACCGTAGAAACAGACGGTTATAATGCATTACAACTAGCATTTGATGATGCAAAAGAAAAAAACAGTCCGAAGCCTTTAATCGGACACTTTAAAAAAGCCAATACTACACCTAAGCGATTTATTAAAGAATTTAAAAATTTCCAAGGAGAGTACAAACTTGGTGACGTTATTACTGCAGAAATTTTTACCGAAGATCGTTATGTTGACGTCACAGGATTCTCAAAAGGAAAAGGATTTCAGGGTGTTGTTAAGCGTCATGGATTTAGTGGTGTAGGCGGACAAACTCACGGACAACATAATCGCTTAAGAGCTCCCGGTTCGTTAGGTGCGAGTTCCTTCCCTTCAAGAGTATTAAAAGGGATGCGAATGGCTGGAAGAACTGGCAACAAAAAAGTAAAGGTTATAAACATGGAAATCGTTAAGTTATTTCCAGAAAAAAATATATTGGTAGTTAAAGGATCGGTACCGGGTCCTAAAGGTTCATATATAATAGTTGAGAAATAATGGAACTGAAAGTATTCAATATCGAAGGAAAAGAAGTTGGCACTGTAAACCTTAATGATGCCATCTTCGGCATTGAGCCTAATGCTCATGCCATGTACCTTGATGTAAAAGCTATATTGGCTAATAAAAGACAAGGTACTCACAAAACCAAGCAACGTAACGAAGTTTCTGGTAGTACTAAGAAAATAAAAAGACAAAAAGGCACTGGCGGTGCTCGTGCAGGTAGCATCAAGTCACCTACTATTGTAGGGGGTGGGCGTGTATTTGGTCCTGTACCCAGAGACTATAATATGAAAATTAATAAAAAAGTTAAGTTACTTGCAAGAAAATCAGCACTCTCAACAAAAGCAAAAGAAAATGCTATTGTAATTCTTCAATCTATAGATTTTGAACAACCCAAAACCAAGCAAATAATAGAATTAAAGAAAAATTTACAAATTTTTGATAAAAAAATGTTGCTAGTGCTGAATGAATTTAAAAATAATGTATATTTGTCAACCCGAAATTTAACATGTTCTAAAGTTGTAACTGCCTCACAGCTAAATACTTACGACATATTAGATGCGAAAGTATTAGCGATTGAAGAAGGAGCACTTGCAGTTTTAGAACAACATTTATTAAAAGATTAAAGTAAATGGATATAATTATTAGACCTCTGGTTACCGAAAAAATGAATCAGCAAGGCAATACGCTGAACAAATATGGCTTTATTGTACGCAAAGAAGCTACCAAGTATCAAATTAAAAAGGAAGTAGAGAAACTCTATGGCGTAAAAGTATTAGATATTAATACTATAATACAAAGAGGAAAACGCGTAACACGTTTCACAAAATCTGGTTTGTCAAGGGGTAGAAAAAGTGCATACAAAAAAGCCATTGTAACATTAGAAAAAGGTCAAGTAATAGATTTTTATAGCAATATTTAAGGCACATGGCAATAAGAAAATTAAAACCCGTTACACCGGGACAGCGTTTTAGAGCAATAAGTACATTTGAGGAGATAACCAAAACAACTCCCGAAAAAAGTCTTATTGAACCAATAAAAAAGACTGGTGGAAGAAACAATACCGGTAAAATGACCATGCGATACATAGGTGGAGGTCATAAACGGTATTATCGTATTATAGATTTTCGCCGCGATAAAGATAATATTCCAGCAATAGTCAAGTCTATAGAATACGATCCTAATCGAAGTGCACGCATCGCATTATTAGTATATAAAGACGGCGAAAAACGTTATATCATAGCTCCTCAAGATTTAAAAGTAGGACAAACTGTGATGTCGGGCAAAAATATCGCACCAGAAATTGGAAATACATTATATTTATCAGACATACCACTAGGAACAAACATTCATAATATCGAACTACATCCTGGACAGGGTGGTGCCATAGCCCGAAGTGCTGGATCTTTTGCCACATTACTTTCACGTGAAGGAAGATATGCCATATTAAAAATGCCCTCGGGAGAAACAAGAAAAGTATTAGTAAATTGTCGGGCAACAATAGGAATGGTATCAAATCCTGATCATTTTCTCGAAATGAGTGGAAAAGCTGGACGTAGTCGTTGGCTCGGACGCAGACCTCGTACACGTGGTGTAGCTATGAACCCAGTTGATCATCCTATGGGAGGAGGAGAAGGAAAAGCTTCAGGTGGACATCCACGAAGCCGCAAAGGTTTGTATGCAAAAGGAAAGAAAACCCGTCGCAAAAAAAATCCAACCAGCAAATTTATTGTTGAACGTCGTAAAAAATAATCAAGTATGAGCAGATCGCTTAAAAAAGGACCATATATTCACTACAAACTCGAAAGAAAAGTGCTTAAAATGCAAGAAAGCGGAAAACGTCAACCAATTAAAACATGGTCGCGAGCATCCGTTATTTCGCCCGATTTTGTTGGTTTAACTATCAATGTGCATAATGGAAACAAGTTTATTCCTGTTTACATTACCGAAAATATGGTAGGACATAAATTAGGCGAATTCGCACCTACCCGAATATTTAGAGGACATGCTGGAAATAAAAAGAATAAATAATAAAAAGTAAGATATATTATGGGTTCAAGGAAAAGAATATCGGCCGAAGCCCGAAAAGAAGAAAAAAGAAACACAGTGATGGCACGTTTGCACAACCATCCCACATCACCTCGTAAAATGCGACTAATAGCCGATTTGATAAGAGGAGTTGATGTAAAACGTGCATTAGATATACTTAAGTATACAGAAAAAGCACAGGCAAAAACATTAGAAAAACTCTTACTTTCTGCTATTTCAAATTGGCAGGTTAAAAACGAAGGCGTTAGAATAGAGGATGCCAATCTTTATGTAAAAGAAATATACGTAGATTCGGCAAGTATGCTCAAACGACTTAGACCCGCACCCCAAGGAAGAGCATATCGAATAAGAAAACGCTCAAATCATGTTACTCTTATTCTAGGAAGTAAAATAAATCAAAGTCAAACTCAAAATCAAGAAGCTTAATGGGACAAAAAGTAAATCCAATTAGCAATCGCTTAGGAATCATTTTAGGTTGGGATTCCAACTGGTATGGTGGACGCAAATACTCCGACAAAATCGTCGAAGATTACAAAATTCGCAAATATTTGCGTACACGATTAGCAAAAGCCAGTGTTTCTAAAATTTTAATCGAACGCACATTAAAGTTATTAAACGTAACCATTCACACGGCACGTCCCGGTACAATTATTGGAAAAGGTGGGCAAGAAGTTGATAAACTAAAAGAAGAAATTAAAAAAATAACCGGAAAGGAAGTACAATTAAACATATCTGAAATTAAACGTCCTGAACTCGATGCATATTTAGTAGCAAGTAATATTGCTCGTCAAATTGAAGGAAAAATAGCATATCGTAGAGCAATAAAAATGGCAATAGCATCTGCTATTCGTATGGGAGCCGAAGGAATTAAAGTTACAATATCGGGGCGTATTAATGGTGCAGAGATGGCTCGACGCGAAACTTATAAAGAAGGTAGAATACCATTGCATACGTTTAGAGCCGACATAGATTATGCTTTAGCCGAAGCACTTACAAAAACCGGATTATTAGGAATAAAAGTTTGGATTTGTAAAGGAGAAATTTACGGTAAGAGAAACGTTGCTCCGATTTCTGAAAATAAACAAAACAAACCAAAACCCAAAGGTTTTCAGGCAAGAAGAAAAAAATAATATTTAAAAACGGAAAAACATGTTACAGCCAAACAAAACAAAATATAGAAGGCAGCAAAAAGGCAGAATGAAAGGTGTAGCACAACGTGGCACAACACTTGCCTTTGGACAGTTTGGAATTAAAACTTTAGAGTCTGCGTGGATAACAAGTCGTCAAATTGAAGCTGCCCGACAGGCGATCACACGTCATATGAAACGTGAAGGCCAACTTTGGATACGAATATTTCCAGATAAGCCAATAACTAAAAAACCAGCTGAAGTTCGTATGGGTAAAGGGAAAGGTGCACCCGAAGGCTTTGTTGCTCCCGTTACACCCGGAAGAATATTATTTGAAGTAGATGGAGTGCCTCTAGAAGTTGCTAAAGAAGCATTGCGTTTAGGTGCACAAAAATTACCCGTAGTAACTAAATTCATTATACATCCAAATTATACAGAAACACTATAGGCATATGAAAAAAATAGAGATAAAAGATTTAACAACGAAAGAACTCATCGAAAAAATTCACGATGAGAAGTTGATGCTAACTAAAATGAAACTTAACCATCATATTAATCCACTCGATAATCCTATGAAAATTCGTCAAACACGCCGAAACATTGCACGTTTAATGACTGAATTACGTGCTCGTCAGTTAAAAGAACAACAAAAAAGCTAACAACTCATGGAAGCCAAGGAAACCAGAAAATCGAGAAAAGTACGTATTGGTGTTGTAGTAAGCAACAAAATGAATAAATCAATAGTAGTTGCCGAACAAAGAAAAGTAAAACATCCTAAATACGGAAAATTTATTAACAAAACAACTCGTTACATGGCACACGATGAAAAACAAGAGTGTCAGATTGGCGATGTTGTTAAAATAATGGAAACCAGACCATTAAGTAAAAATAAATGCTGGCGTTTAGTTGAAATAATAGAAAGAGCTAAGTAGTATGATACAGCAAGAATCTAGATTAGTAGTAGCCGATAATAGCGGAGCCAAAGAAGTTCTTTGCATTAGAGTACTTGGAGGTTCCGGAAAAAAATATGCAACTGTTGGAGATAAAATAGTTGTAACAGTTAAATCGGCTATCCCATCATCGGATGTAAAAAAAGGCACAGTTACAAAAGCTGTTGTAGTTAGAACAAAAAAAGAAGTAAGACGAAAGGACGGATCTTATATTCGGTTCGATGACAACGCTGTAGTCTTACTCAATCAAGCCGATGAATTAAGAGGAACTCGTATTTTTGGTCCTGTAGCTCGCGAATTACGCGAAAAACAATATATGAAAATTGTATCATTAGCACCAGAAGTGCTTTAAAAATACACACTGTATGGCAAGAAAGATGCACATTAAAAAAGGAGATACTGTAATTGTAATAGCCGGCGAATCAAAAGGCTCGGAAGGAAGAGTATTATCTGTAAATTACGAAAAACAAACAGCTATTGTAGAAGGTGTGAACCTTGTTTCTAAACACACAAAACCCAACTCAAAAAACCCACAAGGAGGTATAATTAAAAAAGAAGCACCCATTCATGTTTCTAATCTTATGCATAAAGACCCGGCTACAGGCAAACCTACTAGAATAGGAAGAAAACTCAATGATAAAAATAAACGCGTTCGTTACGCTAAAAAATCAGGGGAGGAGATTAAATAATGGAATACATACCTACACTCAAAAAGAAGTACAAAGAAGAAATAGTACCTGCACTCATGAAAGAATTTAATTACAAAAGTATTATGCAGGTACCTAAAATAGAAAAAATTGTCATTAATCAGGGACTTGGTGATGCAGTTGCCGATAAAAAACTCATTGAAGTCGCAGTAAATGAAATATCTGCTATCGCTGGTCAAAAACCTATCGTTACTTATTCCAAAAAAGACATATCAAACTTCAAGCTTAGAAAAGGAATGCCAATTGGAGTTAAAGTTACTTTAAGAAGAGATCGAATGTATGAATTTTTAGAACGTTTGATATGTATTTCTTTACCTCGCATTAGAGACTTTAAAGGTGTTAATTACAAATTCGATGGCAGAGGAAATTATACATTAGGGGTAAGCGAACAAATTATTTTTCCCGAAATAGACCTCGATAAAGTTGTAAAAATAAAAGGGATGGAAATAACTTTTACAACTACCGCAAAAACTGATGAAGAAGGTTATGCTCTTTTAAAGCATTTTGGAATACCATTCAAAAACATTAAAAAGAATTAGTTTATGGCAAAAGAATCGATGAAAGCAAGAGAGCGTAAAAGAAAAGCTCTATTCGATAAATACGAACCCAAAAGACAGCAGTTAAAAGCCGAAGGGAAATATGTAGAATTGCAAAAGTTGCCTCGCAACAGCTCAAAAACTCGTTTACACAACCGTTGTACTATTACTGGTAGACCAAAAGGTTATATGAGAATTTTTGGCTTAAGCCGTATTACGTTTAGAGAAATGGCTTCTGCCGGACTTATTCCAGGTGTAAAAAAAGCAAGTTGGTAAAATATAAAATAAAATGAACATGACCGATCCAATAGCAGATTATTTAACTCGCATAAGAAATGCAGTAAAAGCAAGACATAGAGTAGTAGAAATACCTGCATCCAACATTAAAAAAGAAATAACAAAAATTTTATTCGATAAAGGTTATATCTTAAATTATAAATTTGAAGATGATGGCATGCAGGGAACAATTAAAATTGCTTTAAAATACGATCCAAATACGAAAGAACCTGCCATACGTCATCTAGAAAGAGTTAGTACTCCTGGTTTGAGAAAATATACTGGCAAAGATAACTTGCCTCGTGTGCTCAATGGTCTAGGAATTGCTATTATTTCCACATCACAAGGATTATTAACCGACAAAGAAGCTAGAGCCAAAGGTATTGGTGGAGAAGTTATTTGCTATGTTTATTAACACTAAAATTGAATAGATATGTCAAGAATAGGAAAATTACCCATACCCATACCCGAAAAGGTTCAAGTAACCGTTAAAGAAGATACTATCGTTGTTAAAGGTCCATTGGGTGAATTATCACAAAAGTTTGATCCATCATTCAAAATTTTCGTAGAAAATAATCAAATAAAAATTGAACGTCCAAGCGACGAAAAACAACACCGTTCTTTACACGGATTATATCGCGCACTAATAAATAATATGGTTATAGGAGTATCAAAAGGATGGACAAAGCAACAGGAAGTTGTGGGTGTTGGATATAAAGCCGAAGCAAATGGTCAGTTATTAACACTCTCGCTAGGTTATTCGCATGATATAATAATAGAAATGCCACCCGAAGTTAAAGTAACAGCTGTAACAGAACGTCGTTCAAATCCTATAATAACATTAACAAGTATAGACAAACAATTATTAGGGCAAGTAGCAGCAAAAATTCGTTCGCTACGTAAACCCGAACCATATAAAGGCAAAGGAATTAAGTTTGTTGGTGAAGTATTACGTCGTAAAGCAGGCAAATCTGCTGCAAAATAATTAAGTGCTATGGCAAAGACTAAAATAGAGCGAAGAGCAAAGATTAAAAAAAGAATCCGCAAAAGAATAAGCGGTACACACGAAAAACCAAGAATGACGGTTTTTAGAAGTAATAAACATATTTTCGTACAACTTATTGACGATATTAAAGGGCATACTTTGGTATCAACATCGTCAAGAGTGAAAGAAATTAGTCAAATAACGGGCAATAAAACCCAAAAGGCTGCTGAAGTTGGGAAATTAATTGCTCAAAAGGCATTAAATGCCGGTATTACATCTGTTGTATTCGACCGAAATGGATATTTATATCATGGTCGCGTAAAAGCATTAGCAGAAGCAGCAAGACAAAATGGCCTTAAATTTTAATAATTATGTTAACAAGTGGAATTAGAAAAATAAAAACTACCGACTTAGAATTAAAAGATCGTTTAGTAGCCGTTCAACGCGTCACTAAAGTTACAAAAGGTGGTCGTCATTTTAGCTTTTCGGCAATTGTTGTTGTTGGCAACGAAAACGGAATTGTTGGTTATGGATTAGGTAAAGCAAATGAAGTAACTACAGCTATTGCCAAAGCAGTTGAAGATGCAAAAAAGAATTTAATAAAAGTACCTATTCTTAAAGGCACAATACCTCACGAACAGGAAGCTAAATTTGGTGGTGCACAAGTATTTCTAAAACCTGCGTCGAGCGGAACAGGTGTAAAAGCAGGTGGTGCAATGCGTGCAGTTTTAGAAAGTGTTGGCGTGAAAGACGTTTTAGCAAAATCGAAAGGAAGTTCAAATCCACATAATCTCGTTAAAGCTACTATAAAGGCGCTTATGTTGATGAGAGATGCCTATACTGTTGCTCAAAATCGTAATATATCTCTTGATAAAGTATTTAACGGTTAAAAAAATCGATAGTGATGAAAAAAGTTAGAATTAAACAAATACGTAGTCGAATAGGTTCTAACCCTTCACAAAGAGCTACATTAGATGCTCTAGGATTAAGAAGAATGAATCAAACCGTGGAGAAAAATTTAACGCCTCAAATTGAAGGTATGATTAAAAAAGTAAGTCATTTAATTAGTGTTGAATATTTATAATTTTAACGATATGGATTTAAGTAATTTAAAGCCAGCTGAAGGTTCAGTACATAGAGAAAAGAAACGTTTAGGTAGAGGACAAGGTTCAGGAAAAGGCGGCACATCTACACGTGGCCATAAAGGTGCTAAATCGCGTTCTGGATACAGCCGAAAAAGAGGTTTTGAAGGAGGACAAATGCCTTTACAGCGTACATCACCTAAGTTTGGATTTAAAAATATCAATAGAAAAGAATATAAGGCAGTTAATTTACACGTTATTGAAAGATTGGCCAACGAAACTAATGCTGAAGTAATTAGTCCGGAATTAATGTATGAATATGGGTTAATACCTAAAAATTGTTTAGTAAAAATTTTAGGTGTAGGTTCATTAACAAAAAAACTTGAAGTTAAAGCTCATGCTTTTAGTGCTAGTGCCGAAAAGGCAATTATAGCTGTTGGTGGTGTAGCAACAAAATTATAGTTCATGAAAAGATTTATTGAAATATTAACAAACATATACAAAATAGAAGAGCTCAGAACTCGAATATTTTATACACTAGGAATATTGCTAGTGTACAGGCTGGGTTCGTTTGTAGTGTTACCAGGTATTGATCCTTCACAATTAGAAAATTTAAAACGTCAAACTTCCGAAGGAATTCTCGGTTTGTTAGATATGTTTTCGGGGGGGGCTTTTTCAAACGCTTCTATTTTTGCATTAGGGATCATGCCATATATTTCGGCATCTATAGTTGTACAACTTTTAGGAATTGCTGTACCTTACTTTCAGCGATTACAAAAAGAAGGCGAAAGCGGAAGGAAAAAAATCAATCAAATTACACGTTACTTAACAGTCATTATTCTTTTTTTACAAGCACCAAGTTATTTAACAAATTTACATTATCAATTACCCGAATCGGCTTTTGTATTGACGGGTAGGGCATTTACAATATCTAGTATGTTTATGCTTACAGCTGGGACAATTTTTGTGATGTGGTTAGGCGAAAAAATTACCGATAAAGGGATTGGTAATGGCATATCACTTATTATTATGGTAGGTATTATTGCTCGTTTGCCTTATGCTTTTGGTGCAGAATTTGCTTCACGATTGGATGGTGCTGGAGGATTAGTTGTATTGCTTGTAGAAATTCTATTTCTTTTAGTAGTAATAGCAGGAAGCATTTTATTAGTACAAGGCACTCGCCGAATTCCCGTCCAATATGCAAAACGCATTGTAGGTAATAAACAATACGGTGGTGTTCGTCAGTATATTCCTTTAAAAATTAACGCAGCTGGTGTAATGCCAATAATTTTTGCTCAAGCTTTAATGTTTATACCTACTATAATAGTTGGCTTTGCTGGCGATTCTGCCACTGGATTTGCAGCAGCATTTTCAAGATATACAAGTTTCTGGTATAATTTCTTATTTTTTATTCTGATTATTGTTTTTACATATTTTTATACTGCCATAATTATGAATCCAATTCAAATGGCAGACGAAATGAAAAAAAATGGCGGTTTTATTCCTGGAGTTAAACCAGGCAAAAAAACAGCTGAATTTATTGATACAATCATGTCACGAATTACATTACCTGGTTCAATATTTTTAGGAATTGTTGCAATAATGCCTGCATTTGCAGTGTTGATAGGTATAAATAATCAGTTCGCTCAGTTTTTTGGTGGAACTTCATTGCTCATTTTAGTAGGTGTAGTATTAGACACATTACAACAGATAGAAAGTTATCTAATTATGCGTCATTACGATGGATTTACAAAGAGTGGACGAATAAAAGGCCGTTCATCGGGAGTAACATCCATGTAACGTTTGTTTAAGGTTCTTTGATGATTTTGATTAAAACTGCTGATGAAATTAGACGAATGAAAGAAAGTGCCGAAATACTTTCTAAAACATTCGGTTTAATTAAACAATTAATTCGCCCAGGGGTAAAAACCAGCGAAATAGATGCTGAAGCAGAAAAATTTATCAGAATACACGGAGCAGTACCTTCGTTCAAAGGTTATCAAAATTATCCTGCTTCGTTATGTATTTCTGTTAATGAACAGGTAGTGCACGGTATTCCTTCTCAATATAAACTAAAAGAGGGCGATATCGTTTCTGTTGATGGAGGCGTTTTTTACGAAGGGTATCATTCCGATATGGCATATACATTCGTAATTGGCTCAATACCTCCTATAACTCAAAAATTAATAAGCACTACCAAAGAAGCTCTTTATTTAGCAATAGAAAAAATTAAAGAAGGCGTACGATTGGGCGATATTGGTTACATTATTCAGCAGCACGTTGAAAGAAACGGTTTTTCCGTAGTAAGAGATTTGGTTGGGCATGGAATAGGTAAGACATTACACGAAGCACCTCAAGTACCAAATTATGGCACAAGAGGAAAGGGTGTAATATTAAAAGAAGGAATGACTTTAGCTGTTGAACCTATGGTAAACATGGGTAAACGTCATGTATATATAGCTAAAGATGGATGGACAGTAGTTACTACCGATGGTTTGCCAAGTGCACACTTTGAACACACGGTAGTAGTTAGAAAAAATGAAGCAGAAATATTAACAAGTTATAAATATATTGAAAATTAAAGTATGGCAAAACAACCTTCTATAGAATTAGATGGTACTATTATCGAAGCTCTATCTAACGCAATGTTTCGCGTTCAGCTAGAGAATGGGCATATTATTACTGCCCATATTTCAGGTAAAATGAGAATGAATTACATTCGTATTCTACCTGGCGATAAGGTACGTGTAGAAATGTCGCCATACGATTTAACCAAAGGGAGAATTAGTTTTAGGTATAAATAAAAAGCGTTAGAAAATGAAAGTTAAAGCATCTATTAAAAAACGTAGCGACGAATGCCAGATAGTACGACGTAAAGGGCGTTTGTATGTTATTAATAAAAAGAATCCAAAGTATAAACAACGTCAAGGATAATTTATTAATTTTGTAACCTTTTTTAAAGAAAGAAAATATGGCACGTATCGCAGGAGTTGATATTCCAGACAAGAAAAGAGGTGAGATAGCTCTCACATACATTTTTGGCATTGGCAGAAGTACTGCAAGAAAAATTTTAAAAGAAACCGGAGTAGATCCTAACATTAAGGTAGAAAAATGGAACGATGAGCAAATGACAAAAATTCGTAATTACATTGCTCAAAACCTTAAAATAGAGGGAGAACTTCGTTCCGAAATACAACTTAGTATTAAACGATTAATGGACATTGGTTGTTATAGAGGAATACGTCATCGTGCAGGATTACCTGTTCGTGGACAACGCACTCGAACCAATGCACGCACACGTAGAGGTAAAAAGAAAACCGTAGCAAATAAAAAGAAAGCCACTAAATAAGAATTAATTATGGCAAAAAAGACAGCAAAAGTAACTAAAAAGAAAAACGTAAAGGTAGAAGCCGTTGGTCAGGTACATATTCATACCTCATTCAACAACATTATTGTTTGTTTAACAAATAACGACGGTGAGGTTATTTCATGGTCATCAGCCGGTAAAAACGGGTTTAGAGGCTCAAAAAAGAATACACCCTATGCTGCTCAAGTAGCAGCCGAAGAATGTGCAAAAGTAGCATACGATTTAGGGTTGCGTAAAGTAAAAGTATTTGTAAAAGGACCCGGTGCCGGACGCGAATCGGCTATACGTACTATAGCATCGGTAGGAATTGAAGTTACTGAAATTATTGATGTAACTCCACTACCGCACAACGGTTGTCGCCCACCAAAAAGAAGAAGAGTGTAATTTTTAAATTGTTATATACATGGCAAGATACAGAGGACCAAAAACACGCATAGCAAGAAAGTTCGGTGAACCAATATATGGACCCGACAAAGTTTTTGAAAGAAAAAAACATGCCCCCGGAATGCATGGGGTAAATAAAAGAAGAAAAACCACAGAATACGGAATTCAGCTTCGCGAAAAGCAAAAAGCAAAATATACGTATGGCGTTTTAGAACGTCAATTTAGAAGATATTTTTCATTGGCTGTACGTAAAAAAGGTGTTACCGGGCAGGTCTTATTACAAATTTTGGAATCTCGGCTTGATAATATTGTATATCGTTTGGGGTTAGCTCCTACACGCGATGCTGCACGTCAATTGGTGTCTCATCGCCATATTTTGCTCAATAACAAAATATGCAACGTTCCCTCTACATTACTAAAACCCGGTGATGTTATTTCGGTTAGAGAACGATCGAAATCGCTAGAAATTATATCATCTAGCTTATCAAAACATAACCATTCAAAATATCCATGGCTCGAGTGGAATGCTTCTGAAATGAGCGGTAAATACTTAATGCTTCCCGAGCGTGATATGATTCCCGAAAATATTAAAGAACAATTAATCGTTGAATTGTACTCTAAATAATAATGAAGATATGGCAATCTTGGCATTTCAAAAACCTGATAAAGTAATAATGCTCGAATCAACGGATCGACATGGTAAATTTGAATTTCGACCGTTAGAACCGGGCTATGGGCTTACAGTTGGTAACGCATTGAGGAGAGTATTATTATCATCTCTGGAAGGTTATGCAATAACGCGCATAAAAATTGATGGTGTAGATCATGAATTCTCCACTATTAAAGGTGTAGTAGAAGATGTAACCGAAATAGTATTAAATTTAAAACAAATTCGTTTTAAGCGTCAACTCGAAAGTGTTGACACGGAGGTTGTAAATATTACAATTAGCGGACAGGAAGAATTTAAAGCAGGTGATATTACTAGATTTCTAACTAGTTTTACAGTCTTAAACCCCGATTTACATATTTGTACTCTAGAACCAACGGTTAAGCTTCATATAACATTATGGATTAGTAAAGGCAGGGGATATGTGCCCGCTGAGGAAAATAAAACAGAAGATATGGAAATAGGTATTATACCTATGGATTCCATATTTACGCCCATACGTAATGTTAAATATCACATTGAAAATGTCCGCGTAGAGCAAAAAACCGATTATGAAAAACTCGTAATGGAGATAGATACCGATGGCTCTATTCATCCATTAGATGCTCTAAAAGAAGCAGCAAAAATTTTAATTTATCACTTTATGCTCTTTAGCGATGAAAAGATAGGATTTGAACTCGAAGAAAGAAGCGATGTTGATGAATTTGATGAAGAAACTTTAAGAATGAGACAGCTGCTTAAAACAAAACTTACCGACCTAGACTTATCTGTAAGAGCATTAAATTGTTTAAAATCGGCTGATATTGAAACATTAGGCGAACTTGTTACTTACAACAAAAATGATTTGTTAAAATTCAGAAACTTTGGTAAAAAATCGTTAACCGAATTGGAAGAATTGGTGGCCAGCAAAGGCTTACATTTCGGTATGAACGTTGCTAAATATAAATTAGATAAGGATTAATTAAATCAGATAGACATGAGACACGGAGATAAAGTTAATAATTTAGGGCGTACCCGCGAGCACAGAAAGGCGCTTCTTTCTAATTTGGCCGTATCCTTAATCAAACATAAACGCATTTTTACCACGTTGGCTAAAGCTAAAGCCCTCAGACGTTTTGTAGAACCCATAATTACTAAAGCAAAAACCGATACTACACATTCTCGGCGTATGGTTTTTGCCGATTTAAAGAACAAAGAGGCTGTTACACTTCTATTCAGAGAAATTGCTTCAAAAGTAGCTCACCGTCCGGGGGGATACACCTGTCTCTTATACACATCT
>JAOADU010000030.1 GCA_026417155.1 Bacteroidales bacterium | reverse complement strand
AAATACATTTCATTTCCTTCGATATAAACCACATGACCTCCGGGAAGTAATTGGCTAAGTAATGTTTTTTCTTCAGAATAACGAGCTTCATCTAAAATAATCAGATCGGCACCGCGATGAACTAATCCATAGTCGAAAATATCATCAACATCGTGCATAATAAGTGCAAAATCTACTTTTGGATGACGTAACATGTTTTCTATATTGGCATCGTGGTCGGGGTGATTGTAGAAGTATTCGCCATTAAAGTAAACTCCTTTGCGAGTAAGGCTACTGAAGAATATGTTGGGTTTTATCTCGTGGAGTTTTTTGTTTAATAAGTTGGCAAATTCTTGGCTAACGTAATTGGCAGCGATGATAGGTATTCTTGCATTTTCAGGACGTTTAAAGTGAGACATAATAATGATTCCCGGCACATCAATACTGCCGCCGTAAGCTGGAGCTAAGTGCATAAATACGCCAGGTCCTGCATTAATTTCGATGATACCAAAGTTTCCTTCTGTCCATGGTTTCGATATGTCTTGGGCTAACACATCAATTCCCAAGCAACGGACATTGAAATATGCTGCAATATCTTCTACTAACTTAACATTTAACGGATGAATTTTATCGGTAACATTAATGGATACACCGCCTGCAGAAATATTAGCAACACGGCGCAAGGTGATACGTTCACCTGCTTTGGGAACGTCTTGCAAAGTTAAGCCCTGCAACTTTAAGAATTCTTTTAGGTTGTCGTCTATTTTAATTTTGCAAAGTGGCGAACGAGCATTGTCGAGTCGGATTATTTTTTTGTTTTCTTCTTCGATGAGTTTTTCTATAGTATTTACACCATCGCCATCGACATAAGCAGGTACGCGTTCGAGTGCAGCAACAAATTTACCGGCTACTGCTAATAAACGGTGGTCGGTGCCATAAATTTGTTGTTGTACTAATGCTCCATCGAAATTAACACCTTCTTCTTGAGCAGCTTTTACAATTTTTCTAAAAGCTTCGAGGGCTTGTTCTTCTGTTTCTATTCCGGTAGTAACGCCTTGTCCTTTATGTCCTGCAACAGGCTTCACCACTACGGGGAAATTTAATTTCCGAACAGCGTCGAGTACTTCTTCTTCCGTATAACAATTAGTTCCTTTGGGAGTTGGGAAGCCACATTTTTCTAAAAATTCACCAACCATATCTTTATACATGGTAAATTCGGTATCTTTAATACCGTCGTTATGGAAGGTAGTAGAGCGTCCGCGTAATTGCTTCTTTCCATACCCCCACATAAATTGATTTTCTTCGTATAAGTATATAACGGGAATATCGCGCTTTAAACCTGCTTCAATAAGCGAATAAAGAGTAGGTCCACCAAATAATGTTTTGTCAAATTTGGCTTGTAATTCTAACCATTGCTTCATAAAGTCGAAGCGATCGTCGTCGTTGGTAATAGCATAAAACCAATCGGAGACTAAATAAACAGCCTCTTTGGCAATTTTTTTATCGAAGTATTCAATTGCTACTACATATTCGTCGCCATCAGTATTAATGGAATACTTGTCTAAATATAAATCAATATCCATTTTCAGAGTTTCGAGCAGTGTTTTACAAAATAAATCAATTACATAAGGAGTGTCCCACTCGGCTGCTTTTGGAAAAACTTTTGAAACATGTTCTTTAAAAAATTCAACACTGTCACCTACAGGCGAAATAAAAATGTTGAATACCAAAGCGGCACGATCTAAATAGTAGTTCGGGCCAGTGTAAGCTTTGAACTTACTAACTTTAAAATCATTTTCGCGATACATTTTTAATTTTAACTCCTCAATTTTTTGATTTTCATAACCTAATTGTTCTTTAATACGCTCTATTAGCTGACGTGCAGCTTCTAAATTTTTGTCGGTTTCTTCGTTTGTCATAGCTCAATAATTTTTAGCAGTCAAAAATAAAACAAAATTTTTAAATGTATATCTTTAAACTAATTTTTTAAAGAAATGTTGAAATAATTTTAAAGATAAAATTTGTTTATTTTAAAACTTAGTTTACTTTTGCAAAGCTTAACTAAAAAAAATAAACCATGAAAAAACAATTACTATGTTTAGGGATGGGGGTATTATTTATTACAACCATTACCGTGGGTCAAACCCATAGACAACTGCGTGAAAAAGGAATTCAACATGCAGAAATTACCAAGGCAGCTGTAAATCAACATTATCAGCAGCAACCTTTTGTGATTAACACACATACCGATGGTTCAAAAGCCGTATTGTATAGCAATGGTTCTTTTGTTACTCATCCGGGTGGTGGACCAAATGGTAGTAATTTTAGCTTTTTAGATACTTTATTAGGCCTAGGAAGCTATGGTTTTGGACATTCTATTTCTAACAATTATTCAGTAGCCGAAGATTTTGCTGTTCCCGCTGGTGGTTGGACGATTGACTCGTTAGCTTTTTATTGCTATCAAACCAATAGTGGAACGACATCTACCATCAACAATTATCGAGTACAAATTTGGAATGGTGTGCCAGGAGCTACAGGAAGTACCGTTGTTTGGGGTAACATGACAACTAACGTGCTTTCGCGCACTCATTTTTCTGGTTGTTATCGGGGTGATAATTTAACGAGTACAGCACGACCCATCATGAGAAATGTAATTAATACTCCAGGATTAACGTTGCAACCTGGTGTGTATTGGGTACAGTGGCAAGCAGGCGGAACGCTCACATCGGGACCTTGGGCAGTTCCTGTTACTATTCAAGGTGTAGCCATTACAGGCAATGCAAGACAACATAATGGTACTGCATGGAACAATTTGGTAGATGGTGGTTCCCCACAGGGTTTGCCTTTCGAAATTTATGGAACAGGTACTCCAAGCTGTATTCATCCTCTAAATCCTACTGTTTCTAATATTTCAAATCAAGGAGCAACTATTTCTTGGAGTTCTATAGGTGGAGCAACAGCATGGGTTGTAGAATACGGACCCAATGGCTTCACTCCAGGAACAGGTACTATAGTAAACACGACGACAAATTCTGTTAATCTAACTTCATTGACAGCTTCGACCAGTTATGCTGTTTATATTTACACTAACTGTGGCGCTGGTGCAGTTAGTGCCCCTGCGGTTGTAACATTTACAACGATGAGTTGCTCAGTTAGCAGTCAATGTGCGTATGTGTTTGAATTTGTTGATGATTATGGCGATGGTTGGAACGGAGCTAGCATAAGTGTTATGGTTGGTGGTAATTTAATGGGGAATTATACATTAAATAATGGCGCAAACGGTACAACCAATGTGATGTTATGTCCGGGTGATAATGTAAGCCTTGTGTTTAATGGTGGGCAATATAATGATGAATGTGGTTTTACACTTAAAGATCCATTTGGAGCTACATTATATTCGTTTACACCGGGAAATAATCCAACACCAGGTTCAACTTTCTATACTTTTGTAGCGAACTGTACACCTCCTTCGTGTATGACACCTTCTGGCTTAGCAGTATCGAATATTACTACAAATTCGGCACAATTATCATGGACACCAGGAGGTAGCGAAACCGCATGGAATATTCAGTATGGTCCAGCTGGTTTTACTATCGGAACAGGAACTATTGTTAATGTAACGTCTAATCCATATACACTAACAGGCTTAACTCAAGGAATGACGTACGATTGGTATATACAAGCCGATTGTGGTGGAGGAAATACAAGCTATTGGACATCGACACCTAATCAGTTTACTGTTTTATGCGATGCTGTAAATACTTATCCATATGTTGAAAGTTTTGAAGGGACCAATTTCCCACCCAACTGTTGGTTTAACATTGATGCTGATGGCGATGGTAAAAAATGGGAAGTTCGCAATGCTTCGCAAGGGTGGGGTATTTATGATGGAACGAAATGTGCGGTTTCGGCATCATGGGTACAACAACCACTTACACCTAACAATTATTTAATTACTCCAAGATTTACTATCAATAATAGCAACATGATATTAAAATTCTATGCAGCTCCTCAAGATCCAGCATATCCGAGCGATAAATTTGGTGTAGAAGTCTCAACAACAGGAACTCAACCATCGAACTTTACAAGTATTTATACATATACACTGACAGCAGCCGATACGGTATGGAAAGAAATCACTTTACCACTATCGAGTTATAATGGGCAAAATATTTATATTGCTTTCCGCCATTACGATTGCACCGACTGGTTCTATATGAAAATTGATAAAGTACAAGTAATGCAATCGACAGATGTAGATGTGAGTCAGATTAATAGTCCTATATTTGTTTATCCCAATCCTGCTTCGAGCAAGCTCATGGTTGCTAACGAAAAAGCTTCACGCATTGAAATTTACAACCTTAAAGGTCAGCTTGTTGCAGAGTTCAATGATACATACGAAGCAAATATTTCTAATTTAGCTCAAGGTACATATATGGTAAGAGTAGCTACAAATAATTATGTAATTACTCAGAAAATAAATATTGCTCGATAGTTTTTAGTTGTGTTTATATTTTAAAGGCTGTCTTTAAAAGGCAGCCTTTTTTATTATTTTTGTAGCATGAATATTTTAGTAAATACTCGATTGCTTTTGCATGGAAAGATGGAGGGTATTGGCTTTTACACTCATCAGTTGATGCAAATACTTGTAAAAAAACATCCCGAACATACATTTTATTTTTTATTCGACAGACCTTTTCATCAAGACTTTGTGTATGCTTCGAATGTAGTTCCATTGGTTTACGGTCCACCAGCTCGGCATCCGTTTCTTTATTTAATTTGGTTTGAGATAACAATCCCTCGAATAGTAACAAAGTATAAAATAGACTTGTTTTTTTCGCCCGATCATTTTATGTCGTTGAGGGCAAAGGTTCCTACAGTTTTAGCAGTTCATGATTTGAATTTTATTCATCATCCCGAGCATTTCCCGTTTATAGAATCAAGGTATTACCGATATTTTGTTCCTAAATTTGTACATAAAGCAAAAAGAATTATTGCTGTTTCGGAGTACACTAAAAAGGATATAATTCAAACATTTTCAGTAAATGCTGAAAAGATTGATGTAGTTTACAATGCTCCCAATTTGCCGTATATTCAGTTTAGTGAAGAAGAAAAAGAAAAAATCAGAAAAAAATATACGGGAGGTAAACCATTTTTTACATACATAGGCTCGTTGAACAGACGAAAAAATACAGCACGCATGCTTCAGGCATTCGATAAGTTTGCCGAAAAGTATCCCAATGAAGCATGCTTTGTGCTCGTTGGAAAGCCAATGTGGAAAGACAAAGCACTCGATGAAGTTTATTCTAAGTTAAAGCATAAAGATAAAATTATATTTACAGGATATTTGCCTTCCGAAGAGGTTTCAAAAATTCTGGCATCGTCGGTTGCTTTAGTTTTTGTTTCGTTATTCGAAGGTTTTGGTGTTCCCATTATAGAAGCCATGTCGCTAGGTGTGCCAGTAATTACATCCAGCACATCGTCTATGCCAGAAGTGGCTGAAGATGCGGCTATTTTAGTCGATCCTCATTCGATAGACGACATAGCACAAGCAATGGAAAAAATTTATTTTGACAAAACGCTTAGAAATACTTTAATAAATTACGGACAAATTCGTAAAAAACATTTTGATTGGAATACTTCTGCCGAACGTGTGTGGAATACTTTTATGCAAGCATTAAAATAATGAATTTATGTATGTAGTATTAGAAATTATTCAGAAAACATTATTAGTATCGGGCTTTGTCTTGTTGCTGATGATACTTATAGAGTATCTGCATGTGCGAACTATGGGCAATTGGAATAAAGGGATTTTGAAAAACAAATATTTTCAGATATTAGTATCGGTTGTTTTAGGGTTAACACCAGGATGTGCAGGTGGATTTGCTGTGGTATCGTTATATACTCATCAATTTTTCTCGTTCTCGGCTTTATTGGCTGTGTCTATTGCTACATTAGGCGATGAAGCATTTATTATTTTTGCTACCAATCCGCAAACAGGCATAGAATTGTTATGGATTTTAGGACTATTAGCTTTTTTGGTTTCGGTAATTTTTATAGCAATACCTATAAAAATTCAGTCGAATCAAAGTGTACACATGACTATACACGACGAAACCTGTTGCACGATGAAAGTAGATGTTTCTCATCAATTGCGAAAGATTACTTTTCAAAGAGCGCTACTGTTGGGAGTGTTGTTTTTATTGATTCTTAACATGTTTTTGCTGCCTCACGAACACGAAGGACATGCCCATCATTCATTATCGCCCGAATCGATCGTATTTATAGGAATGATTATTATTACAACATTTATTATTATTACAGTTCCCGAACATTTTCTATCGGAACATATTTGGCACCACGTGTTAAAAAAGCACTTTCTTAAATTATTTTTATGGGCAATGGCTACTATTGCTTTTGTACACGTACTTGACCATTACATGCCAATAGATACATTGATCAACGAAAATATTTGGGTAATGTTAGCATTTGCAATATTGGTAGGGTTATTGCCATTGTCGGGACCTCATATCCTCTTTTTTACATTATACATGCAACAGTTAATTCCTTTTGCTATACTATTAGCGAATTCTATTGTTCAAGAAGGTCATGCAGGGATTCCGCTACTTGCCGAAGACAAAAGAGCTTTTGTCTATACGAAACTTATAAAGATAATTATTGCCATCGTCTTATCAATAATATTGTTAATTTAATGGAAGCTAAGATTTATTGTAAAGCAAAAATGCTATTTTTGTCCATATAATACTTATGATGAAAATTCTGCAATTATTGATTATCCTTACGGTGTTTCTTAGCTGTTCGAAAGAACAGAAAACACAAAAGGCAGCACAGAAAATGCAGGAGTTTGTTACAAATATATCAAAATATTCACGATCGATAAAAAGTGATTTTATTATTATTCCTCAAAATGGAGTAGAATTGGCTTTTAATAATTTGAATAGTGAAGAGGGAATTCATTCTGATTATTTTAACGCTATAGATGGAGTAGGAGTAGAAGAATTGTTTTTTAATGGCAACTATTCGCCCGATAATGAGAGGTTGTCGATGTTACGAAAATTAAAAAGTTCAAAAAAAATATTGGTTTCAGAATATGTTACAAATGAAAATGATATTATAGAAGCATTTAATAAAAATATTAACGAAGGATTTGTGTGTTTTGTAAGAAATGCAAATAATTATTACTATCAAAATATTCCACAGACTATTTTTAACGAAAATAACGATAGTATTAGTCGGTTATCGGAAATAAAAAATTTTCTTTATTTAATAGATCCCAGTAAGTATGCTTCGAAACAAGAAATGATACAAGCAATTTCAGCAACCAATTTTGATTTGGTAATTATAGATTTGTTTTACAATAATGAACAACTTTCTGTAAACGATGTAAATAGTTTAAAACATAAATCTAATGGAGCAAGAAGGCTTGTAATTTCATATATTAATATAGGGGCAGCGGAAAAGTTTCGCTATTATTGGCAAAATCATTGGCGGTTGCACAAACCTAAATGGATAAAGAAAAAATATCAAGGCTACGAAGATGAATTTTGGGTAGAGTTTTGGAACGAAGAATGGCAAAATATTATTTATTCGTACATCAGTAAAATTATTAATGCAGGTTTTGATGGAGCATATCTCGATAATGTAGAAGCATATTATTTTCTATATCACAATAAATAACATAAAATGTATATGTCAAAAATAATGAAACGATGCGTTTTGTATGGATTATTAATAATATGGTCGTCTGTATTTGCTCAACAGACCGATGTTACCGAAATAATTATTTTACATGTAAACGATATGCACGGCAAAATAGATAAATTCCCTTATCTTTCTACGATGATTAAAGAAATAAAACAACAACACGATCATGTATTTTTATTCTCGGCAGGCGATATTTTTAGCGGCAATCCCATTGTTGATAGATATCCCGAAAAGGGTTATCCGATGATAGACTTAATGAATATGTTGCCTTTTACTATATCTACATTAGGCAATCATGAATTTGATTTCGGAGGCGAAGTTTTAGCCAAACGAATCGGCGAATTAAAACATCCGGTAGTTTGTGCCAATATTGTAAAGAAACCATCTTATTTTCCGTGGCTAAAACCCTATGAAATATTAACAGTAAAAAACATAAAAGTGGCTGTTTTAGGAATAACCCAAGTAAGTAATAATGGCTACCCCGATACGCATCCCGATAGAGTTAAAGATTTTGCTTTCGAACACGGCGAAGAAACTGTAAAAAAATATTTACCCAAAATCAACAAATATGATATTCGTTTGGTATTGTCGCACATGGGTTATGAACAGGATTCTATACTTGCTACGAAGTACCCCCGTATTACTGCAATTATAGGCGGACATTCGCATAAGAAAATTCAGCCCATGAAGAAAATTAATGGCGTGGCAATTGTTCAAGCCGAAAATTACGTTAAATACTTAGGCATGATGACGATAAAACTAAAAGGAAAAAAAATAATAGAAATTACCGATACATTATTGCCTGTTGCAAAAAATATAATGCCCGACACCGAAGTAAAACAAAAAGTTGATTTTTACAACAAC
Organism: Bacteroidales bacterium; assembly: GCA_026417155.1. Taxonomy (GTDB): domain Bacteria; phylum Bacteroidota; class Bacteroidia; order Bacteroidales; family GWA2-32-17; genus Ch61. The sequence goes on along the minus strand of JAOADU010000030.1, from coordinate 3,447 downwards.
AATGAAGAATTTAATAAAAAGGCGGGTTATGCTACCGATACTATTCAAGGTATTCAAGCCTTAGGTTGTATGATGGCTACAGCATACCGAACAATAGCTTCAACTGACTTTGCAATACAAAACAGTGGCGGAATTAGAATTTCTACTATCCCTCAAGGATATATAACGGTAAGGCAAATTTTTGAACTAGATCCTTTTTCGAATGATATTATTGTTTGTAAGTTAAAACCCGCACAAATTCGTCAGATAATCCGATTTGGTTACGAAAAAGAAGGACAACCCGATATTTTTTCATCAGGTTTTACTTCGAAAATATACACCGATTTAAACGGAAAAATACGACGCATAGATTTATTCGATGCGAATCAAAATCCGTTAGATGAAAATAAAACTTACCAAATTGCTTTGGGAAGCTATGTTTTTAATGCATATAAGTTCGATAAGTTAGATAAAGGGACACCGATAGGAAAAACAACCACCGATGCCATTTTTGAATATTTGGCAAAGATGCGAGGAATATCATTCAGAGATTGCAATAGTGCAGAATGGATAATGGAAAAAAACTAACAACAATGATACGGTATATAGTATTTCTAATGGTTTTGCTGTTGCATACTTCGTGTAAAATAAAAGAAGTTGAAATTGGAAAATTTCAAAATTATCGCTTAGTAAATGTTAGCGAAAATAAAGCTCACATAGAATTTTCTGTTCCAGTTAAAAACAATAATAATTTTGGTTTTACTATTGCCGATATTCGATTGCATTTGTCCATCAACGATAAAGAAATAGGTACTGTAAAAGAAAGCAACAAAATACGAATACCTGCACAATCGAATACATCATATCCTGTTGTTCTTGAAGTAGAAATAGACAAAGCCATGGGCAATATATCGTCACTTACAGCAAGTTTAATAAAAAATAAAATAGGCATAAAGGCACAAGGATATGTTAAAGTAAGAAAGTTTATTTTTACAAAGAAATTTCCTGTAGATCAAAACGAAACACTCAAAATTTTTTAAAAAGAAAAATTTATCTTTAGTTTTGCACAAAAAAAGATGTTGAAATATAAACGCATATTATTAAAGTTGAGTGGCGAGTCGCTCATGGGGCATCAACATTATGGAATTGATGCAGATTCGCTGATGCACTATGTCCATGAAGTTAAATCGGTAGTAGAATTAGGGGTAGAAGTTTCGATAGTAATAGGTGGGGGCAACATTTTTCGTGGGCTTAAAGGCACCAGGCAAGGTTTCGATCGCGTAAAGGGCGATCAGATGGGTATGCTGGCTACTGTTATTAATAGTTTGGCGCTGAATTCGGCATTCGAAAGCCTTAATGTCCCGTCAAAAGTATTTACCGCAATACGTATGGAACCTGTTGGGACGCTATTTCAAAAAGATGTGGTGAATGAATGCTTATCGAAGGGAGTGGTATGTATTTTAGCAGGTGGCACCGGAAACCCTTACTTTACAACCGACACAGCAGCTGCCTTGCGAGCTATTGAAACTAATGCCGAGGTTTTACTTAAAGGAACTCGCGTGGATGGTATTTATACCGACGATCCTGAAAAAAATCCGCAGGCAGTTAAATATAAAACAATCACTTTTTCCGAAGCCTACGAAAAGCAATTGCAAGTGATGGATCTTACAGCTTTTACGATGTGCATGGAAAATCGTATGCCCATCATCGTTTTCGATATAAATACTAAGGGCAATCTTTCATTGCTATTGCAAGGGGCAGATATAGGAACAATAGTAACTTAATCGGCAAACTTTTTATCGAGATAAGGAAATTCTTCCGAAAGCTCGCCCGAGTAATAAAAATCGAATCCAATAGCTCCAAACGTATAGCGAACACCATTGATGGTTATGGTAGAGCCACCTACGCGAGGATCGGGCTTGGGAATGGAAAAAGGAAAACCAACATTGTAAAGGGTTACTAATATTTCGGGACGATTGGAAATATCGTAGCCTGCACGTTCCCATTGTTTTTTTACCTGATGTAAATACAAGGCTGCGTAGAGATATTGATAATAGTGATTTCTATAATTGACTAAACGATAATATCGCTCAGTATCGGGATTTTCGCTTTGAAAATCGAGCAACGATTCGTATTTCTTGCCTAAATAAAAGACAGAGGTAGAATCTTTTAGGTTGTGTTCAATAGCTTTGGCTGTAAAATCTTTAATTCCCGTAACTCCTAAACTAAATTGCGATTCGACCGATAATACTTTGAGCGGGCCAATGTATCGTTTGTATATTTCGCGTTTTGAGTTAAATAATCGTATTTGTTCGCCAATTAAACAACACACTACTAATCGTGGCTCTACGCCTGCAGCTTTCGATGCACTATCTATTACGCGTTTATCTTTGCGAATGGCTTCTTTTAAGTCGTTCCATTCCGAAATGTTCATCCAGGCAAACAAACTTTTTAATGTGTCGCGACGTACAGGTTTATTGTAAATAGTGAGTAATTCTTTTTTCATACGATAATATTCGTTGTTATTAGCCAACCGAAGCTCGGCTGTGGCTATCATTTGTTCTAAAAGCAATGGATGATTGCTATGTTTTAGAGCATCGAAAAATACATTGGCATTGTAGGGGTAAAATTTGCCAATAAGAGCTAACAACAGGTATTGCATGGGTCTTTTCTCGTTAAGATATTGTATATAGCGTTTATCGTTGGGATTAAATAATGGTTGTTTTTCTGAAATCTCCTTAAACATTCTGTCGTTGTAGTCAACTGCACCGGGATCGTTGGTAATGCGTAACTTGACAGCAACATACGTGCCCGTGAGAACAAATCCTATAAATGCAAAAAAAAGGATTACTCCATAGATGCTATAGCGCAAAAATTTCTTTTTCTGCATAAGGTATCTAATCGGTGCAAAGCTAATAATTATAATTATACGACTGTAAAATTTTTGATGTAAGAAGAAATACGAATAAAGATTTTCTATTTTTTTTAAATGAAATGTTTATTTAATATATTTGTCAAAATCGTAATATATTAATTATTGGAATTCTTTATATGAATCAAAAAAAATGAAAAATTTGTATGTTTTGACGGAAAATGTTAAAGGTGGAAATGGTTTTTATTACAACCATCTTTCATACAAATTGATTGTATAAAAAAGGAAGATTATTGCTTATCAAGCAAAAAAATTAATTTTCACTAACTTAGCAACATTTTTATATCATCATTTAGTGGATTATTATTAAAATGTATCGTTGTTTGTCCTAACATGTTATTGAGTGTCAATGAAATAATAAAAAGAAAAATTAATAATATTTTCATATTGGTATGTTTAAATAGGATCTACATCCATTTTCCATAAAATAGACTTGTATTCGGGGCGTGTAAAAAACTGATGTATGGTTTGAAACAACATATCTCTTTTCGATAGTTGGTTGTATGTGTTATTAAGTTTCAGCCAAATTTCCATGA
>JAOADU010000017.1 GCA_026417155.1 Bacteroidales bacterium | reverse complement strand
CCTATCAAAGATACAAAATTGAAAGCAAATCACAACGATAAATCACTAATTTTTTTGCGACCTCTAGCTAAAAAGAACCTATCAAAGATACAAAATTGAAAGCAAATCACAACTATTTTTTCTTGCTGCCTTTACGTCGCGGATGGCTTGTTGGCAGTGGTGTTCGTGCTCCGTACAAAAAACCATACCACAGGCTGTTGCTATCTTTGCGTTTGGAAGGTTTCCATTTTGTAAGATGACCATCCGTAAAACCTTCGTCATAAAACGACTGCTGAAAGTGTTTTACGGCTTCTGTGCCCAGAATTACATGAGCATTCTGTTCCAGGTATTGTTTTAGCCTGATTACTTTGTTCACGATATTGTCAAAACCTTCCATAATTTTTTTCAGCTTTTTTGCATCTATTTCAAAAAATATGCGTATATTTGCTATGTGTAAAGGGAGGATAAGACCCAACCTTTAATCTCCCTGAAGAGGTGGGAGGGTAAATATAACCTCTTTTTTTAATTTTCATAGGTTTCCGTTGTATTATGTATATAATCAACAATAGTTATTTTCTTAATATTATTCTTTGGTCTGTATTTTTCTAAATATCCCTTAATGCGATCATATAAAATTTTTCCATTTTTAATTTTTGAATCTCTATTTATGTAAAAAATAATATATTCACATTTTTGATGTAATGCTGAAGAAATATTTGATGCCACATTTCCACCTTTTTGATATTTTAAGTCTGCAATTAAACCGTTAATCTTAAAATCCGGATTTTTATATTTATCAACATTAATAACTGGTCTGATTTTAATTTCCATATCAAAATTATCGGCTAGGAATTTATCAACATCGAGGGTTTTTTTATATTTTTTAGATTCTTCTTTAAATAGATGTGTATAAACTTTTCCTTTGCTTTGGTAAACGAGTTCGTAAGGAATGTTTTCTTTTAAAAGTTCAAAGGCTTCACGTACTTTGTGTTGTTCTTGATTAGACAGTTCGGATTTAACCTTTTTGAAGTATAAAGTTTCATTGCTAAATATTTCACCGGTTTTTGCGGGGTTGTGTTGCATTGCCTTAGGAGGTTTATCAGGCATTTTTTCGGGTAGCGGTTTGGCGTTGTTGTTTGAACTAACAGCTTTAACCGAGCACCGGCAGCCCCATCCGTTAGGTGGTAGCCATGTATCCCAAAACAGGTCATCAATGTGTTTAATAATACCATTAAGCTTTTTATGTTCCATTCGAGGCTCAGCAGCTGTACTGGGCATATATTCTAAATAAGGATATACGTGTTTATTTGCTTCAAATTCTTGCCAGCGTTGTGCCATTCGTGCCTAACGGCTAAAAAAACATTAAAATTACAAAATTGAAAGTAATATATGCAAAATTAATAATAACATTCACTTTTAAGCCGGTATAATTGTTTTTATTATTGAGTAATCTGAATTTTATACTCATTGGACTGCAGATTATACTTCATTACATATTCTTAGTCATCTTAATCACAATAAAATTTACCTTCTCAATTTTAAGTTACTGAAATTTATTGCTAATTTTATACATTCTATATTTACTTGTCTTATGAAGGTAAAACCGAAACTTATTGTTAGAATTGTTTTATTTTGTATATTAGCTTATGTTTTTATAAGCATTGCCATTCTACTGTCAACCAATATATTTAATGGATTTATTTTAATTCTTATTGCAATTACTTTTTCCATTGGTATCACCAAACTAGCTATTGATTATTGGTTTGATTAATAAAAAATGTTAGTCACCTATTCGTCTTTATTATTCCATCAGAAATTAAGAATCATTTTATTTACAAAGCGTATCAAATACTTTATTGCTTATTGTTAATATTGGCAAACTTCATTCATATCCATTTCAAAAAAATTGAAAGCAAATCTCCATTTTATTTACTTGTGTTCATCAAATTTATTCATTAGGTTTGCATCAAATAAACGAACCATGCAACCTATAGAGGTATGTTTTAGTCCGGCGTTATACAAATTGTATCATTCAGATGACAAATGCGTTGTAATTATTGATATATTAAGAGCCACCACATCTATTTGTGCTGCTATAGCTGCCGGTGCCGAAAAGATTCTACCTGTAGCTTCGGTCGATGATGCACTAAAAGCAAAGCAACAGGGATATATTGTTGCAGCCGAACGCGAAGGCAAAGTGCTCGACTTTGCCGATTTTGGCAACTCTCCCGATTTATTTACTCCCGAACGCGTTAAAAATAAAACCATCGCATATAGCACTACCAACGGCACACAAGCCATTGATATGGCAAAACAGGCAAAACTATTGCTTATTGCATCTTTTATTAACTTATCGGCTATAAATCAGCACCTTGCATCACATCCACAACCTTTGTTATTATTTTGCTCCGGATGGAAAAATAAGTTTAACCTCGAAGATACACTTTGTGCGGGAGCTATTGCTTATGCTCTTATTCAATCGGGCAAATACTTTACACAGTGCGATAGCACACTTGCTTCGATCGACTTATGGTTATTGGCTAAAGATAATCTCAGTTCATATCTCGAAAAAGCATCGCATCGGCATCGTTTAAAAAACATTGTCGATGATAGCGTAATTAAATATTGCCTTTCACTTAATCTTACCAATGTTATTCCTTACTATCAAGATGGTTTCATAAAAAACATGATATAAATCAAAAAAATCATTGTAAAACATATTTTCATTTGGTTGTAGATTAAAAATTTTTTATCAATTTGCAGTCAAATTTATCAAAACAAAAATGATATGAAAAAGCATAATTTTAATGCAGGTCCGGCAATATTGCCACAAATAGCAATAGAAAATACAGCTAAAGCCGTTTTAGATTTTAATGGCATAGGCATGTCAATTTTAGAAATTTCGCACCGAAGCAAAGAATTTCAGGCTGTAATAGACGAAGCCGTTGCTTTATTTAAGGAAATATTGAACATCCCCGAGGGGTATCATGTTTTGTTTTTAGGTGGAGGAGCTAGTACACAGTTTTCTATGGTACCATTTAATTTCCTAAAGAAAAAAGCTGCTTATCTCGAAACAGGCGTATGGGCAAAGAAAGCTATTAAAGAAGCCAAGTTGTTTGGCGAAGTTCAAATTGTTGCCTCATCGGCCGATAAAAACTTCAGTTATATTCCCAAAGGATGGACTATTCCTTCGGATGTTGATTATTTTCATTTTACTTCCAACAACACCATCTACGGTACCGAAATTCGTCACGATATAGATAGCCCAGTTCCCGTTGTTTGCGACATGTCGTCGGATTTTTGTAGCCGTCCGGTTGACGTTAGTAAATACGCTCTCATATATGCGGGTGCTCAAAAAAATGTTGGTCCTGCCGGAGTTACTGTTATCATCATTAAAGAAGAATTTTTGAATCAATGTCAGGTTAAAGATCGCGTAATTCCTACTATGACCAATTATAAAACTCATGTTGATGAAGGAAGCATGTTCAATACTCCTCCTGTATTACCAATTTTTACCGTAAAAGAAACATTAAAGTGGCTTAAATCTATTGGTGGTTTGGCTGCTATCGAAAAAATGAACATCGAAAAAGCACAGATTTTATATGATGCTATAGACAATAGCAAAATGTTTGTAGGTACTGTAGAAAAAGATTCTCGCTCGCTTATGAACATTTGCTTTGTAATGAAAGAACAATATAAGGACAAAGAAGAAGCTTTCCTCGAATTTGCTAAAACTAAAGGACTTGTTGGTTTAAAAGGCCATCGTTCGGTAGGAGGCTTCCGTGCTTCAACATACAACGCTTTGCCCAAAGAATCGGTTATTGCACTTGTTGACGCAATGCACGAATTTGAAAAAATGCATGCTTAACCAATAATTACAAAAAAAAATGAAGCCTACTTTGTAAGTAGGCTTTTTTTATCTAAAAATTCTTCTAAAAATATTTTTCTTTTTAAAATGATTGCAATTGCAATCTTTGGTAAACCTAACCTTTGTGCTAATCCAATGACGGTATCCTATTAAAAACGATATGGTTTTGTAGGCATTGCCATACATCACACTCATATTAATATCATTATTATTACCAATAAAAATATCGTATTCTATTTTGGCAATAATAGCCGGTCTAAATTCAATTTTCCCATTTCGTTGATAACGGGTTTCAGGAACATAATGCACTCCTAACACATCCCATGCCCTTCGATAAGTAATAGCTGGTGCAACATCTATATACAGCTGATTGCGAAACTTATGAAAAAACATATATCGCAGCGACCATTTTGTAAAACCTGCTGTCAATCCGGCAGCATCGGCAAAAATAGATTGCGAAAGTTGCATCGAAAGCCAATTGTCTTTAATGTAAAATTCATAAGAAACCATCAATCCGGGTTCAACACAAAAAAAACCTAATGAATCAAGATTGTTTTCATAATATCGTAAATTCGGATTACCAAAAAAATGCATTCCTATAGTATGAGCTTCTAATGAAAAGGTTGACTGACCAAATACAAAACTACTTTTTAACATCATTAAATTAAAAAAAAATATGGTCAGATATTGCTTCATAATTTTATGCTAAATTAGCAAAGATTTTTTGTAAGTATAAACGAATAAAACTGTAAAATATTGAAATTATGAGGCTCATCGTACTTGCATTTTTATTTAGCTTTTCCGTTAATTACGCACAGCAAAAACCTGCCTATCTCATTTATGATTCCATCGGCGGTTTACGAACTTACGAGCAAATGGTTTCGGTATGTTCTAAAGCCGATATTATTTTCTTTGGCGAATTACATAATAATCCTATTGCACATTGGCTCGAATACGAATTATTACGCGATTTGATACAAATACGCGAGAAAAAAGTTGTGGTTGGTGCCGAAATGTTCGAAGCCGACAATCAGCTGGTAATTAATGAACTTATGCAACGACTCATCCCTTTTTCGAAATGGGAAGAAAATGTCAGATTATGGAACAATTATCCAACCGACTACAAACCCATCGTAGAACTTTGCTACCAAAACAACCTTTCACTAATTGCTACCAATATTCCACGACGTTATGCTGCCAAAGTTGCCCGAAATGGATTTGAGTCGCTCGATAGTCTATCCGACGAAGCTAAACGTTACATAGCTCCCTTGCCTATACCTTACGACGAAAACCTTCCATCGTACAAAAAAATGCTACAAATGACAGGCATGGGAAAAATGCATGCCAATCCCAATCTCCCTAAGGCACAAGCTATAAAAGATGCTACGATGGCTCATTTTATCTTAAAGTATTTGCCCTCGAAATGGCTTTTCTATCACATAAATGGAGCATATCACAGCGATTATTACGAAGGCATTGTATGGTACATTCGTCAAAAACGAAAAGATCTAAAAATAATTACCATCAGTACGCTTGAATGGGAAGATATTAGTAAACCTATTATTGATGACCTCAAAGGCAGAGCCGATTTTATTATTGCTGTTCCTACCACGATGACAAAAACATATTAACATGAACGAACTAATTGAACAATATCAGAAACAAATACAAGAGTTAAGCAAACAAAACCGCGAATTGCTTCAACGCAATAAAGAACTTATCGAACAAAATAATTTACTTAATGCCGAACTCGAAAAACTTAAAATAAGAATTGAACACGAATCGGCCGACAAGCGAAGCTTACGATTTAAAATGGCAACTGTACTCTTTGCCGAAATAAGAGGATTTAGTAAGCTTTCGGAAGAAAAAAATCCACAATTGCTTATAGACGAACTCGACCGATTTTATTTGATAATGGACGACATTATTCAAAAATATAATATAGAAAAAGTTTCCTCTATCGGCGATACCATTATGTTAGTAGGAGGAGTCCCCAAAAAAAATCGAACAAATCCTATTGAAATGGTACTTGCTGCCATGGAAATTCAAAAACAGTTCCATCAATTTCAAGATGAATTATTTGGACCAGAAAAGCATATATGGGAAATAAACATGGGAATTCATACAGGACCTGTTGTTTGCAACATTTCTGGTAAAAAGAAAGAAAACTATGAAGTAAAAGGCGAGACCGTTAATATTGCAAGCCGAATTGAAGCTGCCAGCGAACACGGAAAAATTATCATCTCAGAATATACTCGCGAACTTATTTCGGCATATTTTAAGTGCCGATATTTTACAAGACTTCCTGCAAAATATATTGGCGACATGAATCTTTACGAAGTTACTGGATTTTTGCCCGAATATTCTTTCGACGAAAAACATCAACTCCCCAACAGTACTTTTCAAACAAAATTACAACTTATTCGTTACGACGACCTTGAAGAATTTATGCTCGATAAACTCGAACGTGAACTTCCCAAATATCTTTATTACCACAATTTGAAACATACTATGGATGTTGTAATTCAAGCCGAAATAATTGGGCGTGGCGAAGGAATAAGCGACGAAGAGATGCTTTTATTAAAAACTGCTGCCTTGTTCCACGATGCAGGGCAAACCATACAATCGAAAGGACACGAAGCTATTAGCGTGCAAATTGCTCAAGAAATATTGCCTAAATTTCAGTATACACCCGAACAAATTAACGTTATATGCGACATTATACGTGCCACAGAACTCCCACCCCAACCCAAAACATTACTTGAAAAAATAATTTGCGATGCCGATTTGGATTACTTAGGACGTGCCGATTTTATACCTGTCTCTAATACACTTTACAGAGAACTTCATGAACAAAATCTTATTGGCGACATCAATGAATGGAATCGACTACAAATTAAATTTCTAACCAATCATCAATATTTTACCGATACCGCTAATCGTTTAAGAGAAGTAAACAAACAAACTCAGATAGAACGATTAAAACAAATTACACCCGACGAATAAGCATTATCTTGTTTTAAATTTAAAAACGCGTTTGCCTATCTTAAAAGTTAAAATATGCCTATCCTTTTTTGTATTGTAAATATCGCTGATAGTTATTAAAAGTCCTGTTTCTTCGACATTACCAAACTCCTTATTTAAAGCCGTACCAAAAACTTTCATTGTAGGCGACAAGTTCATATACGAATTGATTAATGGCGGTATAACTTCGCCTAATTGACGTACTTTTTGCGATAGTATTTTATAATTTTCTAGATAATTGGCACCATTAAGTTCCTTTTCAAGTTCTTCTTCCGTATGCTGGCATTGTACAGGATAAATGGGAGTTAATAATTGTTCCGTATCGCCAAAATATTTTTTTAAAAAATAAATAATAAGATCACGAGCTTTTTTATTAAAATCGGGGTACATCGTTACTTTGCCAAAAAAATATTTAACATGCGGATAAATGACTGTTAACGAGCCTAATCCATCCCATAAATTATCGAGAGCAAAAATTCCTTTGCGGTCTGCTCCCGTACTTTGATAATTGGGTTGAATAAAAGAACGACCTAATTCTATTGTATAAGGAAGGTATTCATTAATAAATTTTTCGGAAAAATTAAATAAATGCGATGTTGCTAAATTTACTTTACCGTTGTATATAGCTTCAGAGCCTAGTAT
>JAOADU010000003.1 GCA_026417155.1 Bacteroidales bacterium | reverse complement strand
TATTTATTCCATATATTGTACCTGCTGAGCCACCTGTTGTTCCTGTGCTGTTTAAATTGTACACTTGATTATTTTAAATTTCAATTGTGCCAATAGAACAAAATATTCCATTGAAGGTTGCACCGCCTGTGCCTCCCGTAGTTGTGTAAAAGTTATACACTTGATTGTTTTGAATAATTTTATTTCCTGTTGTACCCCATTCTCTAATCCCATTGATTATTCCCGTAGTGGGAGTATATAAATTACGAATAATGTTGTTGATAATGGATACATTTACAGCATTAGAATAACTGTAAAATGCATCTATGCTTCCTGTCGAAGATGTGCTTGTCCAGCCAATGTTTTCAATTAAATTTCCATCAACAACCAAATTTTGAGGACTTGTAGTATTGATAATTCTCCACGAACCACTCCCTCCATTTCTTGTTAAGTTTTGAATTACATTGTTCTTTACATTGGCATTGGTTGGCGATCCTGTTTCAATCATTACATGAGTTCCTGTCCCTCCTAAGTCCACTCCGGCAATTTTTGTAATCGTATTATTGTTAATGTTAACGGTAGTAGCTGTTGCTGAGTTGTTGATGGCAGTATAAATACCCGTTGTTGCAGTTTGATATCCGACATAAATAACATTGTTGTTGATATTAATAGTATTGGACGCAGCCGTTGAGCCAATTCCATTATCTATTGCAGTACAAGCCGATGTTGATGACCCCGATTGAAGAGTAATAGTGTTGTTATTAATATTGGCACTAGCACTAGTTCCGGCTTGTGCAAAAATACCTCTTAATGTTGACACATGATTGGCACCCGTTCCATCGTTATTATTGAGTATATTGTACGAAATATTTATATTCCACTGGTTGTTAGCTCTAATACCTGCTGCTTGATTTGTAGCACCAGATGCACCACCAAAATTTATAATAGTATTACCGGTTGCTGCCGATGTGCCACCTATATCGTTGTCGGTATCGCCCAATGTAAAAGGCGATGATGCAGCAAAACCACTAAGAGCTATACCATAGTTACAATTTTTAATAGTATTGGAATAAATACGGTTAAATGAGTTTGTTCCTGCAGCCGATGTTGGTGTTATTGCAGTGGTAGCAGCTGTTGGTGTAGAATTAATAATTAGAATACCGACAGATCCTTCAACCATCGGAGATGTAGAACTAGCATTGTTGGCTCTACTCAATGTAATCACGCAATTTCTGATAGTATTATTTTGCGCACCATCAGTTGCACTAGCTTTAAACAATCCATATCCATACTCCATGGTGGCGTTTGGACTTGAAGTATTCGGATCATACAAATCTATTCCATCAATGGTTACAAAATCCGATCCCACCAATGCCCAAATACCATCGGGAGTTGCGCTCGATGGTGTTGCTGTTCCTACATAAGCTGTAATTAATGGATTGGCTCCATTGCCAAACTTCTGAAAAATAATAGGACTATTGGGACTTCCTGTTGCAGTTAGATTTAAACGAGCTGTAATGGTTTCGGTATAACCTGCCTGAATGTTGAATGTAACCCCGCCGGGTCCTACTCCTTGAGTATTCAAGTCAGCAATTGCCGCAGCAATTGTCGCATAATCGCCAGGAATGGTTTTGATTCCTGTAAGCTGTGCATAGGTAATAGTTACCCATACCAGCATAGCTGTAGAAAATAAAAAACGCTTCATATAAAATGGATTTTTTGGTTTATGCACATTTAGTAATATATAATACAGCAAAGATAGTTTAAAAATAATTTAATTCAAATAGTATTTCCCTTTAAAGATTTTGTTAATTTTTTTAAAAAAAAGTGTACCACTGGCGTCCTGCCAGTAAAAAATATTCTCTGACAAAGATGTCCGAGACACATCATGTTAGTTAATAATTTTAAAACTGCATCAATTTTATTGATTTTTTTACAATAGATTAGTAATTTAGCAAGTTTTATTCATCAGTATGCCAACTCCGGAATATCGTTATATCATTCAAAAACTCGACGATTTTATTCGTCGCTTTTACCTTAATGAAATTTATAAAGGAAGTCTTTTGCTTTTATTTGTATTTTTAGTTTCTACATTATTGGTTTTCTTAATAGAATATTTTTCTCATCTGTCAGTATTTGCTCGAACATTTATTTTTTATGCCTTATTAGTCAGCTATGTTGCTATTTTAATAAAATATATTTTCTTGCCACTGCTGTCTTTATTTAATATTCGCAAAGGCATCAATCATCTTCAAGCTGCTCAAATTATAAGTCGGCACTTTGAGCATTTAAAAGATTCGTTCATCAACACATTAGAATTGGCTCATTTACCGCAGCACCGGTATTCGAGTCAGTTGTTGTTAGCTAGTATTGACCAACGTATTACTGAAATAAAACCTTTACCATTTCAATCGGCCATAGATTTTAAAGAAACGGTACGTTTTTTAAAATTCTTAGGTATTTCATTCGTAATTTATTTACTCGTTTGGCTTTATAAACCTGCCATTATAGAAGAAAGTTCACAGCGTCTTATTCATCATCGCACCGAATTTGTACCTCCTGCACCGTTTTCGTTTTTATTGCTCAACCAAAATTTGACAGCTCTGCAAGGCAGCGATATCGATCTGAGTGTCATGTTGCAGGGAAGCTACATCCCGCAAAAAGTTTACATTCACATTGGTTCTGCCCGCCTATTGTTGAATCAAACCGATAAAAATATTTTTTCATATACAATTAAAGGTATTAATCGTTCTACTGAATTCTTTTTCGAAGCCGATGGTTATCGCTCTAAGCCATATCAAATAACGATGGTGCTGCCGCCAACCATCATTAATTTTAAAACAGAAATTATTCCGCCAGCATATACCGGAATAAAACCTACCCTTGTAGAAAATACTGGCGATATCACAGCTCCCGCCGGAAGCATTATTTTTTGGACATTCCAAACAGCACATACCGATTCGCTTATCTTTTTACTTAACGACTCGTTGCAAATTCCTACACTTCGAAAAGATAAAGAATTCTTGTTAAAACGATCCTTCTTCAAATCTGCTAATTATTCGGTTATTCCTGCCAATCGGCAAGTCATTAGCAACAAGCCTATGGTGTATCAAATACATATTATTCCCGATGCATATCCTTCCATTCAAGCCGATTTTATTACCGACTCTACCATGTGGGGAACATATTACTTCAAAGGTTCTATTAGCGATGATTACGGATTTAAACGATTAAATTTTGTACTCCGGTATGCAAAAGATTCTGTCAAAGAAATTAGCATACCTATTCAACCAAACATTCTGAATCAGGAATTTTACTTTACATATGATTTTGCTTCGTTAAAAAATTTTGCAGGATCTATTGAATATTATTTCGAAGTTTGGGATAACGATGGTGTTAACGGCAGCAAATCGGCAAAATCGCAAATAAAAACGTTTAAAATACCCGATAAACAAGAATTAGAAAAAATGCGAACCGAAACCACTCAATCCATCATAAAACAACTCGAACAGTCGGAAAAAACTGCACTTACTTTAGAAAAAGAATTGCGAAAACTGCAACAAAACTTAACCAATTCGTCCTCTGTATCGTGGGAACATACGCAAAAATTTCAACAATTGATGCAACAACAACTGCAATTAGAAAAAACGCTTAAACAACTATCGGAACAAAACAAACAAAAAAACAACATGCTTCGCACCTTTAGCGAACAAGATCAACAAATCCTCGAAAAACAACAACAAATACAACAATTGCTTGAAAATTTATTGGACGATGAACTCAAAAAACTTATTGAACAACTTCAAGAAATGATGAAAAACATAGATAAAAACAAACTACAACAACTCACACAAGAATTTAAAATGCAAACCGAAGAAATACAAAAAGAGCTGGATCGCACTCTCGAACTGCTCAAAAAAATGGATATTGAAGAAAAAATGTCTCAAATAACCGAAAATTTAAAAGAGCTTGCTCAACAACAAGAACAACTTTCTGAGCAAAGTCTAGATAAAAAAATACCTCTCGATAGCTTAAAACAACAGCAACAACAACATCAAGAAAAATTCAACGAACTTAAACAACAATATCAAGAGCTAATGAAACAAAACAATCAGCTCTCCGATCCCTTTTCGATGCAATCTTTTCAGGAAGAACAACAATCCATAGAAAAAGAAATGCAACAAGGACAAATGGAGCTTCAAGACAATAATCGCAAAGGAGCCAGTAAAAATCAAAAGAATACTTCCCATCAATTAAAACAATTAAGTCAAAAAATGCAGCAAATGATGCAACAGAATGCTGCTCAACAACAAGCCGAGGACGAAGAATCGCTCAAACACTTGCTCGAAAATATAAAATCGTTATCGTTTACTCAAGAAGATTTAATGCTAAAAACCAGGCAAATAAAACCATACGAACCACAATACCAGCAAGTTATTCAACAACAAAACAACATTCGCGGCAATATTAAAGTTATTGAAGACTCGCTTAATGCACTGGCGAAACGCAACCCAATGATCAGTAACACAGTAAACAAACATCTGAAAAACTTAAAAACATACACACAACAAACCATGAAGCATCTCGACGAGCGGAATCCCTCACAAGCAGCAATAAAACAACAACTTGCCATGACAGAAAGCAATGAATTAGCTCTATTGCTCAGCCAAATACTAAAACAAATGCAAGAATCCAGTTCCGAGCAACTTTGTTCTGGCGGTCAATGCAAGAAAAAAAGCAAAGGACAACCCAAACCCGGCTATCAGCAAATTAAAAACATGCAACAACAACTTAAACAACAACTACAATCAATACTTCAAGAAATGAAAAATCAACAACAGCAAAATCAAGGACAAAAACTTTCGGAACAACTTGGCAAAATGATATCTATGCAAGATAAAATGCAACAAATGCTCAACGAAATGATGCAAGAACCCGGCATCAGCCCCGAATCGATGAAAAAATTACAGGAAATTAAAAATTTAATGAACGATGTACAAAAAGATATCGCAAATAAAAACATAACACCTCAAACATTGCAACGACAAGAACAAATTTTAACACGATTGTTGGAAGCCGAAAAGTCTGATAATGAGAGAGAAACAGAAAATAAACGTGAATCGGAAAGTGGAAAAAATGATAAAATTAGTAACCCTAAAGAAATTTTTCAGTATAAAGGAAAAAAAAGCATTTATGACGAAATTTTGCAACAAAGTAATTTGCCCTTACAAAAATATTATCAGGAACTATATAGAAAATATATGATTAACCTAAATCAATAGGACTATGAAAAACCAAATTCAGTTTGCTTCAAAAATCGAAAACATAAACATCATAGAACGGTTAGTCGATGAAATTACACAACAATTCAACATAAACAGCGAAATTTATGGCAATATGCTTGTTTCTATGGTTGAAGCTGTTAATAATGCCATCATTCATGGAAATAAACTCGACGAAACAAAATCGGTATTGGTAGAATATGAAATAAATAACGGAGAATTTTGCTTTTCCGTAAAAGATGAAGGAAAGGGATTCAATTATCAAAATATTCCCGATCCTACCTTGCCCGAAAATTTAGAAAAACCACACGGAAGAGGTATTTTTCTTATTTCGCATCTGGTTGATGAACTTCGCTTTGAAGATAATGGTAGCAAAATATGTGTTAAAATAAAAATTCATCCCGATAATTAACTCTATGGCAATTTCATTACTTACTATCAATGTTAATGACCCACTCATTGGATATAAACGAATTATCAAAGGCTGGATAAAAAATATTATTTCACGTCATAACAAAAAAGTTGGAGAAATTAATATCTGCTTCTGTTCTAACGATATTATTCTTGATTTGAACATTAGATACCTTAAACACTATTACTACACAGATGTATTGACTTTTCCTTACAATGAAAATAAAATTATTTCGGGCGATATCTTTATTAGTACCGATCAAATATATCTGAATTCGGAAAGATATCGAGTATTTTTTTATGACGAATTATTTAGAGTGATTGCTCATGGCATACTCCATTTGCTTGACTACAACGACAAAACATCTGAACAAAGAAAAGCAATGCGTGAAGCTGAAAACATAGCTCTCAAAGATCTTTCTTTTACTTTGGATTTTCATAATACTTTAAGGCGGTAGGCATAAATTTTTTCATTTCTTTAATACGATTTTCATCGGAAGGGTGAGTGCTTAAAAATTGCGGAATATTTCCGCCTCCTTTTTGACTCATTCTTTCCCAAAATTCGACAGCTTTGCGAGGATCGTATCCCGCTTTTGCCATAATTACTAAGCCAATTTTATCGGCTTCGTATTCGTGTTTACGCGAATATGCCAATGCGCCTATGGTAGCACTTATACCATACAACGATTTAAAAATTTCGCGAGTTTGTTCCGGATTATTTTGCAAAGCAACATCAAGTGTAACCCCTCCCATTAAAATGGCTAACTGCTGACTTAAGCGTTCGTTGCCATGGCGAGCTATCGCATGAGCCATTTCATGTCCCATGACAACAGCCATTCCCGTTTCATCAAGTGTATATGGCAAAATGCCCGTGTAAAAAACAATTTTTCCACCAGGCATACACCACGCATTTACTTCCGATTTTTCGACTAGGCGATATTCCCACTTCATCCCTTTTAGCCTATTTTTATATTTCCCCGAAAACAAACTGTTGGCTGCTTGTGCCATCTTGTTACCTACCGACTCTAGTTGTTTCGAACGCTGGTCACTTACTGGAACTAGCTGGTGTTTCGATATAAATTCGTTGTAACTCGTTAAGGCAAGATTTGTTATCATTACATCGGGCAATAGACGCAATTGTGTGCGGTTAGTTATAGGAACCCTATAACAACCCATAATTAACAACAAGCTTACCCAAAATGGAATAAGTTTTTTCATATTTTTCTTTTTTACAAATTTACAATTTTAAGATAATACATTCAAAACGTATCGTACGCTTTTTTCTGTAAAGTATGTTATCAATACAAATATATTTATATGTTTAGATAAAAAGAGAATATTTTTTCCATTGCATAACACATATATTAAGCGTGATTCTAAATAACACATTGAGGATTGACTAACTTTTGAAATTCCCTTCATGCATTCGTAGCTATAACGAAGAGGTTAACTAGAAATTTATTCTCCGACAAGGATGTCGAAGATGCCATTGTAACACTGGCATCCTGCCAGTAAAGAATCATTTCTCCGACAAGGATGTCGGAGATACATTGTACCATTGGCATCCTGCCAGGGAATGAACACTACCCAATGTTTCGTTTGTGAATTTACTTTACTTGTTGATACAGGTAACGAATATTAAAGAGATTATTTCATCATCTCCATAAAATACATAATCATGCTTTCTTCGGGTGGTGGAGCGCTTGCATTTAATATCTTTCCGTTGGGAGTATAAATAATAAAATGGGGCAAAGCATTTATTCGAAGTTGCTTCTTTAATAATTCTGGTTTATCAGTTGTCAGAAAGATTCCATGCAACTGTTCCGTCTGAATTATTCTTTTTAACGATTCTTTTTTTGGATAAAGTACAATATGTATGACGGTTAATTTATCTGAAAATCGGCTTAAAAGTGCTTTTATTTTTTTTTGATCGATAAGAAAACTGTATGAGCGAAAATCGCAAATGTTGACATACAAAAATTTTCCGGCAAAATTGCGTAAAAAATATTCATTGCCATCGAAATCGTTTAATGCAAAATCTTCAAAAATAAAGACTGTTTCTTCGTTATTAATTTTTTGTCGAATGTTTTTCGCTATTTGTTTTAGTTCTGGTGTACAAGCAACAAGCGTCATAGAATCAATAGTAAGTTTCAACTGAGCAATGGGAAATTTTATTTTATTTGGCAAGTTGTTAGTAAAATATGCATCATGAAGTCCTTTAAGAATAACGAGGTCTATGAGTGTATCGTTAGTAAATGCAGGATTGCGACGCAAATCTTTGCGAAGTTCGGTAGGACTTTTAGCTTTGGCTATACTTGAGTATACATTTTCGCCCCAAGCAGTTGTAGCATACATCGATAAATAATCGTAAAATATTTCGTTGAACCATTCTGTATAAGCTAAATTGTTTATTCGTACAGGTTTCTCTGAAAAATATTTTTTGATTATAAAGTTCACATCGCGTTCGTATGAGAAATGTCTTAACCATCCTATTTTGAAAAATAAATAATCTTTAAAATACTTGCTTTGGCAATACAGAAATGAATTTTCGATAACATTGAGCAACGAATCGATTGTTTTTCGTTTTATTTTATATCGAAATATCTTTAAATGTTTATTGAGCAATGTATCTATGGCATAATTTAACTCAATTATTGCATTTTGTGTAACAGAAGAATCATAAGGAACAGTAGGAGCAAATAATTCTATTGGCTTAAAATATGCTGTTAGCGAATCTTCCAGAGTTAAGTTTCGTTTATTGGGAACATTTATTTGATATTGTTTATTGGGCTCGATGCAAAACCAAACTTGATATTTATACATAGGAATACTAAGCAAATAAGGAAAATTGCACGGTACATCGGCCATTGCTTTACCATTTTGGTCGAATTTTAAAAATGAAATTGTATCGTAAAGTTGTGTAATAAAATCTTTTTCCTTTAATATGGGAAGTGTTTCGCCTGCATACGTAATGTTAGAAACTGTAATTCTTGTCTTTTGTGTAAAAGAATAAAAATTTTGGAACAATAACAGTAGTAAAATAATTTTTGTTATGTTATTCATACAAATTTATCCCTTCGGGTACAAATTTAGATGCATCGCCACCGTATTTGATTATTTCGCGTACAATAGTGCTATTTACAGGAGTAAACTCGGGTGTTGTAAGTAAAAATATAGTTTCAATGCCGTTGTTTAAGTATCTGTTAGTTTGTGCAATAGCTCTTTCGTATTCGAAATCGGCAGAAGTACGCAACCCTCTTAAAATAAAGCGAGCATTGACCGATTTACAAAAGTCTATTGTTAATCCTTGGTATGTAACAACTTCTATCTTGGGTTCATGAATAAAAACCTGCTGAATCCATTTAATGCGTTTTTCTACAGGGAACAATGTTTCCTTTTTATCACTGTTGATGCCTATTGCGATGTACAATTTGTCGAATAATGGCAATGCTCTGCGAACAACAGATTCATGACCCTTAGTAATTGGATCGAACGAGCCAGGAAATACGGCAATATTTTTCATGATTTTTTTGGCAAAATTAATGTATTCTTTTCATCATTGATTATTATTTGATCAGATATGTGTTTTTATGAAAATATTTGATGAAGTTGTTCGAGTAAATCTTCTTCTTTTATGGGCTTAGATAAAAATATATGACAACCAACTTTTTTAGCTTCTTCAATAGTACTATAATCGTTGTATGCTGATAGTGCAATAATTTTTGTTTTATAATTTTGTTTTGTAAGCCATTGAATTGTTTCTATTCCATTCATCACTGGCATACGAATGTCCATAATTATTGCATCGAATTGTTTTTTTTGACAGAGATCGATGGCAATTTTGCCATTGGGTGCATAATCGAGAGAATGCACTTTATCTTTTAACAATGCTTCGAGGTATAAATAGTTATTGTATTCATCTTCTACTACAAGTATAGACTTATATTTAAGAAAATTTATATGATTTGTTGTAACATCTTTTTCTTGAGCTACAAAAGGACGTAATGGAAGTTTTACATAAAAAATACTTCCTTTATCTTTTTCCGATTCGAACCATACAGACCCATTTAATAATTCAACCAAATGCTTTACGATACTTAATCCCAAGCCCATTCCTCTAATAGCAAAAGTATATGCGTCGCTACCTCGATAAAAGGCTTCGAAAATATTGTTTTTATCTTCGTCGGCTATTCCTATTCCCGTGTCTTTAACATAATAAATAATATGATTTCCTTCTATAAAAAAACCTACTATGATAAACCCTTTCTGAGTGTAGTGATATGCATTATTAGTCAGATTAAATAAAATTTGCCTAACTTTATGTTCATCGTCAATTATCTTAATATTATCGCCTTGTGGAGGAATGTTTATACTAAACTGAATTTGATGCTGATTGTTTTTGTAATGATAATATAGTTCTATTTCTCTTAAAAGATTAGCAGGAGAAAATACATTTTGTTTAACAATTATGTCTTTATTTTCGAGCTTCGATAGAAATACGACATCATCAATCGTTTGTAACAATTGCTTCGATGAATTGTAAATAATATCGGCAAACTGCTTTTGTTTATCTTTTGGAATATCTTTTTGTAAAAGCTCTGAAAAGCCCAAGATAGCATTCATCGGTGTTCGCACTTCATGACTAAGGTTTAATAAGATAAGGTTTTTTAATTTTATATGTTCTTCGGCTTTTTTGTTAGCAATTTCGAGTTTTTTATTGAGTTGTATGTAATTTTCGTTTTGTATTTCCAATTCTTCATTAGTTTCCATTAGTTTCTTTTCGAGACTTTTTTGTTCTGTAAAATCTATGCCAACAAATAAAAATCCGTTTTGATGGTGTTCTACATTGTATGTTGCCATTACATGCCAATGTATATAAAGCAATTGATTGTTGGGAAGTTTTATTTCGCTTGTGAAATTTGTTGTTGTCATATTTTGTTTTAGTACTTGCTCAAGTTTGGCAAGAGAGCCGCTATCTATATTATTGAAAAAAGAATCGAATATATTCTTATGCAATATTTGTTCTTCTTTTAAACCTGTTATTCTTAAAAAATACTGATTACAGTATGTTATTTGATACCTATTATTGATAATTATAGATACAAGTTGACTATTGTTTATTAATTGATGCAACAAGAATTCTGTTTCTAATAATTGTTCTTTAGCCTTACGATTGTTCCAATTATTTTGTTGTTTCTTTAATAACAAACCCAATAACATTTCACCTGGTATATATACCAACAATAATGGCAATAAAATTTGTTTCAACACTTCGATATCCTTGCCCGAAGGGAGAAGCATGGTATATAACGCCATAGCTAAATGAACCATAAAACCTAATGAAAGCAATTCAAGCCAATAATATTTGTGTTTGTCCCAATTTTTTCTAAATTTGTTCCACAAAAGCCCTAATAATGCTGATGTAATAATAACGGCAATGCCCATGTACATCCCCTCGCCACCCAATTGTATCCTAATAAATAATGCCGTAATAGTAGCCAAAAGGGTGGGAACAAAGCCAAAAAATAATCCAGAGATGGACAATAATATCGAACGAGTATCGAAAAGAATACTCGGAGTTGCTTTAAAAGGAGTAAACATTAAAATTGTAATAATTACTGATAATACTAATCCTGTCAGAAGTTTTTGAATTTCCTTTTTATGTTCAAAACGCAACCAATAGTATTCATAAAACAAAGACAGTGAAAGCAATACAGCAACGTTTTGTAATAATACAAGAAAAAAATTCAAATCAAACATTTGAGTTCATTTTATACAAAAATACAAAAAAATAATTAAAAACTACTCGTATCGTAATGCTTCTATAGGATCGAGTTTTGCTGCTTTGTTGGCAGGTAAATAACCCGATAAAACGCTTACTAAAAAACACAACAAAACACCGCTAATAATCCAAATCCAAGGAATAACGAACGGACCTTCAATTGCCAAAGCAATAACATTGCCAATTAATACTCCTAATACTATGCCCAAGACACCTCCCATTTGTCCAATATAAATAGCTTCAATAAGAAATTGTTGTCGAATTTGCGAAGGTTTTGCTCCCATAGCTTTACGTGTGCCAATTTCGCGAGTGCGTTCATTTACCGATACCAGCATAATGTTCATTAAACCAATAGAAGCGCCTATTAGTGTAATTAAACCTATTAAAGTAGCTGCCATTGTAACGTATTTAATATTGTCCATGAGCATATTGACCAAACTATCGCTTTTATTGATTTCAAAGTTTGACGGTTCCGAAATGCGAAGTCTTCTTATGATTCGAAATAAACTTTCGGCTTCAGCAATAGCATCGTCTAAATATTGAGCATTTGCTGGCATAACATTTATTGTAAATGACGAATTTGCCGAACTATTAAAACTTCGTGCATTAACTACAGGAATAAAACAAATTTTATCGCCACTACTTCCAAAACTAGTGCCTTTAGATTTCAAAATGCCAATAATAATATACCGACTATTGCCTATCAATATTTTTTTACCAATAGGATTGTCAGTTGCAGAAAATAAGTTTTGTTGTATTTCTTTACCAATAATAACAACATTACTGCCTTGCATAATTTCTTGATAAGAAAAATTTCGTCCTTGTTCTATTTCATATCCCGAAACGGAAAAATAGTTTTCATCTACCCCAGTAACTAAAATATTTGGATTTGTTTTTTTGTCTTTATATTTAACGGTAGCTTGTTGTGAAGCCATAATCGTAATCGACACCGTTGAAGGGAATGTATATCTTTCTTTAAACTGAAGAGCCTCGCGAAAACTAATATTTTTATATTCAATGCGATCGTGACGACCTCGCATATTTTTTAACGACCAATTTGTAATTCGAAAAGTATTTGCACCCAAATTGCTAAAATTAGAAGTCAACGAACTCCGTATGGCTTCAATAGAAGTGAGAATTCCTACTAACGCCATTATACCAACTGCAATTATTAGTATCGTAAGCGTAGCTCTTAGTTTATTTACCCTTAAACTTTGCGACGAAACTTTAAGATTTTCTAATAATAAAGCAAATTGAATTTTCCATCTCTTTCGCATGAGCAAAATTAACAAATTTGCATTAATTAACAGAAATTGAAAAAAATAAATTATCATCTCATGAATTAAACGAAACTATCATATTAATTTTACGTATAATAAAATACTAAATATTTATGATTATAAACAGTAGTCCTATGAAAATTTACTTATGTATATTTAGCATTCTCATTTTCTTTCAATTAAAAGCACAGAATTTTAATAACGAAAAACAAGCAATTAAAGAGATAGCCCCTTTGGAAAGTAAGCAAATCATTGAAAGTAATCGTCCAACTGAAAAAGAACTATCATATCCCAATACAGTTTTACCAGAAAACGAAGAAGTTAAAAAACAAATAATCTTATACCAAAAAATGATTGCTGAACTTGAAATAAGAAAAATTGAAATACAATCTGAAGGTTATAAAAGAAGATCGGCATGCAACAATGAACTGGAAGAAATAGAAAGAAAAATTCAGAAACTTACCTTATTGATTAAAAATTTATCTATGCCATGAAAAGAAGATTCATCATAACAGTTTTATTGGGCTGGATTTTTATTAATAATTACAGTCAGCCATGTAGTTCTATCATCAATATGACATTAGGAACTACGTATAATGGCACATTAGGAACTACTGGTAATGATTGGACATATTATTCTTCATGTTCTTGGGATATGATTGGTGATGAACAAGTATATCAATTTACTCCAACTGTTACAGGTTCATACACAATTACAGCAACAGATATTTCTGGTGAGCCCGATTTCTTTTTAATGAGTTCTTGTTCAAACACATCTACCAACTACATTGGTTCTTGTTGGGATAATGGTTCCGTAACGGTTTATTTATATAGTGGAACAACCTATTACATCATAGTTGACAATTATTATAATACTTCAATAGCTCAGTATTCATTAGTAATTAATACTGCCTCTGCAGGTCCATCTAATGATGAATGTAGTGGTGCAATTAACTTAACGGTAAATGCAACCTGCAGTTATTCGACTTATACAAATGCAGGCGCAAGTGCTACATTGGGACCTCCCCATCCGGGTTGTGCAAATTATTTAGGTGGCGACGTGTGGTTTAAAGCAACGGTTCCTGCATCGGGACATATTACCATTGATACAAAAGAAGGTGTAATGACTGACGGAGGAATGGCTATATACACAGGAACATGCAGCTCATTAACGCTTGTTGAATGTGACGATGATGACAGCCCTAATGGACTTATGCCGCAAATAGATAGAACGGGGCTTACACCTGGATCTACCATTTATATTCGTGTATGGGAATATGGAAACAATAACAATGGTACATTTCAAATATGTGCTTACGATGTGGGAATTGGTGCTTGTGGCGCGATAACCAACATTGCAAATTGCGGAACAACAGTAACCGTTAACAGTGGTAGTGGTTTTAGCAATTGGAATTATCAGGTTTGTGGAGCAGGGACCCCTGGACGAGAAAATATTTTTTCATACACCCCCACCATTTCTGGACCACATTATATTCAAGTTAATTCAGCGGCTGGAAGCATGACATACGGATATAAAACTGCACCATGTGAAGCCACAGGATGGACATGCATTGCACGTATTTCTAGCCCTGGTGTATACGGACCGTTGAACTGGACAGCGGGAACAACATATTATATTTTGATTGATGATGACGATAACTCTGCTGGCACTCATCAATTTTATATTCGCTGTCCCGAAACGCCCGGCAATTATTTCCACCCCACACAAGGACAACAAAACACATATTTAGGAGCTTGCATGGTTAATACTTGTACGGGCGTATACCAAGATGATGGAGGATCTGGTAATTATTCTAACAATATAAATAGAATTTATAGAACATTTTGTCCCGATGCTCCTGGAAAATGCGTAAGGGCTACTTTTACGATGATGAATATAGAAGGAACTGCATCGGGTTGTTATGATTATCTGATTGTTAGAAATGGCCCTACTCAAGGAAGCTCTATTTTATGGGCTGGTTGTAGGACAATGGCAACACCCACTAATATTAATGGAACTTTTTCTTCTAGTTTTACGGCATCAACTCAAAGTGGTTGCTTAACATTCCAGTTTTATTCTGATGCATCCTACAATTATTCTGGTTGGAATATTACTTTATCGTGTGTAGATTGTGCAGCATCTCCTACAAACAATGATTGTATTTCGGCAACAAGTATTTGTGGCACAACAAATATGAATGCAAGTAGTCCCGGACCTGGTATTACTTCAACCTGTGGGGGCTGTAATCTTAGCGAAAATTTTTCAAACTGGTATCGTTTCGAAATTACCACTAGTGGAAGGCTTTATTTGGATGTAAAACCAGAAGAATTTTTTGAAGATTATGATTTTGCTCTTTATAGAGCATCCAATTGTGCTAATTTAGGAGATCCTGTTCGGTGTAGTTATGCTGAAGCACCGTCGTACTGTTATAATAACGCATGGTGGAACGGATGTTCTCCTAGTCGATACATTTCCAATGTAACATTCAACACTATAAATAATGCTACACCTAGTAGTGGATATGCCGATTATAAAAATTTATCCACTTCAGTAAATAAAGGTTCAACATACACACTCTCAGTAACAGTTGCAGGAGGAAATCAAAATAACATTAAAGCATGGTTCGATTGGAATAAAAATCTAATTTTTACAGATGCTGGAGAGGAATATACCATTGCATCGAACGTTGCAGCAGGAACATATTCTGTCAATATTACAATACCAGCTGGAGCAAGAGTAGGAAAAACAGGTTTTAGAGTTGTAAACAGAAGAACTAGTACTCCTGTTGCATGTCATCCTGCAAGTTGTATTGACGGTGAAATAGAAGATTATGCTGTTTATATTACTGACGGTACACATTGTAGCAATAACATAAAAGATGCCGACGAAACGGGTGTAGATTGCGGTGGTGTAGATTGTGTTCCTTGTTCTGCAAATTATTGGCCAACAAACACAGGAATGAATAATATCGAAACAGATTTTTCGGAAGACGTTAACGGAAACAGTTGGGTTCAAGGAATCCCTGTAACAGCAGGAGAAACATATTATTTAATGATAAACAACTGGTCGCCAAATGCAAACGGTTTCGATTTGGTATTTAACTTTACAGATGGAGGATCGATGAATTGCGAAATATTGCCAATAAATTTACTTTCGTTCGATGCAACACTTTTAAACAATAACAAAGTTATGCTTTCATGGACAACCGCTTCAGAAGTAAATAACGATTATTTTACAATTCTGAAATCAACCGATGCCGTCATTTACAAACCTATTGCTCAAATAAAAGGTGCGGGCAATTCCAATGATATTATAAACTATGAATTCATAGACGAAGAATCTATCACTCAGCAAACTTATTATCGCATAAAACAAACCGACTACGACGGTAATACTTCTTACTCAGAAGTAAGAGTGGTGTCTCCGAATCAAATGGAATTTATGCAAAATGTAAATGTTCAGTACAACGATGAAGGTGAAATAGTGATAACCATTATAGGTATTCCCGACGCAACTGTAAATTATTACATTAGCGATATGTTAGGCAAAGTTCTATTTCAAGATAAAATTGTTATTGACTCTGATGCCATCTCGTCTTTTAGGATACAAAAAAATAATATGCAATCGGGTGTTTATCAGTTATTTATTACCTCCAATGGAAAGAAATTTGTAAAAAAGTTTGTGGTAACAAACTAATTCTTTTTCTCCTTCAAAAGATCGCGAATTTCCTCTAAGAGCTGTGCTTCTTTGGTAGGTTTTGGTTGCTCGGGTGTTATCTCCTTCTTCTTCTGAAATTTGACAGCTATTTTAACCATAATAAATACAGAAAATGCGATGAGTAAAAAATCAACAACATTTTGCAAAAACATTCCATAATTAAGACTAATTACTGGTTCGTTATCCTGTATTACCCACTTTAAGTCTTTAAAATCGACATTTCCTAAAAGCAAGCCTATGGGTGGCATAATAATATCGTTTACCAGCGACGATACTATTTTGCCAAACGCTCCACCCAAAATAACTGCTACAGCTAAGTCTAAAACATTGCCTTTAATGGCAAATTCGCGAAATTCTTTTAAAGTTTTTTTCATAATGCTATGAGTTTAAAATTTATATGAAAATCCTATTCCTATTATTTCTTTAAACTGCATGCGAGGTCCTTTGCCCGTAATATTTCCTTGTTTGTCTTTTATTTCTACCTTAACATCGTCGTCGTATATTAAAATCGTATTTACAGAAAAAGCTAAATATTTACTTAGTTTTATGCCCAATAATAATTCCCAATAAACATCTATATTCTGTGGATTCTTAAAATAGTTCGAAAAAAGTTCAAGTTTTGAATGAAGGGTATATGTTTCTTTAAATTTTCGTTGAATAGAAGTTTTTAAATAACCTCCAAATTCAGCTCTGAATGTTTTTCCTTTTTTAACTAAAACTCCCTGTTCGTAAACAGCAGGCTCAACGCCAAAAGCTCCAGCATTTGCTAAATTTTGATTATTTACAAATGTGGTTTTTCCTGTCAATGGTGCTAAAAAGACTGATAAATACTCTTTGGGTTTCCAATCAATACCGCTGGCAAATAACAAGTATGCAGGGCTCATAAAATCGGAAATCATTACCGAATCGTTTGGATAATTGTATCCTGGCATACTTTGGGTTTTAAAGTTAACTAATACTGCTACATATATTTTATTTTTGAGCAAATACCCGTATTTCGACGAAAAATCAATCTTATCATCAGTTTTTCGATATTTTAACGACGCTTGCTTTTGCATCCCCAAACCAAAATCGAATACATTTTCCATGCTAAATCGGGTTGAGTTGTACTTTATAAACGCATTAAACAACACACTTCCAGCGTATGAATTATTACCTCCTGCTGCCCAGTTTACTAACGAAACTTGCGAAAGCGTAAAATTTAATATGCCCCCACTTTTCCAACCAAGCAATGTTGTATCTATAGATAATTTTCTTAATTCTTTTTCCTTTTCAGTAATTTGACAATAAGCATGTGGTATCAACAATACAAATAAAAAGAACTTTATATAAATTTTCATCTGATAAATTTATCAAATATATGTAAAAAAGCTATATTTAAAAAATTGCAAACAGAAAAAATATATAGTTTTAAATTATCATTCCTGCAGCAATAGTTTCGTTGGTAATTTCATCAATCAGAATAACGCTGCCTGTATTACGATTTTTTCTGTAAGAATCGAAAAATATGGGTTTTTGAGTTCGAACCGACATTCGACCAATGTCGTTCATCCCAACATGTTTATCTGTTTCGTTTCGTTGCAATGTATTCATCTCAATTTTATACCGCACATCGTTTATCATACATTTTACTTCATTGGTTGTGTGTCGCAATATATATTTTCCTTTTATTTGTAAAGGTCGTTCATTAAACCAGCAAAACATCATTTCTACATCTTGCGAAATTACAGGTAAGTTATTTTCTTTGACAATCATATCGCCTCGGCTAATATCAATATCATCAGCTAATACAATAGAAACGGATTGTCCTGCCACAGCTTCGTTGATTGAGTTTTCAAAAATGTCTATTTGTACTATAGTTGATGTATACCCCGATGGGAGTACTTTTATTTTATCGCCCTTGCGGAATATTCCACTTGCTACACGTCCAGCATACCCTCTATAATCATGAAATTCTTTTGAGTTTGGACGAATTACATACTGCACCGGAAAACGTGCATCTATAAAATTAGTATCACTACTAATGTAAATAGTTTCTAATAACCACATAAGCGTTGGTCCTTCGTACCAAGGCATTTGTGTACTACGTTTAACAATATTATCGCCATGAAGGGCACATATAGGAACAAATCGAATGTCTTTTATATCGAGTTTTGTTGCAATTTCTAAAAACTGTTGCGTTATTTCATTAAACCGTTCTTCGCTATACGATACTAAATCCATTTTGTTTATACATACAACCATGTGAGGTATTTGCAACAAACTGGCAATAAAAGCATGACGACGCGTTTGTTCGACAATACCATGCCGAGCATCTACCAAAATTAAAGCGAGATTAGCAGTAGAAGCTCCTGTAACCATGTTTCGTGTGTATTGAATATGTCCGGGGGTATCGGCAATAATAAATTTACGGCGAGGTGTGTGAAAATATCTGTATGCTACATCTATTGTTATTCCTTGCTCCCGTTCTGCTTTTAATCCATCGGTTAAAAGTGCCAAATTAATAGTTTCATCCCCTTTTAGCATGCTTGCCTTTTCCAATGCTTTTAATTGATCTTCGAATATTGCTTTGCTATCGTACAATAATCGCCCAATTAGTGTACTTTTACCATCATCAACACTTCCAGCAGTAGTAAAACGAAGCAATTCCATTTGGGTATAACTTCCGATAGTTTCATTTATATTTGTTTTCATATCAATAACAAGATTTGTACTCATAATAACATTTTTTAAAAATACCCTTCTCTTTTTCTATCTTCCATGGCAGTATCACTCCGTTTATCGTCGTAACGTCCTCCGCGTTCTGTTATGCGTGTTTGTGCTATTTCTGCTACAATATCTTCTACGCTAGACGCTTCGGATAAAACAAGTCCTGTACATGTAATATCGCCAATTGTTCTGCATCGTACACGCTTAATTACCGGATGTTCTGTTGGTTTTAATTTCATAAATGGAGCTGTAGCAAGCCATACTCCATCACGATTAAAAACTTCTCGTTCGTGAGAAAAGTATATTGATGGAATTTCTATTTTTTCCAATAAAATGTATAACCATACATCCAGCTCTGTCCAATTGCTCAATGGAAAAACTCTAAAATGTTCGCCCATTTTTTTTCTTCCATTAAAAATATTCCATAATTCGGGTCGCTGATTTTTTGGATC
Organism: Bacteroidales bacterium; assembly: GCA_026417155.1. Lineage (GTDB taxonomy): Bacteria > Bacteroidota > Bacteroidia > Bacteroidales > GWA2-32-17 > Ch61. The sequence goes on along the minus strand of JAOADU010000003.1, from coordinate 17,030 downwards.
CCACTGCCCAAATTCATCCCGATGCGAAAAAAAACGTTCTTTGGCACGGGCTTTTTCTTCGTCCCTTCGCCCACCACCCATAGCACAATCGAACTTAAACTCTTCGATTGCATCTAATAATGTAACCGTTTGCAAAACATTTCGACTGGCATTATACCCTGTTTCTTCTTGCACTTTTCCTTGATTAATTGTATCTTGTACATATCGTACGATGCATGTTCCACCTGTTTTTTTCATTAAATAATCGCGAAATTCTAATGTCTCTTGAAAATTATGTCCTGTATCTATATGAAGCAAAGGAAAAGGAACTTTAGCTGGATAAAATGCTTTCCTCGCCAAATGATACATTACAATACTATCTTTACCTCCCGAAAATAACATGGTAGGACGTTCGAATTGTGCCGCTGCTTCGCGAATTACATATATTGCCTCATTTTCTAGCTCCTGTAAATGCGTGTTTTTATAACTGATCATAGGCTCACTTTAGGTATTATAAAGTTGATAATTTCATTCATATTTGTTTCAAACGAATTTTGCTCTGTATCGACAACAAGATGCGCTCTTAACGGTTCTTCAAAAATATCGGAAATACCTGTAAACTGTGAAATTTCTCCTTGTAATGCTTTTTTGTATAAACCTTTTACATCGCGCTTTATACAAGTTTCTATCGACGCCTTCGTATATATAAAAATCACATCATCATTGCCAATAATTGATATTATATTGCTTCTCATCGATTCGAGAGGACAGACAAACGAATTAATTACAATAATACCATTGTTAATGAATAGCTTATTGATTTCTGCTATCCGACGAATATTTTCTTCTCTGTCATTTATAGTAAATCCTAAATCTTTGTTAATGCCAATACGAACATTATCACCATCGAGCCAGGCTGTCTTAAAACCCATATCAAACAAATGATGCTCCAAAGCCGATGCTAATGTAGATTTTCCACTACCCGAAAGACCAATCAGCCAAATTGAAATACTTTTCTGATTCAGTAGAGATTCTTTTTTATTTCGACTTATTTGTTTTGAGAAATCGGGAACTATATTGTTTGTATTCATGAACATGTTAATTTATTAATCTGTAAATTTTTATAGCTTTTCTTTAAAATATTTTTTGTTAGTATTCTTTGAATGCAAGGTAAACTAATGTTTAACAAAACTGTACAGACAATTCTGAGAGATACTTCTGAAACTTGAATCATAGATGAAAAAAATGGCGATTTTTTTTGACAAAGATATAAAAAATTAAACAATATTTAGTCTATATGTTTTATAGAGTTTTTATTTAAGAACAAACTATCATAGTTACTAAAAACTTTTGCTGTTTATAGGCTCATTTTCTGATAGATTCATGTAAAATTAGTACTCCTTACGTTCGAATAAATTTTCGTTTACAAAATAAAACTTCCTTTTTGTGTTTTTTCAAAATTTTATGTACGTTTGTAGCTAATAAAATTATGTTTCATGGAAGAAAAAATTGGTTACATATCTCAAATTATTGGACCAGTTATTGATGTTTCTTTTGAAGTATCGGGAAACGAATTGCCAAAAATAAAAGAAGCATTAGAAATAATTCGCGACAACGGAACAAAACTCGTTATTGAATGTCAACAACATATTGGCGAACGTTCTATTCGTGCTATAGCCATGGATAGTACCGATGGATTAAGAAGAGGCATGAAAGTTATAGCCAAAGGCGATAATATTCGCATGCCCATCGGGAATCAAATTAAAGGAAGATTATTCAATGTAGTAGGCGATACTATTGATGGATTGGGCGAAGTTTCAAAAGAAAACGGTCGTCCTATTCATGCTAAACCACCCAAATACGAAGAACTTTCGACCGAAGCCGAAATTCTTTATACAGGCATTAAAGTCATAGACCTTCTTGAACCTTATGCTAAAGGTGGGAAAATTGGCTTATTCGGCGGTGCTGGCGTAGGTAAAACCGTTATTATTCAAGAGCTCATAAACAACATAGCCAAAGGATATAGTGGCTTATCGGTATTTGCCGGTGTTGGCGAACGCACTCGTGAAGGGAACGACCTGCTTCGCGAAATGATCGAAGCAAATATCGTTAAGTATGGACCTGAATTCAAAAAAAGCATGGAAGCGGGAGGATGGGATTTAACAAAAGTTGACATGAAATTGCTAGAAGAATCGTCGTTAACAATGATTTTTGGTCAGATGAACGAACCTCCCGGAGCTCGTGCTACCGTTGCCCTTAGCGGTCTAACTGTTGCCGAATATTTTCGCGATGGCGACATTGCCGAAGGTGGCAAAGGAAGAGATATTTTATTCTTTATTGATAATATATTCCGCTTTACACAAGCTGGATCAGAAGTTTCGGCATTGCTCGGACGTATGCCCAGCGCTGTTGGTTATCAACCTACTCTTGCTACAGAAATGGGAATTATGCAAGAGCGTATTACCTCTACAAAATATGGTTCGATAACTTCGGTACAAGCTGTTTATGTGCCAGCCGACGACCTTACCGACCCTGCACCTGCAACTACATTCTCACACCTCGATGCTACTACTGTTTTAAGTCGCAAAATAGCAGAATTAGGAATTTACCCTGCAGTAGATCCACTCGATTCTACCTCACGAATTCTTACTCCTGAAATTGTTGGCGAAGAACATTATAAATGTGCTCAACGCGTTAAAGAAATATTACAACGCTACAAAGAACTTCAAGATATTATTGCAATTCTCGGAATTGACGAACTTTCGGAAGAAGATAAATTAGTTGTTCATCGTGCCCGTCGTGTCCAACGATTTTTATCACAACCATTCCATGTTGCCGAACAATTCACGGGTATTAAAGGCGTAATGGTTTCTATAGAAGACACTATACGTGGTTTTAACATGATACTAGACGGCGAGGTTGATTATTTGCCCGAAGCAGCATTTAATCTTTGCGGAACCATCGAAGATGCTATTGCCAAAGGCGAACGCATGCTTGCCGAAGCAAAAGCCTCGTGACTCCGGAGGGACTCGAACCCCCAACCCTCAGAACCGGAATCTGATGTTCTATCCAGTTGAACTACGGAGCCTTGCTGCAAAGTTAATAGAAATACTTCTATCCTGCAATTTTTTTCGAAAGCTCTTGATTATTATCGAAAAATGTATTAATATTGTAGGTTCATTATGAAAGGCTTTTTACTACTCATAGTTGCCGCGGTGGGCTCTTTGGTCTTATCCTGTAAAAAACCAGGACCTCCCAAAGCTGTTATTAAAACATTAGACACCCTATATAAGCCCGTTGCCAATGTTACAGTTAGAGTTTACGCTCAACCTAATGGAAGCTATGTTGACCCTATTGACAAAACCATAGAACTAAAAGACAAGACCGATGCAAACGGTACTGTTACTTTCGAATTTAGAAATGAAGCTATTTTAAATGTAGAAGCCAAACAAACCAATCCTAACCGCCAAGCCTCGGGAATGATTTTTCTTGAAAATGGGAAAACTACTGAAAAAACTTTAATTTTAAGATAAATATGAATACAAAAATCGTCTTAATAGTACTAATTTCTATATTTATTGTAGGCACAGCATCAAAATGTAAAAAAGAAAAACCACCTAAGGCAACTGTTCTTGTTGTAGATGAACAAGGCAAGCCACTTGCTGGAGCTACCGTTAAAGTTTATTCCGATCCTACTCTTTATAGCAATAATTACCCATCAGTAGGTTATTACGACCCAGACGAGAAAAAACTTTATGATATTCAAAAAACCGATGCATCGGGAAAAACGTATCATACATTCAAATACGAAAGCATATACAGTGTTTATGCCTGGTACAGAAAACAAATTTCTTGGAATACTTATGATACCTTAAAAGGATGGGGCGCCTTAATTTTGAAGAACAATGAAACATACGAAGAAAAAATCATTGTTCGACGCATGAATTAGCTTTTTATCGTACATTTCAACTTTTTTAACTTCCTTAAAATTTTTCATTCATAGAACTATTGAAAATATACTATTTTTGCCAAACTATCGTTTTATTGACTTATTATTATGTTAGCTATGAGAATATATTTAACTTTCGGTATAATTTTATTACATATTGTTGTCTTTTCACAAAACAATGATGAATTCTATAGTAAACTAACCAAAAAAGCCGATTTGGCATTTTCTACCAGAGAATACTTTAAAGCATTAAATTTATATAAAGATAACCTTAAAGAAAGTAAAAATAAATATGAAAAAGCATATATTCTGTTTCGCATAGCAGAATGCTACCGCAATATGAACGACCCTGTTAAAGCCGAAATGGCTTATTTAAAAGCTATTCAAAAAGAATATCACGATCCTATCGCAATTTTGCATTATGCCGATATGCTAAAAAAAAATGAAAAATATGCCGAAGCCGCAATACAATTTAAAGAATATTTAAAATATAAACCTGACGATAATTATGCAAAAGAACGATATAAATCGTGTAGCATGGCTGCCGAATGGTTGCAATATCCTACTCGCTATGTAATTACAAATATGAAAGAATTGAACTCTAAAGAAAGTGATTTTGCACCTGCTTTTGCTAACGACGATTTTACTTCCATCTACTTTACAAGTAGCCGACCAGGATTGCATGGCGAAAAAATTAATCCCGTTACGGGAACGTACTTTACCGATATTTTTGAAAGCACATTAAACCGTAAAAATATTTGGGAAAAACCAGTTCCTCTTAACGACACTGTCAATTCTCCCAATGACGACGGCACACCTTCACTCGCGAATAACTATAACGATCTGTATTTTACTCGTTGTAAAATTGTTCGTGGAATAAAACTTGGATGTAAAATTTTTAAAGCTTCACGTCAGCCTGGCGAAGATTGGACTACCTGCGAAAACATTCCCATTGCCAGCGATAGTATTACCGTTGGACACCCAAGCCTTTCGCCCGATGGTTTAACTTTATATTTTGTAGCCAATATGCCCGGTGGTTTTGGAGGGAATGATATATATGTAATGACACGTCCTAATAAAAATCGCCCTTTTTCAAACCCTGTTAACTTAGGGATGCAAATAAATACTCCTGGCGATGAACTTTATCCTTACATTCGCGAAAATGGAATTTTATACTTTGCATCGAACGGACATCCCGGAATGGGGGGGCTTGATATTTTTAAAGCAACCAAAAACGATGAAGGCGAATGGGTTGTAGAAAATATGCGTTACCCCATAAACTCCTCTGCCGATGATTTCGCAATTGTTTTTAAAAAAGATAAAGAAGAAGGATTATTTTCTTCGAGCCGTAAAGGTGGAAGAGGGAAAGACGATATCTATTCTTTTTACTTACCACCTATGGAATTTATATTACAAGGAAAAGTAAAAGACGCAACTACCGATAAGCCTATTAAAGGAGCAAAAGTTAGAATCGTAGGCAGTGATGGTACCGACCTTGATATTACTACGCTCGAAGACGGAAGCTTTAAATACAAGCTTAATCCTCATACCGATTACATTTATTTAGCTAAAAAAGAAGGTTATTTGAATCAGAAAGGGAAAATATCAACTGCCGAACTTGCTGACAGTAAAACATTTACTGATGAAATTCGATTAGCTAACATTGCCAATCCTGTAGAGGTAGAAAATATTTATTACGATTTTGGCAAATGGGAATTGCGCCCTGAATCGAAAAAAGAATTAAATAAACTGATTGATATTTTACACGCCAATCCCAATATAACCATCGAATTAGCTTCACATACCGATATGGTTGGTGATTCGCTTAGCAACATCATACTTTCGCAACGCAGAGCTCAATCGGTTATTGATTATTTAATAGAAAAAGGCATTGCTAAAGATAGACTTACAGCTAAAGGATATGGTAAAAATGTACCCAAAACCATTACACCTCGATTAGCTCAAAAATACCCATTTCTTCCAGAAGGAACTGTATTGACCGAAACATTTATTAACTCGTTAAAGGATCCTGAACAAAAAGAAATTGCCAATCAGCTTAATCGTCGTACTGAATTTACCGTTACGTCCACAAACTATATTCCCGATATTGATGTTGATGAATAAATAATTTTATATAATCATATTAAATTTTCATTTACCTTTGCAAGGTATGAAAAAATTACTTTTACTATTACTTTTTCAATTGTATTGCTTTAGCATATTTGCTCAAAAAATTGTCAATTACAATGAATTAGAAGAACGTAACGGAAAATTCTATGAAATAGGTTCGACGACACCTTTTACAGGAAAATGTATTACCACATATCCTAACGGTCAGTTAGGAATGGGTGGTTTTATAAAAGATGGACTTCGCGATGGCGAATGGCTATGGTTTTATGAAAACGGAAATAAAAAACGATACTGCGTTTATAAAAATGGTATCAAAGAAGGTCCTGCCATTTATTATTACAAAAACGGACAAAAAAAATCGGAAATTATTTTTAGCAACGATAAAAATATTAAACAAACATCGTGGGATGAAAAAGGAAATAAAATTGATAATCCTACTTTTAGTTCGTTTCAGTAACTTTTGTTTGCAGTATTGCCCCACCCGATACTATAAACTTTAATGCTACCGATGCCGGAATATCTAAAGGTGTTACATATTCTGCTGGTACAATATACAATTCGCCCGAAAATGCATAAGAATGTGGAAAATAAACTGCTACCTTATTTTCTTTAATATTTAACTCCTTTAAACTCTCTTGCATAATAAAACCTATCTTATCTACATTTGTTACCGGATTCACTTTTACGAGTACTGGTTTTGTGAACTTACGATTTTTCCCTAATAATGCATCAAAAATATCTTTAAGGGGAAAATAAACTTCTTTTACTACAGGAATTTTTGAAATAATTCCCTGAATATAACCAATTATAGGGCGGGCTAAATACATGTCGGTTAATAAGCCCAAAATGGTTACACTTACAATCATTATTAAAATACCTATACCTGGAACATTGATGTTGGTAATCTTTAAAAATAACTTATCGAAAAAAATTATCACTTCATATAGAATATAAATAGTTACAACAAATGGAGCCAGGTAAAACAATCCTTGCAAAAAATATCTAAACAACTTTGTATTCATATTTTTTTCTCAAAACTAACATATTTTTCAAAAGAATATATTGAGTTTTTTACCTTTTACCATTAAAAAATGTATTCATAAAGATTTTTCAGTTAAAAAATTTATACGTATATTGCACGCTGAATTAAAGATTTTTTAACAAATATTGTAATTGTATGAGAAACAAGTTGTTATACCTTGTATTGTTTAGTATGTTTTTATTTGGTGGCAATGAGATGTTAAACGGACAAAAACTACTCACGAATAAGAAGGAAAAAAGCATAAACATACAATGGATAGAAATGGGTCCGTGCAACTATGGAGGCAGAACTCGTGCTTTGCTCGTTGATAAAAACAATCCCAATTTATTATTTGCTGGTGGCATTGCAGGAGGATTATGGAAATCGACAACTGGTGGCACATCGTGGATGAAAGTTGCCAATAGCGACATGTTTGAAAATATAGCTATTAGCTGCATATATCAAGCTACAAATGGCGATATTTACTTTGGTACAGGCGAATATTTTGGATTTGATGGAGGTTTAGGAATAAAAGGTAACGGAATTTGGAAATCAACCGACGGTGGAAACACTTGGACACAATTGCAATCAACAAATACCGACGATTTTGCATATGTTACAAGAATTTCAGGAGCAAATAACAAAATTTATGCTGCTACTATTAAAGGTATTAGAATTTCTACCGATGGTGGGCAAACCTGGACAAATCCTATCCCTTCAAGCGATGCTAATTTTGAAAGTCCTGCAACAGATATTGAAGTAAGTAGTGATGGTTCACTAATTGTAGCGTCGTTAAATAACAAAGCTTATATATGCAATACAGGCAATGATAATTTTATACAAGCAACAGATATTCCCAGCGATGTAATTCGTCTTGAATTTGCTATTGCTCCTACCAATGTAAATCATGTGTATTGTTTTGCTGTTGCACAAGACGGAAAATTAAAAAACATATACGAAAGCAAAAACAAAGGGAACTCATGGACACCCATTGTTTCTAATGTTACCAGTCAATTTCAACCCTTTGGAAATGCCAAAAACAAACAAGGACGTTACCACTGCTCCATTTCTGTTGATCCTACAAACGAAGACAAAATATATTTAGGCGGTGTTGATCTTTATGCATATACTCCGTCTACTAGCTTTGTTCAACTTTCTATGTCATCGGGCATTCCTACATTTAGTTCATTTTATGTCCATGAAAATATTCATAACATAGTGTTTAGCCCTAATTTTTCTTCAAGCAAAACTATTTATGTTGCAACCGATGGTGGCGTTTTTAAATCGACCAACAGTGGTTACAACTGGGCTTGGATTGTAAAAAATTACAATACTATGGACTTCCTTAATGTTGCCATTGCCGACAATAATGAAGTTGTGGGTGGAACTGTACACAATGGCATTTTACATAATAACTTGATGGGAAATACTGATAAACATTTTTTTAAATACTTAAGTGGCACTATCGGAAGTGTTCAACGCTTAACTATTAATCCTGATTTTATGATTGTAACACGTACCTACGGAAGTTTGATTCGCACTTATCAAGGAGGGAATGGCTTTTCTACTCTTGCTGTTGCCGATTCTATCCCCACTGGAACAAACGGACACAGTCTTGGTACAAGTAAAGAACCATTTTTAGCTCCTATCAGAGTTCATGAAAAATATTACGATCCTAATTCAATTTTTAAAATTTCATACATTGCTAAAAGAAATTTACGACTAGGTGACACCATTTTTGTAACAAATTCTTATGGCAAAAATATTTATCATATTATAAATTCTACCGATTTAGCAGGCGATACTGTTATCAATAAAGACGATACATTATATGTTCAAGATCATTATCAAGTATTAACGGCATTAGGACTTACAAACCGAGTTTGGATATCATGGAATGCTTTAGACCCTGCACGAACACCATCGTGGTATCCTGTTGCCAACCATTCAAGTATTAAAAAAGTAAATGTATTAGAATTTACTGCAGATGGCGATATTATTTATTTTGCCGGATACGATTCTACAACAAACACCAGCACCGTATTCCGGTTAAAGAACATACAAGCTGCACGCACCAAAGCATTAGCAACTGCCGGTACTTCTACATGTGTCGTTAGTTTTCAGAAGCTCGGAACATTCCAAGGAAAAGTACAAAGTTTAGGTATCGATCCTCAAAATAACGAAAATTTAGTTGTTACCATTGGCGATCATACAACCGGAAGTCATGTATATTATTCAACTAATGCCGCAAGTACTACAAACGACACTATGCAAGTAAACTTTGTTTCTAAACAAGGAAATCTACCTAATATGCCCGTTTATGCCTCAATCGTTATCTGGAATAACAGCCAACAAGTTATGCTTGGAACAGACAAAGGCATTTGGTTTACGGAAGATATTACCGCAACAAATCCCGTGTGGATTCAACAAATAGACGGAATGGCCAATGTCCCTGTTTCCGATCTTCGTCAGCAAATATTGCCCAATGGATGGATACCTAACAACCAAGTTGTTTTTGGTGGTATTCCAACTACAATAAGCAATCATGGAGTTATTTTTGCTTCAACACGGGGTAGAGGAATTTTCCGTTGCGAAAACTTTAGAGGTCCTGTTTATGCTCCTACTACCGACTTAACGAATCTTTCTAATATTCTAATTTATCCCAATCCCGTACAATCTACATTTAATATAGATTTTAATCTTTCTGTAAACAGTAATGCAGACATAAAAATAATGAACTTAAACGGACAAGTGCTCTTACAAAAATCATATACAAACTTACAACAAGGCAAACAAACGCTAACTATTTCTGCTTCTGGCATTCCTGCAGGCATTTATATTATTTCTGTTGAATCGAAAGATGGTTTGTACTTAAATAAGTTAATTAAGCAATAACCACACATAAGTTTTTTATTTGTTTTAGGGTAAGCTGTCTTGAAAAAGGCAGCTTTTTTATTGCATTATTTTTTTATTTTTGCAACATATTCAAAAACATGGAACAAAAATATTTTGCTCATCCAACGGCAGTTATTGACGAAGGCTGTACGATAGGTGAAGGAACAAAAATCTGGCATTTTAGTCATATCATGCCTAATTGTAAAATCGGAAAAAATTGCAATTTAGGACAAAACGTTGTTGTTTCGCCCGAAGTAATACTTGGAAACAATGTAAAAGTACAAAACAACGTAAGCATTTATACTGGAGTTATTTGCGAAGATGATGTTTTTCTTGGTCCTTCCATGGTTTTCACTAATGTTGTTAATCCACGCAGTGCCATTAATCGCAGAGATCAATATCAAAAGACGCTGGTAAAAAGAGGAGCAACCATTGGAGCTAACGCAACCATTGTTTGTGGAATTACGATTGGTGAGTTTGCTTTTATTGGTGCCGGTGCTGTAGTTACAAAAGATGTAAAGCCTTATGCATTAGTAGTCGGCAATCCTGCTCGACAAATAGGATGGATGAGTGAATATGGTCATCGCCTTCACTTTAATGAACAAAATATTGCTATTTGTCCCGAAAGCAATGAAAAATATATACTCGAACAAGGTAATGTACGTAAAATATGAGTAAAAACTTTGCTCTTATTGGTATTGCCGGTTACATTGCTCCACGACATGTAAAAGCCATAAAAGAAACAGGCAATAATCTAATTGCTGCACTCGATCCGTTTGATAGTGTTGGATTTATTGATTCTTATTTTCCAAAAGCCGATTATTTTTCTGAATTTGAACGATTCGACCGTCATATAGATAAATTAAAACGCAATGGTACACTAGTTCATTATATCAGTATATGTTCGCCCAACTATTTACACGACTCCCATATTCGCTTTGCTTTAAGAACAGGAGCCTTTGCTATATGCGAAAAGCCACTTGTACTCAATCCGTGGAATGTAGATGCACTTGCCGAAATAGAAAAAGAAACAGGGAAAAAGGTTTATACTATATTGCAACTACGATTACACCCAAACATTATTCAATTAAAACAATGGGTTGAACAATCTACAACAAACGAAATTTTTGATATTGACCTTACTTACATTACTAGTCGTGGCAATTGGTATTTTTTTTCGTGGAAAGGCGATGTACAAAAATCGGGAGGTATTGCCACAAATATTGGTATACATTTTTTTGACATGCTACTTTGGATATTTGGCGGCGTATTAGAACAAAAAGTATTTTTATCCCAACCAAACAAAGCATCGGGCTTTCTTCGATTACAAAAAGCCCGAGTTCGTTGGTATTTAAGCCTCGATTTCGACGACTTGCCTGCTACTGTAAAAGAGCAAGGTAAATGCACTTACCGATCGCTCACCTTAAATGGTAAAGAAATAGAATTTAGCGATGGGTTTACTGATTTGCATACCGAAAGTTATAAACATATTTTATCGGGCAATGGTTTTGGTTTGCACGATGCAAAACCTTCTATTGAACTTGCATATCAAATTAGAAATGCTACATTAAGCAAATATTCTGATGAAAGTCATCCATTTTGTTTTAAAATATAATATCGTTTATGAATACTTTTGAAAAATTATTAAAAAAAGAAACTAAACTATCGGTTATTGGCTTGGGTTATGTAGGTTTGCCCATAGCTTTGGAATTTGCAAAGAAAATTTCTGTTGTTGGTTTTGATATAAAACCCGATCGAATTGAGCTGATGAAAAAAGGAATCGATCCCAGCCACGAACTTGACTCTTCAGAGTTTGAAGGCTGCGACATTTTGTTTACAAGCAATCCCGAAGATCTTAAACAAGCAACTTTTCATATAGTTGCTGTTCCCACTCCTATCGACAAACACAATATGCCCGATCTAACTCCAGTTATTAAAGCTAGCGAAACCGTTGGAAAAATAATTAAACCAGGTGATATTGTTGTGTACGAATCAACTGTATATCCGGGCTGTACGGAAGAAGATTGTATTCCTGTTATAGAAAAATTTTCGGGTTTAAAATTTCCTAATGATTTTAAAGTTGGATATTCTCCAGAACGCATTAACCCTGGCGATAAAGAACACACGCTATCTACTATAGTAAAAGTTGTTTCAGGATGCGACGAAGAAACTCTCGACATTGTTGCAAAAACGTATGAATTAGTAGTAAAAGCAGGGGTTCATAGAGCATCATCCATAAAAGTTGCCGAAGCTGCAAAAATTATTGAAAACACACAACGCGACGTTAACATTGCACTCATGAATGAATTGTCGATTATTTTCAATCGTATGGGAATTAACACATACGAAGTTTTGGAAGCAGCAGGCACAAAATGGAATTTTTTAAAATTTTATCCGGGTTTAGTAGGCGGTCATTGCATTGGTGTAGATCCTTATTATTTAACATACAAAGCCAAAGAATATCGTTACCATGCACAAATTATCAATGCAGGACGCTTTGTAAACGATAGCATGGGTTTTTACGTTGCCAAACAAACCGTAAAAAAAATTATTGCTGCTGGTAAAAATGTTTTAAACAGCCGTGTCTTAGTTATGGGAGTAACATTTAAAGAAGATGTTGCCGACTTGCGAAATTCACGTGTAGCCGATGTTATTAGCGAACTAAAGTCTTATGGTATTCACGTTGACATGATCGATCCTTTTGCCGATAAACACGAATTCTATGAAGAATATGGCTATCATTTATCAGAACATCCTGTCGGAAAATACGATGCTATCATCGTTGCAGTTGCCCATAAACCATATAAAGAACTACCATTGAGTTATTTTGAAAATTTAATGGATGAAAAAGGCATTTTAGTTGACGTCAAAGGATTATACCGAAAACAAAAACATCGTTTAACTTATTGGAGTTTGTAAACCATGAGTAAAAAAATTCTCATTACCGGAGGCACTGGTTACATTGGTTCTCATACAGCCGTAGAACTTTTACAAAAAAATTACGAAGTATTTCTTGTCGATAATTTTTCAAATTCTCACAGTTCGGTATTACAGGGAATAAAAAAAATCACCAGCAAAGAACCGCATTTTACAAAGCTCGAGTTGACCGACAAAGAAGCAGTTGCAGCTTATTTTGAAGACCACCACGATTTAGACGCTGTCATTCATTTTGCAGCACTCAAAGCTGTTGGAGAATCGGTCGAAAAACCATTGCTTTACTATTACAACAATATAGTATCACTACTGCTCTTGCTCGAAAATATGATTGCCTACAATATTCCTTATTTAGTTTTTTCTTCATCGTGTACTGTATATGGCGAACCCGATAAATTGCCCATAAAAGAAACTGCACCTATTAAACCAGCTCTTTCGCCGTATGGAAATACAAAACAAATATCGGAAGAAATAATTCTCGATTTAGCAAAAGTTCAGGAAAACTTTTCGGCTATATTGTTGCGTTATTTTAATCCCATAGGAGCACATCCTTCGGGTTTTATAGGGGAATTGCCCATTGGTATTCCTAACAACTTGGTACCATACATTACTCAAACAGCAGCAGGAGTTCGCGATGTATTACACATTTTTGGCGACGATTACGATACTCCTGATGGTACATGCATTCGCGATTATATTCACGTTGTCGATCTGGCGCGAGCACATATTGCCGCCTTAGAACGACTTTTAAACAACGAAAACGAAACCTCGTGCGAAATTTTTAACATTGGAACCGGACGAGGGCACTCTGTACTCGAAATTGTTCATACATTCGAAAAAGTTAATAATATGATACTCCCTTACGTAATCGACGACAGACGCGAAGGTGACGTCGAAAAAGTTTGGGCAGACACAAACAAAGCACAAAAGATACTAAACTGGAAACCACAGTTTTCTATTGAAGATGCTTTACGCGATGCATGGCAATGGGAGAAAAATTATCGTGGCATTAAATCCTAAAAAAATGAAACAAAACATTTTAATTACTGGCGGAGCAGGTTTTATTGGTTCACATGTTGTTCGTTTATTTGTTCGTTCCTATCCCAATAAACACATCATTAATCTCGATAAGCTCACTTATGCTGGAAATTTAGAAAACTTAAAAGATGTAGAACACGAAGCAAATTATACTTTCGTTAAAGGCGATATTTGCGATAGTAACCTGGTTTTATCTTTATTCGAAAAATATCAAATTGATGCAGTTATTCATCTTGCAGCCGAGTCGCATGTCGATCGTTCCATCATCAACCCTATGGATTTTATTCAAACCAATATTGTTGGCACAGTAACACTGTTAAATGCAGCAAAACATTATTGGCAAAATAACTTCGAAAATAAACTATTTTATCATATTAGTACCGACGAAGTTTATGGATCATTAGGACAAACAGGCTATTTTACCGAAAAAACTCCTTACGATCCGCGTAGTCCTTATTCGGCGAGTAAAGCCAGCAGCGACCATTTAGTAAGAGCATATTATCATACTTTCGGTTTGCCGATTATTATCTCCAATTGTTCAAATAATTACGGACCATATCAATTCCCCGAAAAACTCATTCCACTTATGATCAATAATATTAAAAACATGAAACCCTTACCTGTTTATGGGAAAGGCGAAAATGTCCGCGATTGGTTATATGTCGAAGATCATGCACGTGCTATTCAATTGTTGTTCGAACAGGGTAAAATAGGAGAAACATATAATATAGGTGGTGAAAACGAATGGCGAAATATAGACTTGGTAAAAAAGATTTGCCAAATAATGGATTTTAAGCTAAACCGTAAACCCGGCACTTCCGAACAACTAATTACATTTGTTAAAGATAGAGCTGGCCATGATTTGCGTTATGCCATAGATTGTTCAAAAATTAAAAATGAATTGGGTTGGCAACAAACTGTCAGTTTTGAACAAGGACTACAAATCACTATTGACTGGTATTTACAAAATGAACAATGGCTCAATAACGTAATTACAGGTGAATACGAAACATATTACGAAAAACAATATCTTTTACGATAATGTTCGATAAAATTTTAGTTGATATACATTCGCATGTTTTACCTAATCTCGACGATGGTAGCAAAAGCCTAACCGAATCGCTCGAAATTATTAAAACTTTTCATAAGCTGGGATATCGTAAAATGATAACCACTCCCCACAATCAGCAAGGTTGGTTTAATAATTCACCCGAACAAATAATGGACGCACTAAACAAAATGAATATAGCTATTTCTATTCATCGCATCAACATTTTACTAGAAGCTGCATCAGAATATTTTCTTGATGATTTATTTTTAGAATTATTGCGAAAAAAAAAGTTGCTTACATTCAAAAACAAATATGTTTTAATCGAATTATCTCCTTTTATTCTCGATAAATTTTTATTTCAACGAATGGACGAAATTCTTCAACATGGTTATATTCCTGTTTTAGCACATCCCGAGCGGTATATTTATTTCTATCAACGAAAAGAACAATTTCATAAACTGCACGAAATGGGTGTTAAATTACAACTCAATTTAATATCGCTTTCATCGGCTGTATCTACCGAATTGAGAACAATTGCCGAGTACTTAATTGACGAAAAACTTATTAGCTTTTGTGGAAGCGATTCGCATTCGATGAAAAACCCAAAAATAATTGAAAATTTACCAAACGAAACTACATATTTAGAAAAACTCATTCAAACAAATCCATTGCTTAATCACACATTGATGTAAAATGTATAAGATAATTAAAGAATGGATTCGCCGTTTTGTAATAGAAAATGATACTGATAACTTATTCGATGAACCATTAGTTGAATGTTCTTCAACTTCTAATGCTTTGTTTTCGGATCTTAAATTAATTGCTCATAACAATCATTGCTATCCTAATGAATTACTTAGCGATTGTCGCTCTGTGTTTGTTTATTTTATACCATATAAAAAACATGTCGTTAGTTCAAATATTCATGGTTCGTTAGCTTCGGAACTTTGGGCAAAAGCTTATATAAATGCCAATACACTAATTGAAAATTTAAACCAAAGTATTTCTAAAAAAATTATCGAATATGGATATCAATGTGTAACTATTTCGGCAACACACAATTTTAATGCAGATACTTTAACCAGTTATTGGTCACACAAACATATTGCTTTTATATGTGGTTTGGGCAGCTTCGGATTGCACCAAATGATAATTACCGAAAAAGGTTGTTGTGGCCGTTTGTCTAGTTTTGTAACCAATATTCCTATTTCAGATTACTTTTCTAAACCTTCTACCATCAATTGCCTTTATTTTAAAGAAAATAGCTGCACACAATGTATGTCACGTTGTGTAACTGGCTCACTGAGTCTCGAAAATTTTAATAGGCATCTTTGTTATAATCAATGCTTGACAAACAAAGAAAAATACTTATACTTAGGAATAGCCGACGTATGTGGCAAATGTATGGTCGGTGTGCCATGTTCTACTCAAAAACCAAGAAATGTACAGTTAATTAAACTTGAATGAACACAAAAATTTCTTCAAAAAACTAATAGTATTCACTACAAAATAGAAAAAGAAATTATCTTTGTTTGAAATATAATTGTTAGCTATACCATGAGCCAGCATCAAAATAATATTTATCACCTCCCTAAAGAAAATAGTGTTTTTGCTGATGAGAAAAATGGTGTATGGCTATTTTTAATGAATTGTATTGATTTTATGGATATTTTGTTAAAAAAATATCCAAACGGATTATTTGACATGATATTTGCCGATCCTCCATATTTCTTATCCAACAATGGAATAACCTGTCATGCAGGTAAAATGGTAAGTGTAAATAAAGGCGAATGGGATAAATCGAAAGGAATTTCTGAAAATCATGAGTTCAATTTATCATGGCTTTCCCGTTGCCAGCAATTACTAAAGCCAAATGGAACCATTTGGGTTTCTGGCACTCATCATGTTATCTTTTCTGTTGGCTTTGCTATGCAACAACTTGGGATGAAAATTCTAAACAATATTACTTGGGAGAAACCTAATCCTCCTCCAAAACTGTCGTGTCGATATTTTCCGCACTCAACAGAAAATAT
>JAOADU010000037.1 GCA_026417155.1 Bacteroidales bacterium | reverse complement strand
CTGCAATAGATAATGGAATTGGCTCAACGGCTGCGTCCAATACTATTAATATCAACAACAATGTTATTTATGTCGGATATCAAACTGCAACAACGGGTATTTATACTGCCATCAACAACTCAGCAACAGCTGCTACCGTTAACATTAACAATAATACGATTACAAAAATTGCCGGAGTGGACTTAGGAGGGACAGGAACTCATGTAATGATTGAAACAGGATCGCCAACCAATGCCAACGCAAAGAACAATGTAATTCAAAACTTAACAAGAAATGGAGGGAGTGGTTCGTGGAGAATTATTAAAACAACAAGTCCGCAAAGTTTGGTTGTTGATGGAAATTTAATTGAAAACATTGGTTGGACAAACACATCTTCGACAGGAAGCATAGATGCATTTTACAGTTTTAGTAGTGCTGTAAATGTGGCTGTTACTAACAACACCATTCGTAATTTATATATTCCCACTACGGGGACAATCAACGGAATTAGAGAATATGGTGTAGCTGGAAATAAAATTATACAAAACAATCAAGTGTATAACTTTTACACAACTACGGGAGGTGCAGGCGGTGCAACCTTCAATGGTATATTTTGTTCTGTTGGCACAATTGAAATTTCAAATAATCAAGTGTACAATTTAAACAGCACAGGAACAACAGGGGGTACTTCTGGAACGGTCTATGGAATAAATATTTCAATTGCTACACCTTCATTAGTGAATATTTTCAGAAACAATATTTACAATTTATCGACCTTAAGCTCTAATCCTACAGTAGGCGGAATTTATATAGCAAACGGAACTACGGTAAACATATATAATAACTTTATCAGCGACTTAAAAGCCACTCAAGCCAATGCTGCCAATGCTGTTATAGGGTTAAATATTACTGGTGGAACAACCGTTAATGCATATTACAATACGATATACCTCAATACAACAAGTTCTGCAGCATTATTTGGCTCTTCTGGTATAAGTGCTTCAACAACTCCTACCTTAGACTTACGTAACAATATTGTGGTAAATACTTCACAAGCTAAAGGAACGGGATTTACGGTAGCGTATCGTCGAAATGCCACTACTTTAACATCTTATGCTAATACTTCAAACAACAATGACTTTTTTGCAGGCACACCTGGTCCTTCTAATTTAATATTTTACGATGGTACCAATGCCGACCAAACTATAAATGCTTTTCAAACTCGTGTTGCTCCTCGAGATAATGTTTCGTTTAGTGTAATGCCTCCATTTGTTAATATAACTACTCCACCATTCGATTTGCATATTCAAACCACCGTACCAACTATGATTGAAAGCTCGGGGCAAAAAATTACTACTCCTGCTATTACTACCGATATTGATAATGATATACGTTGGGGTGAAACAGGATACACAGGTTCGGGAACAGCTACCGACATTGGCGCCGACGAATTTGAAGGTACAGCTGCTTATACGTGTACTACACCAGCACCGGGCAATACATTAAGTTCGATCACTCCGCCAATATGTTTTGGACAAAGTGTAACGCTTACTATTCAAAATGTTCCATCGGGTACGGGTGTGCAATATCAATGGCAAAGCTCAACGGATGGTACAACCTATAATAATATTTCGGGTGCAACAGCTTCCTCGTACAACGTAACTCCTAATGCTCCTATTTATTACCGTTGCATGGTTACCTGTTTGAATGGACCCGAAACAGCATACTCTACGCCGGTGTATATCAATTTTGCTACCGAAATAACCTCTACAACTCCCGGTGTGCGTTGTGGTACAGGATCGGTTACCTTACAAGCAACTGGTACCGGCAATGCTATTCAATGGTTTAATGCACCCACAGGAGGAACTCTGTTAGGTACAGGTTCTCCTTTTAACACACCTTCGATAAGTTCAACTACGACGTTCTATGCACAAGCAAATAATATTTTATTATCGCCCGGTTATGTGCAGGCAGGAACACAAACTAACGTTTCAACAGCAGCAGCCCAAACACCATTCAGTACAAATTGGAAAGATGGCAAACATCAATATTTATTCTTAGCCAGTGAATTATCTGCAATGAACCTTATGCCAGGCAATATTACCGACTTGGCATTTAATATTGTTAGCCTTGGCTCGCCTGCGATGACAAACTTCAAAATTTTAATGGGGCAAACAACCAATAATTCCCTAACAACATCTTATATAACTGGATTGACAGAAGTTTTTTCAAATTCATCATTCACTTTTTCTGCAACAGGCTGGCAAACTATTACATTAACCACTCCGTTTAATTGGGATGGTGTGTCGAATATTGTTATCCAAATTTGCTATGGAAATAATTCTACATTTTCTACTTCCACTCATATTCAATATACAAATACATCCTTCAATTCGCATATTTATGGATATCAAGATAATGGTACAGGATGTGCGATGACTACTCCTACAAATTTTGGTGTAAATGTTAATCGTATCAATACACGTTTTTATGGAACAACAATGCAACAATGTCCAAGTGCTCGCGTTCCGGTAGTTGCTACCGTTAATGCAGCAGCACCCCTTACTATATCGCCAAATCAAACTGTATGCAATAATGCTGTAGCAACCATACAAGTAACATCAAATTTAGCCGATTTTGATGAATATTTATGGTCACCTGCTACCGGATTATTTACCGATGCTGCATGTACCGTTCCGTATGTTTCCGGAACAAGTGCTACTACAGTATATGCCAAAACGAATGTTGCAGGTAGTGTAACATATACTTGTACAGCCAACAACACATCAACTCAATGTAGCAACGTAGCAACCACAACAGTTGTCACGTTGCCTGCTACGGTAAGTATTACTGCATCGCCCAATGATTTTTGTCAGTCGGGAAGCTCTTTATTAAGTGTATCGCCTAATACAGGGTGGGGCACAGCTACCTTCCAGTGGGCACAATCGGCCGATGGAGTAAATTATACCGACATCATAGGTGCAACAGGCTTAACCTACAATACACCTGTAATTAATCAAAGTACGTATTATCAGTTTACAGCTTATGCGGGATCTTCGGTATGTTTGCAACAAAATGTTTTAGTAAATGTAAATAATCCAACAATATTAACAACTACGAATGGAAGTCGCTGTGGTACTGGTACAGTACAATTGGGTGCAACGGCTTCAACTAATGCTCAGGTTGTTTGGTACGATGCTCTAACAGGTTTTAATGTATTGGGCACAGGCACAACATTTACAACGCCTGTTATAAACCAAACAACTACTTATTATGCTGCAGCTGAATTGCAAACCAATGTAAATGGTCAGATTGGAACTGGAACAACAGCAAATTCATCAACAGGTTATCCGGCTGTATATGGCAATTATTACGAAAGCTCCAAACACCAGATGTTAATTTTAGCATCCGAATTGACTGCAGCAGGATTTAAAGCCGGATTACTCAAATCCATCACATTCAATGTAACGAATTTGAATGGTGCAGGAATACATAAAGCCTTTACTATTCGTATTGCTCCGACAAATATTACTGCCTTAACCAATACATTTGAAAGTACCGGGTTTGTTTCAGTATATGGACCTGTCGATTATCAACCGGTTGTTGGCGCTAATACGCATGTATTTACTACTCCGTTTGTATGGGATGGCGTATCGAATATTATTGTTGAAACATGCTTTAGCAACGATCCAACTGGAAGTGGCACATTTTATACATATAATGCTTCTACAACATTTACCAATACAGGCTTCAATTCAACAACATTCAGGTATGCAGATAATACGGATGCATGCCCAACTACTACTTCAGCAACAGTCAGTCAGAACAGGCCAAATATGTTAATCAATGGTGTAAATATATGTGCTGGTCCCAGAGTACCAGTTACTGCAAATATTACAAGTTCAACACCGATTACTATTACCGACGATGTTACCGTATGCAATAACGAAACAGTATTGTTAGAAGTAACAAGTGGTGCAAGCAATTACGATCAGATTACCTGGACACCTGCTGCAAATCTCTTTACCGATGCTGCATGTACCGTACCTTATACAAGTGGAACCCATGCAACACAGGTATATTTCAAAACCACCACAGCAGGAAATCATGCTTATATCTGCAATGCTTATAATACTGTAACGGAATGTGCTACTACCGACAATGTAACGATTACTGTTCTTCCATCATCTGTAACATTAACCGCTACACCATCGAAAATATGCTTATCGGGCTCATCAACCATTTCTGTCAACCCATCGAGTGGGTGGTCAACAGCAATGTTACAATGGTACGAATCGACAGATGGCATTAACTGGACTGCAATTTCCGGTGCCAATGGAATTTCACTGACAACACCAGTAATTAATAGTACAACTCAATACAAGTTTACTGCTTCGATAGGTGCAAATACATGTGTACAGAATACTGTTACCATCGAAGTAACAAGTCCTGTAATAGCAGGTGTAACTCATGGTAATATTTGTGGTTCGGGGTCTGTTGTTTTAAGTGCAACACCCAGCAATCCCACAACAAGCATATTGTGGTATAATCAAGCAACAGGTGGCTATCCTATTGCTTCGGGTCAAAATTATACAACACCTGTTTTAACCGGACCTGCTTCGTATTATGCCGAACCTTACGAAGTATTATCAACCTTTAATGTGGGTAAATTAAATGATCCATCAGCTGCACTAACTCCATTTACAGGTTATGGTATGTATTTTGCTACAACAAATGCTGTTATCATTAATTCTGTCGAAATTTATCCATCTACTGCCGGAACGTTAAATGTTTACTTAGTAAATAATTTAACCCAAGTTGTGGATGCACGTGCCTTTACAATTACTTCTGCCGATATAAGCAATACTACAAAGAAACAACTCGTATTGAATTTCTTTGTTCCTGCAAATACAACCGGTTGGATGCTATATTACGATAATCTAAACATATACAGAGGTGCAGGAACTTATAGCTACCCATACACAAATCAAGGTTTCTCTATTACAGGAAATACAGTAAACGGAAATAACATTACCGGTGGTACAAGAATGTACTTTTATAATTGGCAGGTAACTTCGTTATGTACCGGTGTAAGAGAACCAGTAAATGTAAATTATGCAACTCCTGATCCTGTAAATATTGTTGCCTCAGCAAATAATGTTTGTGCAGGTACAAGCATTACCCTTCAGGCACAAAGCAATAATTCGAATTATACTTATACATGGAGCAACAATCAGACAGGCAATTCAATTGTTGTTTCCCCATCAACAACATCTAATTATGCTGTTACAGCCAGCGATTCACAAACGGGTTGTGTGGCATTTAACGACATTAATCTGAATATATATCCTGCTCCCGTAGCTACAGCTACAGCAACACCTAATACTATTACCTGTGGTCAAACTGTTCAGCTCAATGCTGGAAATATGTATACACCCGAAGTATTATTAGAAAGCTTCAACGGAACAACTCACAGTTTCACAACCGTGAATACTTCGACGGGTGGTAATGCAGCTGCTGCAGCATGGACTGTTCGCCCCAGTGGATATGTTTATGGTGGAACAACTTTCCAAAGCCCAGATAACAGCAAATTTATCTTATCTAACTCTGATGAACAAGGTAATGGTGGAACAACTCACACAGAACTTATATCTGATGTATTTAGCAGTGTAGGAGTTGATACCATGACAATTCAGTTCCAGCATTATTATCGTCATTATACGGGTAGCAGCATCAAAGTTGAGATATTTGATGGAACACAATGGACAACATTGCAAACCTGGACAACAACACAAGGTGCTGCCAATAATTTTGCTAATGCAACTGTTCCTGTTCCTAATACGTATCTGAATAATCCTAATTTGAAAGTACGGTTTGTGTACGATGCAAGTTGGGGATATTATTGGGCAATTGATAATGCTAAAATGAATTTGTTTAAAGCAAATACATTTAGCTGGACATCACAACCTCTTGGCTTTACTTCAACATTAAGTAACCCGACCGATGTTCCTTCGGCTACAACACAATACACTGTAACCGTTACTTCATATCAAGGTTGTACAAATACGGCTAATATAACGGTTACTGTTAATAGTTTACCTGCTCCGACTGTTACTGTTAACAATTCATGTGATCAATCTACTTTAACAGCCTCGAATTATACAGGAACATTAAATTGGAGCACTGGCGAAACCACTCCATCTATTATTGTAAACAACGCAAATCCTGTTACGGTAACGTATACTTCGGGCAACTGTACAAGTAATGCTGCTACAGTAAATCCTGCTCCCATACAAACACCCAATGCTCCTATAGTTAATGATGTTCATGCTTGTATGGGCGAAACCATAGATCCTTTCGTAGCAACATCTAATTATAATCAATTTAATTGGTATAGCGATGCACAGTTAAGCAATCAAATAGGTACAGGCTCAACTTACCAAAGTACAGAAACCAATCCTGGCACCTATACCTACTATGTGGTTGCTATAAATAATGGTTGCGTAAGTGCACCAACGGCTGCTACATTAACAATACATTCGTTGCCTACAGCAGCTATTACTCAAAATGGTGATACGTTGTTCTCTTCATCGCCTTCTGGAAATCAATGGTATAACTCGCAAGGACCTATTGCAGGAGCAACTAACAATTACTATGTTGTAGCAGTTGAAGATGATTACTTTGTTGTTGTAACTGATGTTAATGGATGCTCGGCAATGTCTAATATATTACATGTAATTCCTACTGCGTTGGCACAACAAGAATGGAACAACATGATTACAGTAAATCCAAATCCAGCTCATAGTTATACTGTAGTTTCCTTGGGCAAGTTAAATAACGCAACCATACAAATCGTTACAATGGATGGTCGTGTGGTAAGTGAGTCGTTTGCAACAAACAGCAAATATACACTATCGCTCAAAGGATTGCCAAGCGGAATCTACAATGTTCGTATTATAACTAATGAACGCACTGTAAATAAAAAGCTCATCGTCGAATAGTTGTAAATCTTTAGACGGAATAATGTTAAAAGAGGCTGTATTGAAAGACAGCCTCTTTTTTTATTTTTAAAAAAAATATTTAAGTTTGCAAAAAAAACATGAGTTCTAAAAATTGGGCTCTTATATTTGGTGGATCGAGTGGCATAGGAAATGCTTGTGCTTATGAACTTGCACGAAAAGGTTTTCATTTAATTATTATTCATCGAGACGGACGAATAGCTACCAAAAGTTTTAATGAACAAATTTTATCGTGGAAAACCGAATATTCTGTTCAAATTCATACGCTTAATATCAACATCAATACAACAGAAGGAAAGGAAGAATTAAAATCATTTTTGCAAAGTTTTGACAAAAAAAGTATAAAAATATTTATACATTCCATAGCCGATGGACACGTAAAGCCATTATTCTCTAAAGAAAACGAAACTTTAAGCGAAGAAGATTTACAATATACCATAAACTCAATGGGTATAAGTTTTGCTACGTGGACACAATGGCTTTTTCGTGAAGATTTATTAGCCTCCAATGCGAAAGTGTTTTCGTTTACGAGCATGGGAAGCCATCGTACGATTCCTCATTATGCAGCAGTGGGGGCAGCTAAAGCAGTATTAGAAACCTTATGCCGGTATATGGCTTACGAATTGGCTCCTTATGGAATCACTGTCAATTTGCTGTGTCCTGGTGTGGTACAAACAAAGGCGATTCGAGTTTTTCCCGAAGTAGAAAAGTTTATAGAAGAGATAAAAATTAAAAATCCTTATCATCGGCTTACAACTTCTGAAGATGTTGCTAAATTGCTTGTGCAACTTATCGACGACAATGTTTCATGGTTAAACGGACAAATTATTCCCATAGATGGAGGAGAGGGAAATGTCTATTGAAAATTTACATAAAGAATTACTCGAAACATTGCCATATAAACAACCATTTTTATTTATCGATAGAATTATTTATATAGACGAACAAAAGGTTAAAGCTTCGTATTTTTTTCACGAAAACCATGATTTTTACAAGGGACATTTTTCTCACAAACCTCTTACTCCCGGAGCAATTTTATTGGAATGCATGGGGCAAGTAGGATGCGTGTTGCATGGTATTTATTTGTTTAATTTGCATAAATCAAAGAAAAAATTTGAGCCGATCCTCGGATTAGTAGAATCTAACTATTTTTATCCTGTTTTTCCTAATACGCTCGTATATGTGGAGTCGGAGCTAGATTATATAAAAAAAACTAACATTGCTTCCATCAATCATTTATACGACGACATGAACAATTTAGTAGCTATTTCACGAATTCAATGTGCTTTTTCAATTTATGAATCGTAGAGTTGTAATAACCGGAATGGGAATTTTAAGCCCCATCGGCAATTCATTATCTGAATTTTTAAAGAGCTTACAAGAAGGCAATTGTGGTTTACAACATATTCAGGTGCTAGCAGAAATTGGCTTTGGTTGTCAGTTAGGGGGAATAGTAAATATCAATCAATCGCCATATTACTCGTATTTAGAACAATTTCTTCTTACCGATGCAAGCAATGTAGTAAAATATGCGGTTGTAGCAAGCTTAGAAGCATGGGAAAATGCAGGATTGCCTATACCCGAAACGCCCGAAAATAATCCCGATACGGAAACAGGAATAATTATTGGGAGTGCTATTGGCACAGTCGATATATACGAGCAAAAAATATTGCCAGCAGTGCATCAGAAAAGTTTGCGTAGGCTGCGAAGTACCATTGTAGAGCATAGCATGCTGAGTGCCCCTTCAGCAAATTTGGCTGGAATATTGGGTTTAGCCAATTGGATAGGTTTTAATTCTTCGGCATGCTCGACAGGCTCAGAGGCAATTGCAATGGGCTATAGACATATAAAACACGGTTATGCCAAAAGGATGATAGTAGGCGGAGTAGATATTTTTTCGCCTGCAGCATGGGCAGGTTTTGATGCGATGAGAGTAACAACCCGAAATCACAATCACGAACCACAAAAAGCAAGCAGGCCTATGAGTGCAACTGCATCGGGATTTGTGCCTGCAGAAGGATGCGGAATATTGGTATTAGAGGAGTATGAGACAGCTATGAATCGTAACGCCCCCATATATGCCGAAATAGCAGGTGCTTGGATAAATAGCGGAGGTCAGAGAAATGGAGGGACCATGACTGCTCCTTCATCGGAAGGTGTTGTAAGTTGTATTGAAGCAGCATTGAAAGATGCAAATGTTGAAAAAACGGAAGTGCAAGCTATCTCAGGACATTTAAGTTCAACAATGGCAGATGTATTGGAAATTAGAAACTGGAAAGCAGCGTTAAATTCCAATGACAACAACTTCCCTTTTATTAACTCATTAAAATCTATGATAGGCCATACTATAGGTGCCGCAGGAGCAATAGAAACTATTGCTGCTGTCTTGGAACTAAAACATCAGTTCTTGCATCCTTCATTAAATTGTGAAGATGTGCATCCAGAAATACAAAATTTAATTAATTGTGAAAAAATTGTACAACAAACCAAAAAAAATTTATCTTTGCACTGTATAGCTAAATCGAGTTTCGGTTTTGGCGATACAAACACAGTAATAATATTAAAATCAATATAATATGGAAAATCTGAAGACAGAAATATTAACTATACTAAAAAAATACGCAATAAATAAAAAGGTATTCGAGAATTTGCCCGACAATCCTCATATTGCGAATGATTTGAAAATTAATTCTGCTCGATTGGTAGATATTATTATTGATGTAGAAGAAAAATTCAATATAGAAGTAGAAAACGAACAATTAAAACAAATTGTTTATTTAAACGATATAGTTAACTTAATACAATCGAAAATAAACAAATGATAGATATAACGGTTGCAATTCTTTCTTACAACCATGAAAAAACTATTGAAAAAGCGATAGAATCAGTTCTTTCTCAACAAACGTCGTATCGGTATGAATTAATTTTATGCGATGATAATAGTACCGACAAAACGCCAATCATTTTAGAAAATTACTATAAACAGCATCCTCAAACAATAAGACTATTATTAAATGCCGAATGTAAAGGGCCTATTGTAAGAGCAAAACAAATAATAGATTGTGCAAAAGGACGATATTTTTGTTGGCTCGATGCCGATGATTATTGGGTTTACGAATATAAATTACAACGACAAGTAGAATTTTTAGAAAAAAATTCGGACTTTGTTGGCTGTTTTCACGACGCTTTAATTATTTCTGATGCGGTTAAATCAGAAGACGAACAAGCAAGAAACCAAGCACATCATCAATGGAAATATTACAGCCAGTTTAATCGTTATGATGCTATTTTTTTACCTAACAAATTAATATCCAGAAACATTATTCCTACAGCATCGCTCGTGTTTAGAAAAATGGAATTTCATGATTTTTTTCGTCGTTATACTCTACCGATATATTCATTTAGTTGGGCTTTTCAGTTGTATATTATCAGAAACAGCAAATTTTATTACATGAATGAGCCATGGTCGGTATATTACGACCACGAAAAAGGATTAAGCAAAAGCGTGTCGAACATAAAATTTATAGAGAACAATATACGAATTTTAAAATGGTTGTTGCAAGATTCGTTCTATAAACAATACCGTCATAAAATTTATCAGCAAGTAGCTGCCGAATATGAAATTCTTGTGTATGGGTGTCAGTATAAATTTGTAAAAAATGGTTTTTTAATGAATTGGTATATGTTAAAATCTTTGTTTTGGTCTGTTTGGTGGTATAAGCTAAGGGTAATGAAAAAGGTTTTTAAATTATAATTTTATCGGGATAAAATGTACCATACAACCATAAGTAAAAATTAAGAACAAGAGTTTTCATTCTAACATTTTCTTTTCTTCTAATCTCTCTTAAGTCAAAAAGTGGAAACGATACTTTTGTTGATAGAAGTTTTAACACATCATCAATGGGAAAGCTTTTATAATCAACTGGCGAAATGCCTTCGTTGTTCAGAACAAAAGGACTATTCTCAATTAAGCAATTTGTATTGTTGACAGGAATTTTTGTGAAAGAGGAAAATGATGTTTTATATATTTCATTGTATAAGTAATAAGGCTTTTTGATAATTTCTTTTGGCAAGCACATGTAATTTTCAAGCATTTTAGTATCGAGAAAGGGAGTATATAATTTTTTGGTAAATGTAAATGGTTGATACCACATTCCAACTAATCCGCCATAAATATTCGAAAGAAAAGAACGAGTATAATAATGAATTTGATACAATCGATCGTAGTAAACATTAGGAGAATTTAGTTCTTTGCCTTTTAAATAATTCTTCTTTGGTAAATAGTAATTTTTATACAATGCATTAAAGGTTCGAAGAACCGTTGTGTGATTCGTAAATAAAAAGGGAGCATGGTC
This sequence comes from Bacteroidales bacterium, assembly GCA_026417155.1. Taxonomy (GTDB): domain Bacteria; phylum Bacteroidota; class Bacteroidia; order Bacteroidales; family GWA2-32-17; genus Ch61. The sequence continues at coordinate 35,409 of JAOADU010000037.1, read as the reverse complement.
TTTCAAATGATAAAATCCTTTGGCTCCTAAGAATTCAGTACCATATAAGCCCGAAATGTATTTTTTGTTATTATGTTTTCTCCAATAATTTTTCCATTCAATAAATTTGTCGAGCGAGAAATTATTCCACAAGTCTACTTCTTTAAGAGAAACAATCTGATGTTTTAACTGATATTGTTTGGCAAGTTCTTTGGCAATACGAATGTCTGTATCGGCATTTACATCAACACCATTAACGGTAAACGTAATAAAATTTGCTTTTTTTCTTTGTTCTTCGGTAAGGTTAGCTAATATAAGTCGTGTATCTAAACCGCCTGTGAGCATTATGTTTAATTCCGATTGATCATTGGCAATTAAAGAAACCGCTTCGCGAAAATCATTGGTCATTTTTTCTACCCAATACGATATGGAATCATTTTTTGATGTAGAAAAACAATTTAAATGACGATGTCGGGAAATGGTATAATATTTTAAATCAATAATATGAACCGAAAACGAAGGGAGCATATAAATATAAGTAAAAAAGGTATTATTAACTAACGATCCCGTGTAAATATAGTCTAAAATAGCTTCAATGTTTATTTTACTATTAGGAAGTGGATGAGCTAAGATACTTTCATATTCAGTTGTGAGAATGAAAATACTACTATATTTATACATGAATAAGGGTAATAGTCCAAACTGATCGGTAATTAATAATAATTTTCTTTCTTTTTTATCGTAAATAAACAAATTATAATGTCCGCGAAATGTTCCGTAATCGAAAGTATTAAAATAACTGTTGGTACGATAAAGATTGGCAATTTCTTCAATGGTTGTGTTGTATATTTTACCGTAAACAAGAATTTTTAAAGAGCTATCTTCAAATAGTTGAAAAGGCGATTCTTTGTCAATTAAAAAAGTTATTTGTTCAAAGTTTGTTTGAAAGATATTACCCGACGAATATTTGATAAAATCTTTTGCACAAGGCTCCGGATCATGTAAAATAGAAATTGCGTTCGTTTCAATATATGCAAATAACATTTTTTTATTTAAAAATACAAAATTTTTCTGATTTAAAAAAGATTTGAATTTACTTTTTGATTTCAAGGATATATAAAAACTTTTTATGTGAATTTTTGAAATTAAAGATATTTGTAATTATTTTTGATGGTTAAATTTTTTTGCATGATTGAATTTAATAAACAGCTGTGTATTTTTTTGATACTTGTTGTGTTATTTGCCTTACCTGTTTCGATCCCCGCAAGTGAAGATACAACTCAACATGCTGTTAATGAAGAAAAATTTAATCCGGGAGAGTTTATTATCGATCACATTCTCGATGCTCACGAATGGCACATTGCAACCATAGGTCATACTCATATAAGCATCCCTTTACCAATTATAGTTTATAGCTATAAACAAAAACAATGGCATGTTTTTTTATCGAATAAATTTCATCATGGACATCAAAGCTACAATGGGCTTGCGTTGATAACCGAAGGCGAATTAAAAGGAAAGATTGTAGAAGTAGATGAGTTAGGAAATATTGATATTCATGCACAGCTACCACTCGATTTATCCATTACTAAGAATGTACTGCAAATATTTATAATTATTGGATTATTGTTGTGGGTGTTTTTATCGGTAGCAAAATATTACAAAGAAAATCCAAGTGCTCCTCCACGTCGTTTAGCATCGTGGGTAGAACCGTTAGTATTATTTATACGCGACGATATTGCTCTTCCCTCTATTGGACATAAAGCATATAAGTTTATGCCTTATTTGCTTACGGTATTTTTCTTTATTTTCTTTGCTAATCTCATAGGTTTAATTCCTGTATTCCCTGGTGGTGCAAATGTAACTGGCAATATAGCCGTAACTATGGTGTTAGCTCTATTTACATTTGCAATGACAACATTTAGCGGAAACAAATCGTATTGGATGCATATCGTTAATGCACCAGGTGTACCATGGTGGTTAAAAATTCCTATTCCACTTATGCCGATAATAGAGCTTATCGGTGTTTTTACCAAGCCTTTTGTGCTAATGGTTCGTCTTTTTGCAAACATAGCCGCCGGACATATTATTGCACTTGGCTTTTTTAGTTTAATATTTATCTTTGGCTCTATGCATTGGGCAGGAGGATATGGAATATCAATTCTTTCTGTTAGCTTTGCTATTTTTATGACATTGCTTGAATTGCTGGTTGCTTTTATTCAGGCATATGTATTTACATTGTTGTCGGCTATATACTTTGGTATGGCAGTCGAAGAGCATCATCATGAAAATACTCACTAAAATCAATATATTATGATTACATTAACCGTTATTTTACAAGCAGTAGCAAATGTAGCTTTAGCAAAAATGGGTGCAGGACTAGGTGCAGGTATTGCAGTTATTGGTGCAGGATTAGGAATTGGCAACATTGGTGGAAATGCCATGCAAGCCATTGCACGTCAACCCGAAGCTGCGGGCGATATTCGTTCTAATATGATCGTAGCCGCTGCTCTTATTGAAGGTGTTGCCTTCTTTGCTATCGTTGTTTGTTTGCTCATACTGTTTATTTAACTCTATGGTAGAGACAGAAGTAAGCGGTTGGCTTAAATCTGTCTCTTTTTAAAAAGAAAAAATGAATAATTAAAATAAAATAAGCATTATGCCACTTGTAACGCCAGGTATAGGATTAGTATTTTGGATGTTGGTTTCCTTTACAATTGTTTTTCTTATTTTGAAAAAATTTGCGTGGAAACCCATTTTAAAAATATTGAAAGAACGCGAAGAAAATATCGAAAAAGCTCTAAAGGCTGCCGAAGAAGCAAAACTCGAAATGCAAAAATTGCAAGCCAATAATGAACAAATTCTTGCCGAAGCTCGTAAGCAAGCCGATGCTATTATTAAAGAAGCTCGTGAGATGAAAGAAAAAATTATTGCCGAAGCGAAACAACAAGCATCTATCGAAGCCGAAAAAATATTTGCAACTACTAAAATTTCAATCGAAAACGAAAAAAATCAAGCAATGAGCGAAATTCGCCATCAAATTGCCGAGTTTTCGGTTCTTATTGCCGAAAAAATTATTCGAAAAGAACTCGACTACGAACAACAAAAAACATATATAAAAACACTGCTCGACGAACTTAAATTGAACTAATTGTATGAATTACAGTAAAGTAAATGTTCGATACGCCAAAGCTTTTTTTCTGGTTGCTCTCGAAGCTAATAAAATCGAGGAGGCACACAAGGATTTACTATTTATTCAACAATTAACAAAGGAAAATAAGGAATTTCGCTTTTTATTAAGTGCACCCATTTACAATCCTGCCGAAAAAAAACAATTCATAATCAATTTCTTTAAGCCTTACGTAAACGAAATTACAATAAATTTTCTAACCCTACTCATTGATAATCGTCGCGAAAATCGTTTGTTCGACATTATTCGATATTTTACAACATTGTACAAACAACATCATCAAATAGTAGATGCACACTTGATAACCGCTATAAGCTTAGACCAACAAATAATAGAAGACTTTAAACAAAAATTGGAACAAGCACTAAATAAAAAAGTACATATTCAAAACGAAACAAATAATGAAATAATAGGTGGATTTATTTTAAGGATTGAAGATAAGGAATATGATGCAAGTATTAAAAATCAATTAGTTAAAATAAAAAATTATATTGAAAGAACATCAATATCGTAATTAAATAATATCGCTATGGCAGAATTAAAACCTGGAGAAATATCACAACTGTTAAAAAATCAGCTACAAGGTATAAAAACCGATGTAGATTACAATGAAATTGGCTACGTTATAGAAGATGGAGACGGTATAGTACGTGCCTACGGGCTGAATAATGTACAAGCCAACGAAATGGTAGAATTTGAAAACGGAGTGAAAGGTATTGCGCTGAATTTGGAAGAAGACAATGTAGGTATTGTATTGTTAGGCCCATCTGAAGGTATTCGCGAAGGGAACAAAGTTCGACGGCTTAATACTATTGCTTCCATAAAGGTAGGCTTGGGTTTATTAGGGCGAGTTATTAATACCATTGGCGAACCACTCGATGGTAAAGGTCCGATTACAGGCGAATTGTACGAAATGCCTTTTGAAAGAAAAGCTCCGGGTGTTATTTTTCGTCAACCTGTTAAAGAGCCATTGCAAACAGGTATAAAAGCTATTGATGCTATGATCCCCATTGGAAGGGGACAGCGCGAATTGATTATCGGTGACCGCCAAACGGGGAAAACTGCCATTGCCATTGATACTATAATCAATCAACGAAAAAATTTTGAAGAAGGGAAGCCCGTATATTGCATATATGTAGCAGTAGGACAAAAGGGCTCTACCGTAGCAAGCATTGCGAAGACTTTGGAAAAATACGGCGCTATGGATTACACGGTTATTGTAGAAGCCACAGCGAGCGACCCGGCAGCAATGCAATTCTATGCACCGTATGCGGGTTGTGCTATCGGTGAGTTTTTCCGCGATACAGGACGCCATGCGCTTATTATTTACGATGATTTATCGAAACAAGCTGTATCTTATCGAGAAGTTTCGCTATTATTACGTCGCCCTCCCGGACGTGAAGCGTATCCTGGCGATATTTTCTATTTACATTCACGCTTACTCGAACGTGCAGCTAAAATTATAGAATCGGACGAAGTGGCTCGTCAAATGAACGATATTCCTGAATCTATTCGCCATATGGTTAAAGGCGGTGGCTCATTGACAGCTTTACCCATTATAGAAACTCAAGCTGGCGACGTATCGGCATACATACCAACTAATGTTATCTCTATTACCGACGGGCAAATATATCTCGAATCTAACTTGTTTAATGCCGGAGTTAGACCTGCTATTAACGTTGGGATCTCTGTTTCGCGTGTAGGAGGAAATGCACAAATAAAAGCTATGAAAAAAGTAGCAGGTACGCTTAAGATAGACCAAGCACAATACAGAGAACTTGAAGCTTTCGCAAAATTCGGTTCCGACCTTGATGCCGCTACAAAAGCCATCCTTGATAAAGGAGCTAAAAACGTAGAACTTTTAAAACAAAAACAATATTCGCCGGTTCCTGTCGAAGAACAAATTGCCGTTATTTATTGTGGAACAAAAGGATTATTAAAAGATGTTCCTTTAAAGAAAGTAAAAGAGTTCGAAGTTGACTATATTGAATATTTAAAAACGAAACATCCCGAAGTACTCGATACTTTGCGTCAGGGAATCATTGACGATAATGTTACAAATATCTTAGACCAATGCGCAAAAGAAGTTGCTGCAAAATTTAAAACAGCGTAATAGTTTATGCCAAGTTTAAAAGATATACGACTGCGAATACAATCGGTAGTATCTACCCGACAAATTACAAGCGCCATGAAAATGGTGTCGGCGGCAAAACTTCGAAAAACTCAAGATGCCATTATTAAGCTTCGTCCATATGTTAATAAAATGCAAGAAATCGTGTCGGAAGTTACTTCAACATTGCACGACGAAGTGGATGTGCCATTTATTAAACCCCGAGAACATACAAAAGTCTTATTAGTATTAGTTACTTCCAATAGAGGACTCTGTGGAGCTTTTAACTCTAATCTCATCCGTCAAATGCAACAATATGTAAAAGAAAAGTATAACTATTTATACGAGCAAGGAAATATTCATATATACTGCATAGGCAAAAAAGGTTTCGACTACCTTAAAAATAAGCCGTATAAAATATTTAAAAGCAATACTGAAATTATTGAAAATGTAACGTATTCTCAAGCCACAGAGCTTGCTAATGAGCTAATGACACTATTTGAACAAGAAACATACAGCCATATAGAATTTTTCTACAATAAATTTAAAAATGCTGCTGTTCAGATAGTTACACAGGAACAATTTTTACCTATTCCTCCTCCGGCCGATACGAATAAAAAGAAAATCGAAGGCTATTTAAAGAATTATATATTTGAACCTAACGAAGTTGAAATACTAACCGAGATTTTACCAGCAAGTTTGCGTTCGCAGGTATATAAAATATTGCTCGATAGTGTTACTGCCGAGCATGGAGCACGTATGACAGCCATGCACAAAGCAACCGACAATGCTACTGAAATGCTATACGAATTGCGGTTAAATTACAACAAAGCACGTCAAGCAGCTATTACTAAAGAAATACTTGAAATAGTTAGCGGTGCTAATGCTTTAAAAGGTTAGTCGTAAAAATTCCAAAAAATACCAAATTTAACCATTCGAGGAGACAAAGGATAGCTTTCTAATAAAAAGAAGTTACTCTTTTGCCATTGATGATTGATATGGTCTATTTTAATGAAAAATTGTGCTCTTTTTAATTGAGCATTTAAAAATGCACCTATTACAGGATACCAGTCTGTTTTTTTGTCCGATAAATAAAATGTATTAAGTACAGGCGAGTAAGCTAAAGTTTTAAATGGTGAGTGATACCATACATCAAAGCCCAATTGTAATGTAAGTACTTTTTTAAAAAGTTTTGACTGAAGATAAAGCGAATGGTAAGCCGATAATGGAGGAATACGGATATGCGATGTACTTGCCCATAAAGCTTGTATTCGATGATAAGAATATAAATGGGAGATTTTAAAAAGTTTTGATATTTCTGAGCCCATAAAAGAGGCATTTGTCAATAATTTGGGTGTGGCATTAGTATCAAAAATGATTAGCTGCTGTCCGTATTTATAAAATAGTTTCATTTTTGCTGAGGAATTTTGTATCGAAGTTTCTATCAAATAAAATTGAGAGAAAGGAAACTGATGAGACCAACGAAAATGATTTGAAGAAAAATGTTGTAAAAAAATATCAGGTTCTTTTTGTTCAACGCTTAAAAGGGTTTTCCATTGAAATTTATCTTGTCCAACAGAAAATGTTCTAAAACTATACAGTTGAAATGAAAAATTTTGAATAAGGTACCCACTTAGCCCTACAGAAGAAAGAAATGCAAGATAATGTGATTTCCATTTTTTCCATAAGTAAAATTCGGCACTTGTCCCGTCCCTTACAATGGGTAACTGATATGAGTAACTTTCCTGATTATGATAATTAAAAAGCACATTAATACCACTCGTTTTTGCAGAGTTATTCTTGTACGATAGCCCTACTGCAAATTGTGTGTACTGAAAAAATAACGAATCGTAAGTTTTCGTGCTATCAAGAAAAATATTGTGATAATATACGGTGTCGATAGCAAAATCATTATACGTTTTTTTGGCTTTATTCCAATTTAACCTTTGAAGTATCCAAAGTTTATGGTTTGATGAAATACTATCTTTTTTCGAAAAAGTAAACAATTGCTCAAAATTTGCTTGTTGAATGGTATATTTGTTGCTTGCTTTGGTTAAATATACCAGTGCGTTTTCGTATGGATAAAGAGAATCTGTTAAAAACGATGGACTTTGAACACCGCCATTTTCTTTCGTTTTTAATCTTGAGAAATAATAGTTAGCCCAGCATTGATAACGATTACCTAAATAATTAGTACTGGCATATAAATAATGATAACGATTATCTTGATGCGGGAGTTTACTAATACGTTTATTGGAGACACCGTCAATCATGAAGTTCCATTGTTTATTTATATTTTGGCTATGTAATACATTTACGATTTCTTCATTATGCGTACGGTTAGTATTTGCAATAAGTCTTAAACGGGTAAAGGGGTAACGGGTATGCATATATCGATCATCAATTTCCGAATAATATGCCTGAAATGGCATTAGCCAAAAAGGTTTGTTGGGGATAAAAAGCGATGTTTGAAAATTGTAAAATGAACTAAAACCGTTACCAATATCTAAACCAAAATATTTAAAACCTATTTCGTATTGATGAATATGAAAAAAACTTGTATCGTTAACAGTATCAATTGAAAAGTTATAATTTTTTTTTAAAAAAATGGTTTTTGTTTGTAGGGTATCTTGTGCAAAGGATGAAGCACTAATAAGTAGGAACAACAAAAGAAATGCCTTCTTCATGCAACGAAGATACGAATAAAATTTATTGGTTGGTTGACGTGATAAAAGTCCTCTGATTATTGAAAGAAAAGAAAATCTTTACCATCCAGGTCCTAAATCGCCAATAATAAGTCGTATAAAGTCAATTAAAATCCAAATGCCCAGGGCAGATAAAATAAGATATCCGATTACTACAATAAAAGTTAGAATTCCCACTAAAAACATAACCAATTGAATAATACCTTTCTTTTTATTGCCAAGATAAAAACTATGAATACCTAAAAAGCCTAAAAAAAAGCATAAAAGTATAGCAATAATCTGATTGTCGCCTCCTCGTGCAGGCTTTGCTTTGTAAAGAGTCCATGCGGTTGAATTTTCTTTTAATATTTTTTGAATAAGCTGAGTTTTTGAAACGGTAGATAAAATAGTTCGATTCTCATCTTTTGCAGTAGCCAAAAGGGGTTGAGCGGTAAAAGCTGTTGTTGTTTCATGAATAGAAGGAGCAGAATTTGATGTTGTGAAGAGCTCAGTTTTTTCCGATAAATATTGATTGTGGTTAACTTTGTGTTCTGTTGTGTTTTGTTTAGGCGAATCATGTGAAGTTGTTACAAATTTTTTAGGCTGTTGAGTTTGCACGTCAACATGAAAACCCGGACGGTACAATCGTTTTTCAATACTACAAGAATGTAAAATAGCTAATGCTATTACGCTGACAATAAATAAAATAGAATTTTTCATAATTACAAAGATATTTTCTGAAATATAAGAAAAAAATAACAAACTAATATATCTTTGTTAAAAAAAATTATGGAAAAATTTGTGGCCTACAATCCAACAAAACTTTTTTTTGGTAGTAAATGCGTTTCTTCCATGTCGAAATATTTGCCTTCGTTAGGGTCAAAAGCTTTAATTATTACAGGAAAACATTCGGCAAAGAAAATAGGTGTTTTTGACGATGTAATATCTCAGTTGCGGCAAGCAAATATTTCATTTGTAGAATATTCGGGCATAAAGCCTAATCCTGTTGTAGATGATGTTCAGAAGGCTATAGAACTTGGCAGGTCGGAGAATGTAGAAATGGTTATAGCTATCGGCGGTGGAAGTGTTATTGATTCAGCAAAAATTATTGCATTGTGTATTCCACAAAATCATCATCCATGGAAAGTAATGAAAGGCATACAAAAACCTGTAAAAGCTTTACCTTTAGTAACTGTATTAACTCTTGCAGCCACAGGCACAGAAATGAACCAATTTGCTGTTTTACAAAACGATGAAACTCACGAAAAATTGGGTTTTGGTTCGCCACTTATATTTCCAACGATGTCATTTTGCGACCCAACATATACATTAACTGTTTCGAAAGAATATACGGCATGGGGGCTAGTTGATATTGTAGCTCATTGCCTCGAAGCATATTTTGGCAATGGACAAGCCTACTTATCGGATAAAATTGTGGTGAGCATTTTAAAAGAGGTTATCGAAATAGGCGATCAATTGTTGATTGATTTGAAAAATTATGAATTACGCGAACGTATGATGTGGGCATCGACTTGCGCATTGAATGGAATTACTTTACATGGGCGAAAATCGGGCGATTGGGGTGTGCATGATGTTGCTCATCACTTGTCGGCTTTGTTCGATATTCCACACGGAGCAAGCTTATCGGTGGTTTATCCTGCCTGGCTCAAATTATTTAAAAAACCATTGAGCGAACGAATTTCTTGGTTAGGAAATGAAGTTTTTGGAGTGAAAAATGCCAATGCAACAATTAAAAAGCTTGAATTATTATTTATGTTTTGGAATTGTCCGATTAACTTGTCGATGCTTCAATTAAAACCTAAGCAAATAGATGAATTTATAGCACTGTTGAGGCAACATAAACCAACAGGGATGATTCAGCCAATAACTGAAGAGCAATTGGTAGAGCTGGTAGAGCTTATGAAATAATTAACCTCATTTGATAGTTATAGTTGTGCATTGATTAATGCAATGATTTTCGAAGCGTTTATCTTTGTGAAATGTGGTTCCATAAAAAATCATGGAGATATTTTATCTTATTAACAGCATATCAAAAAATCTTTGCAATTATATGCTCAATACAAACAATGCAAAAAAAAATCCAACACAAACCATTTGAAACGAAACTGAAAAGAATTGTAACCTTAAACCTAAATTTATTATTAATTTTAAGCATTCTGGCATAATTTATGTTAAATTGCAATGTTTTTTAAAAATTAGCCCTCATGAGATCAGTAGTATTGTTTTTTGTGTTAATATTTGGTTATTTTTCAATGATGAGCCAAAATAATCGCCCATATCCATATTCGAAAATGTGGCAAAAGGTTGATAGTCTTGAAAAAAAAGGCCTCATAAAATCGGCATTAGAAATTGTTAACCAAATTCATCAGCAAGCTAAAACCGATAACATTCCGAATATAGTTGTAAAATCATATATCTACAAAATTAAATATCGCAACGTAATAGAAGAAGATGCTTTTGAAACGTTGCTTTCTGAAATAAGCAAAGAAGCTAATAATGCGTCTTTTCCATACTCTTCGTTGTATCACACTTTAAGCGCAGAACTTTATTGGCAATATTATCTTGCCAACCGTTATCGTTTTTATACACGAACATATTCGCCCGATGAAGGAGACGATATCCGATCATGGAGTTTAGAACACTTAGCTGATGTTATTATAAAACACCATTTGAAAGCATTAGAGCCAGCTGACGAATTAAAAAAAGCATCAATCGAAGAATATAAATACATTATGCTCGATTATAATACGGAATTTGCTACCAAATTTCGTCCAACATTATATGATTTTATTGCTTTTCGTGCGATAGATTTTTTTTCAAGCAAAGAAATTACATTATCAAAACCCGCAGATACTTTTGAACTAAACGATAGTTTGTATTTTTCAGACATAGCAACATTCATCAAGCTAAAACCTACTACAACCGATAGTTTTTCGCTTCAATATTATGGCATTAAAATATTACAAGATTTACTTGCGTTTCATCAGACGTATGCACAACCCGAAGCATTGATCGATGCTAATTTAAAACGACTTGAATTTGTTTATCGAAACAGCACATTAGCCAATAAAGAATTTTATTATTTAAGAGCCCTTAAAAATCTGCATGAGCAATATAAACTACACCCATTTTCGAATGCTATTGTTTTGCAATTATCAACATTAATGTTGTCTTTGTCAGAAAAATATCAATTCGACGATTCTACCACGTATAATTATCGTTATTATAAAAGCAAAGCGATAGAACTTGCACAACAAGCTATTCAAAACTTTCCAACAGCATTTCATACCCCACATTTAAAAGCTTTTATTCAAGACTGCCTAACTCCATCTGTATATTTTGAAATAGAAGATGCAGCGATTCCAAACGAACCTTTTGCGGTTAAATATACATATACCAATATCGAAAAAGTTTATACGCAAATTAGATCCATAGATCAAAAAGTTTTCGACGACTTATCGCTTAATTACTACGATCACGAATTGCTAAAACAGTTATACAATAATTCCATCTTAGTTCAGGAAAAAACTATTACTTTCCCCAAAACAACCGATTATTTAACTCACAGCATAGAGGCTATTTATAATGGGATTCCTAAAGGTTTTTACATCATTTTTTGCTCAACAAGCAATGATTTTTTAGACAAAAAAGCTATTCGATGCTTTCAAAAACTTTATGTTACCAATATTGCCGTAACTTCAACAAGAAACGAAGATGGGTCTTATACAATAATACTTACCAAACGCAACGAGGGAAGCCCAATAATCAATGCAACCATTACGGAATATTGGCTCGAATATGGTCAGCGAAAACATAACTTTATCAAAGGTCAAACATATCAGACGAATCAACTGGGTATGGCCAATATTTTAGAACCCAATCATCCATATAGAAAAAAAAGCTACGGTAATGTTTATCTCGAAATAAAAACAACTGAAGAAACTTTGCTCTCAGATCAATATTATTATCTTAGTCCTTATTACTCAAAATCAAATTCTCAATACTATTCCGTAATATTATTTACCGATCGTGCCATATACAGACCCGGACAAACTGTTTATTACAAAGGCATAGTTTTAGAAGTAAAAAATGAAGATAAAAATATTGCACCTCAAATTCCTTTAAATGTAACATTACGCGACGCAAATTATCAAATTGTTGAAGAACAACTTAAAACATCTAATGAATTTGGCACTTTTCATGGTTCGTTCATTATTCCCGAAGGTTTGTTAAATGGTACATTTAGCATACAAACACCACATGGTTCCTGTAGTTTTAGAGTAGAAGAATACAAGCGTCCAAAATTTTTTGTTGAGGCAGAAGCTACCGGAACCGAATATTTTTTAAACGATTCTGTTTCGGTGCAAGTATCCGTAAAAAGTTATGCAGGCGTAGCTTTACAACAGATTCCTGTAAAATATCGTGTTACCCGAATACCCCAATGGCGAGGATACTATCATTATTTTTATAGAAATATGCCTATCGTAGAAATTGCTCAAGGAATGGTTTCAACGGACGAACAAGGAAAGGCTGTTATTCGGTTTAAGGCAATTCCCGATAATAAATACCCTATTAACGAATCTACTTTTTATCAGTATAAAGTAGAAATGGATGCTACCGATATAAATCAAGAAACCCAGTCGGCACAATGTATAATTTCGGTTGGAGCAGTAGGACTATTTTTCAGAACCTCATTATCGGATATTATTACATCGAATGAACTTAAATCGATTACCATAACTGCCGAAAATGCAAATGGTAAAAAAATTGCTTCAAAAGGAACAATTAACCTTTACCGTCTCGAAGACAACAAAACACCTTTGCGAAATAGGTTGTGGACACGCCCCGATACAACCTTATATTCCGAAACAGAGTGGAATAAAATATATCCCGGAAATGTTTTTAATGAATTTAAAAGCATAGAAACACTCAAACCTTTACAAAAATTATACACATCGTCGTTCGAAATACCCAAGGATACTGCTATAAACTTACCCATAGCACAAACGCTATTGCCCGGAAATTATATGCTCGAAATTATATCTAACGATAGCAAAGGCAAAGAAGTTAAATACAAACAATTCTTTATCTTATATTCTTTCGAACAAAACTCAACCTTGCCTTCGAACGATGCACTTTTTGTTGTTACTGAAAAAACAACTTATATACCCGGAGAAAAAGCGAAGATTATTATTGGAAGTGCCTTTCACGATGCATTTATTCTGATGAATACAAGCTATTTTAATAACCCAATAAATTATCAATGGATGCGTGCTCAACAACAAAAAGTTAATGTTATAGAAATACCAATAACAGAATCGCATAGAGGCAATCTTATTCTGAATTTCTTATTAATCAAAAATAATCGTCATTATCAAAAAGATATAATCATACAAGTTCCTTACGATAATAAAGAATTGTCAATTAAAACAGAAAATTTTAGGTCGAAAATTACTCCAGGACAAAAAGAAACATGGAAGTTGCGTATTACGGGAATTAAAGGCGAGAAAGTAACAGCAGAACTACTGGCAACTATGTATGATAAATCGCTCGATGCATTTATTCAGCATAACTGGTCATTTTCACCATTTCCGTGGTATTACAATAATTTATATTTTACACACGAAATGTTTCACTTTAAAAATAGTAATTGTTATACAAACCGAGAACCTTCCACGATAAAAATCACGAATATAATATATCCAAAGCTCAACTTATTTGGGTTTCATTATTATGGGGGCTATCGGTATCGCAATGGAATGGGAAAAAAGACTGCCAATGCCCGAAATGAATCTACAAATGGAATTGTTATGGCTGCCGAAGCTTCACCTCCCACTCCCGGTGTAGTAGAAGAAAAAACAACAGCTTTAGCTGATAAAAATTTGGAAAATAAAGACTCAGAAACAAAAAGCGAAAAACCTGCGATTCGAACTAATTTAAAAGAAACAGCATTTTTCTTTCCCAATTTAACAACCAACGAACGTGGTGAAGTGGAATTTTCGTTTAATAGCCCCGAAGCTCTTACTACATGGAAATTTATGGCATTTGCACATACAAAAGACCTTAAATACGGCATATTACAACAGGAATGTATAACACAGAAAGAGTTGATGATAACACCTCAATTGCCCAGATTTTTCCGCGAAGGCGATAATATGGTTCTCTTTGTTAAAGTTGATAATATATCAAATAGTGATCAAAAGCCCATAGTGACCTTAATAATAGAAGATGCTATAAACGGCTCTGCTAATAACAAATTTTCGAAAAGCACTACTATTTCAATAAAACCTAATCAAAGTCAGGTCGTATCGTTCGAATACAAAGTGCCTCAAAATCTTTCCTTAGTTAAAGTAACTTGTATTGCCGAAACTAAGTTATTTAGTGATGGCGAAGAGGTTATGTTGCCTGTTTTGCCCAATCGCATGCTCGTTACAGAGTCGCTTCCATTTTATATACGAGGAAACCAATCCAAGCAAATAAACTTTAATCGAATGAACGAAATAATAAAAAGCACAACCCTTACGCATCAATCACTAAAGCTCGAATATACGGCTAATCCTATTTGGTATGCTGTAATGGCTATTCCTTATTTACGTTCGTATCCATACGAATGCAACGAACAATTGTTTAATCGTTATTATTCCAACGTCTTATCGAAATATATCGTTAGTTCAATTCCTAATTTTAAACAAATATTCGGAAAATGGCAAACCGACACTTTGCATAATACGTTGATTTCGCCATTATCGAAGAACGAAGAACTCAAACAAGCAACTATAACCGAAACCCCTTGGGTAGAAGAAAGCTTAACAGAAACCGAACAACGACGCAATGTTGCAAAGTATTTTGATGAGAAACGCATAGAAAAAGAACTCAACGAAGCTGCTTCAAAACTTATCAAAAATCAGTATCCGAATGGTGCATGGGGTTGGTTTGCAGGGATGCCCGAAAATCGCTATATTACACAATATATTGTATCGCGGAATGGCAGGTTAGAAAAGGCTTACGACATAGATACAAAACTTTCTTCGGCTATGGATAAAGCAATTGCATATTTAGATCAACAAATACTAAAAGATTATCAAGATATTTTACGAAATAATGAAGATAAACAAAAATATGTACCAAGTAGCTTTCAAGTGCATTACTTGTATGCAAGAAGTTTTTACTTAAATAAACACAAAAACTTTTTAAAATCGGAAGCATATTTATTTTTCTACAATCAAGCTAAAAAGAATTGGACAGAATACAATGAATACATACAAGGAATGCTCTCATTGGTACTTCATCGAAACAATGAAACAGAAAAGGCAAAAGAAATTGTTAAATCGCTTAAAGAACGTTGTGTAGTAAACGAAGAACAAGGGATGTATTGGAAAACCATAAGTCGAGGATTATTATGGACAGAAGCACCTATTGAAGCACAATCGCTGTTAATGGAAGCATTTAACGAAATTATGTACGAGGTATCAACGATTAACGAATTAAAACTTTGGCTTTTATTACAAAAGCAAACTCAAAACTGGAAGACTACCATTGCAACTGCCGATGCTATTTATGCTTTGCTTTTCTTTGGCAATAGAGAACTAAATACGAATTTCGACGCAGAGATAACATGGGGCGATAAACCGTTGCAAATATCAACCCAAAATATAGAATATGCTACAGGTTACATAAAAAACACAATATCGGCAAACGAGATCCAGCCAAAACATAGTAAAATTGAAATAAAAAATAAAGGAAAAGATTTATCGTGGGGAGCTATTCACTGGCAATACTTCGAGAATTTAGATAAAATTAGCCAGTACGACAGTAAATACATGTCTATAAAACGCGAATATTACCTCGAAACTATGACTTCGTCGGGGAAACGTTTAGTGCCTATTTCCGAAAACGCATTGCTCAAAACTGGTGATGTGGTTGTTGTTCGTTTGGTAGTAGAATGCGATAGAAATTTAGAATTTGTTCATATTAAAGACATGCGTCCTTCGTCGTTCGAACCTATGCAAGTGCTTTCGGGCTATTTTTATAAAGATGGCTTAGGTTATTATGGCGAAGTAAAAGATGCTTCGTACAATATTTTCATAGATCGCATGAATCGTGGAAAATATGTTATGGAATATTCGCTCAGAGTTTCGCAAAAAGGAACATTTTCGACAGGCATAGCAACTATTCAATGTATGTACGCACCCGAATTCAATGCCCACGCACGAGGTATGACAATTGTGGTAAGATAAAGTTTTAAAGAATATTGTCATTGATAGGCAAACTGTTATGAATCACTTTGATGTTGAGCGGGACTTATAATTTAATGATCAGCTTTTCAGATTACTTTGAAAAATAAACAGTTTGTGGTGTTAGTATAAAATTAATAGCAAACAACTTTGTTATTTACTTTTAAAGAAAAATACAATAGAAAAGTGATTTTCATGTTGCCAAGATCTCATAAATTAGTTTCTTTATGTGAAAATCATTAACTTCGCTGTCAAAAAAATAAAAATCATGATTGTGCGAATTGTCAATAAGTCGAAACATCCTAATCCTGAATATAGCACTTCGTTATCGGCAGGAATGGATATTCGTGCAAATTTAGATAAACCTGTTATATTAAAACCTTTAGAGAGGGCTCTTATTCCTACTGGTTTGTATATTGAATTGCCACAAGGTTATGAAGCACAAATTCGTCCCCGTAGCGGCTTAGCTTTAAAGAAAGGAATTACAGTTTTAAATACACCGGGAACCATAGATGCCGACTATAGAGGTGAAATTGGGGTAATTTTAATCAATTTATCGAACGAAGATTTTGTCATTAACGATGGCGATCGCATTTGTCAAATGATTATATCAAAACACGAAATCATTCGCTGGGAAAATGTTGAAATACTTCAAGAAACGGAAAGAGGTGCTGGCGGTTTTGGACATACTGGCAAACATTAAAAAATTGATGTATGAAGATTATCATTCCAATGGCAGGCATGGGCAAACGTATGCGTCCTCATACGCTTACTATTCCTAAACCATTAATTCCCATTGCAGGCAAAAGCATAGTACAACGTCTTGTAGAAGATTTGATTAAAGTTATAGCTAAACCTGTTGATGAAATAGCTTTTATTATTGGCGATTTTGGGAAAGATGTAGAAAACTCTCTTTTGTCGATAGCTGAAAGCCTACAAACTCATGGTCGTATTTATTATCAAAACGAACCATTAGGAACAGCTCATGCCGTATGGTGTGCTAAGCCATCGCTCGAAGGAGAAGTTGTTGTTGCATTTGCCGATACATTATTTAAAACGGAAAGAATTACCATCAACGATGCCGATTCGATAATTTGGGTAAAAACTGTTGATAATCCGTCGCAATTTGGTGTGGTAAAAGTTACAGAACAATTGATTATCACTGATTTTATCGAAAAACCATCTGTACCTATCAGCAATTTGGCAATTATAGGAATTTATTACTTTAAGAACGGCAAACATTTATTAGAAGAATTGGAATATTTAATACAACACGATATAAAAGTAAAAGGCGAATATCAATTAACCGATGCTCTGCAAAACATGAAAAATAAAGGCTACGTGCTTAAAGCCAGCCCAATAGACGAATGGTTCGATTGCGGGAATAAAGAAGCCACATTGCTAACCAACAAACGGATTTTGGAATTAAGTTCGCCTGATGAACTTATAATGCCACAAGCCAAAATTGTTAATTCAGTAATAATACCACCTTGTTTTGTTGGAATAGATACAATAATAGAAAATTCAGTTATAGGACCATATGTTTCCGTAGGCAAAGGGACCATAGTAAAAAATTGTATTGTTCAAAATAGCATTATTCAACGCTATTCTTCCATAGAAAATCTTTTGCTTAACGAATCAATTGTAGGAAATAACTCTGATATTCTTGGAAAATTCAAAAATCTAAATGTGGGCGATTATAATACATTAACACTGTAATGATTAGACTTTTTACATATAGCACATTTATTATTCTTACGTTGCATGTATTATCACAGCCCAGAGCAACCAATTTTCATAACCCAGAATTTATTCACAATTTAATAGAAGCCAATAGACAAAAAATATTAGGAAATTTTGATGCTGTAAAAGATTTATACGAAAAATGTTTGAAAATAAATCCCAATAGTGCAGTTGTTTATTACGAACTAGCATCATATTATGTGCAAATCAATCAATATGAAACAAGCATCAAATATGCCGAAAGAGCCGCAAAACTTGAACCGCAAAACATTTGGTATAAAGCTCTCTTAGGTGTGTTGTACAAACAAACCAAACAATACAAAAAAGCAATAAAAATATATCAATTACTTTCTGAACAAAATACTAATCGAATTGATTTTCTTTACGAATTAGCATACATGTATATTTATTCAAATAAACTCCATAAAGCATTAAAAGTATTTGATGAGATAGAGCAAAAATTTGGATTGGATGAAACTATTATTTTAGAAAAAGAACGAATTTATTCTTTCAAACGACAGTATGATAAATCGGAATCAGAAATCCGAAAGTTGATTCAATTGAATCCTAACGAAATTCGTTATTGGGGCATGCTTGCCGAGTTGTATATAGCACAACGCAAGTTATATCAGGCCGAAGAAATTTATCAAAAAATGCTACAACTCGATAGTACAAATGGTTTGGTCAATTTATCTTTAGCCGATTATTATCGAATAAAAGGCGATTTAGAAAAATCGTTTTTTCATTTGCAAATGGCTTTCAAAAGTTCTGAAATAGACATCGATACAAAATTAAAGATGTTGATAACGCTGTCGGGGTACGCCGAACGAAATAATCAGTTATCGCAGGAAGTGGACAGATTATTGCAAATATTGCTTGAATATTATCCCAAAAACTCAAAAGTATTAACATTGCATGCCGATTTGTTGTTGCGACAAAACAAAACAAAAGAATTGCATCAGGTTTTATTACAAATTATACAAATAGATCCAAGCAAATACATTATATGGGAACAACTACTGTTAATTGAACACGACCTGCAACAATGGGATTCATTATTGGTTCATTCTGAAAAAGCCATTGAACTTTTCCCACTTAACGCAAATTTGTATTATTTTAAGGCAATAGCTGCTTATGAATTAAAAAAATATTCAATTGCCGATGAAGCTTTATCGTATATTCAAACACTACCTTCATCGAATAAAGATTTTATGGTAGAAGTATATGCTTTGCATGGCGAAGTATTGCATGCTATGGGTAAAAATGCCGAATCGGACAGTAAACTCGAAAAAGCATTAGAAATAGATAAGTCTAATAAAATAATACTCAATAATTATAGTTATTATTTATCGCTTCGTTCCGACAGTTTGGATAAAGCCGAACGAATGAGTCTTATATGTGTTGAATTAGAACCGAACAATCCAACTTTTCTTGATACGTATGCGTGGGTATTGTATAAACAAAATAAACTCGAAAAAGCCTTGGAATATATCGAAAGGGCATATCGGTTACAAAACAATAACGCTATCATAATAGAGCATTATGGCGATATTTTGTTTAAACTTGGGCGTTATGATGAAGCACTTGAGCGTTGGAATGAAGCATTAAAAATAGGAAAGGGCTCTCCATTTCTAGAACAAAAAATACAAGAAAAAAAGTTAATTGAGTAATGAGACTAACACTAAGCCTGTTGATTATTTTTGTGTTTATTTTGTTGCACTCGTGCAAAACTCAACGTCCTACTTTAAAACAATCGGGCGATGCTACTGCTAACCAACCAAAACTGAAAAATTACGGAATAGGTAAATTATTAGATTCTATTACAAGTAAATATTTGATGTATGAAAATCTTTCAATAAAATTCAAACTTCAAGCCGAATTTTCGCAAGAAACTCACGAATTGGAGGGAGTGTTGCGGATAAAAAAGGATAGTTTAATGTGGATTAGTTTGACAGCACCATTAGGAATTGAAGTAGCTCGCGTTGTATTATCTAAAGATAGTGTTATTTTTCTCAATAAGCTAAAACGCGAATATTTAATTAAGCCTTACAATTATTTCGAAAATTTATTGCACGTAGAATTAGCTTATACCGATTTGCAATCTATCTTTACAAATCAAATATTTTTGTTTTCTGAAACAGACGAAGAGCGTAATTTAGCCATGAATCCCAATAGCAGCGAACGAGATTATATTAAAAAAACATTCTTTCGAGATAAAGATTCAGTAAACTACGTGTTAAAAACTCATCGCAAACACAAAATAAAACGAATGATGAAAAAGCCATTGAAAGATGAAAACAATTATATTGTAGAAAATATAAAAATTCTTCCCAAACTATTTAAAATTCAAACGGTAGAAGTATTTGATTATATCGAAAACAGGTATTTACTTGTAAACTATGGTAATTTTGAACGAATTCATCAAACATACTTTCCAACATCTATCGACTTTCATATTAAAGATTCAACACAAACCGTTGTGTTAAAGCTACAATATCAGAAAATTACTCTAAATCAGCCTTTTAATTTTAGTATAACCATTCCAGAATCATATAAAAAGCTCTATTAAACATGAATTCATCTGTTCGATTCATAAGTTTGCTCATATTGTTAATGATATTTTTTTCGATTAAAGCACAAGATAGAAAAGAATTAGAAGCCAAACGCCGACAAACGTTAAAAGAAATAGAATATACAAATTCGCTATTGAAAAAAACTCGACAGGAAAAGAAAAATTCAATGAATCAGTTATTAATACTAAATAAAAAAATTAAAGCCCGCGAAGAGTTAATACAAAACATACAACAAGAAATTGCCATACTCGACAAACGCATGCAACAATTGTATGCTAAACTCGACACTTTAGAAAGTGATTTGAAAAAATTAAAAGATGCGTATGCTCGCATGTTAATTTTTGCATATAAAACACGTTCGGCATACGATAAAATTATCTTTGTTTTATCTGCCGACGATTTTAATAAATCATATCGGCGGTTAAAATACCTACAATATTATGGCGAATATCGTCAAAAGCAAATTAAACGGATTATTTCTACAAAAGAAGAAATAAAAAGCGTTTTAGAGCAATTGCGCGAAAAGAAACTTCAAAAAGAACAATTGCGTAACGAGAGCGAACAAGAAAAGAAAATATTATCGCAAGATAAAGAAGAACAAACAAAAGTTCTTGGTAGTTTGAAAAAACAAGAAAGCGAATTGCTGAAAAAACTTGCCGAACAAAAAAAAGCCGACCGACAACTTCAAGAAACAATTAAACAATTAATAGCCGAAGAACTTAGAAAAGCACGCGAAGAAGCTGCGCGTAAAGCAAAAGAAGAAAACAAAGCAAAGGCTAATATTACAAATAAGCCAGCTACCACAGCAAAAGAAGAAAGCAAGAAACCCGAACCATTATTAACTCCCGAAGAACAATTGGTAAATGATAAATTTGAATCGAACAGAGGATTACTACCTTGGCCAACCGAAAGGGGAGTTATTCTTTCAACTTATGGCGAACATGAGCATCCCGTATTAAAAGGCATAAAAGTAAGAAACGATGGAGTGCAAATAGGAACATTACCTTCGGCCAGAGTGCGTAGTATTTTCGATGGAGAGGTTACAAAAGTTTTATCAATACCAGGAAAAAATAAAGTAGTTATTATTCGTCATGGCAATTATTTTACTGTGTATGCCAATTTAAGCGAAGTATCGGTTGTTTCTGGACAAAAAGTTAAAACAAAACAAACAATAGGGACGGCAGGTACAGACCCCGACGAAGATAAAACATTCGTAGAACTTCAAATTTGGAATGGAAATATTAAACTTAACCCCGAATTGTGGATTTCGAGAATGAACTAATTTATTGCAGATTATGACTTCGATTGATATTCATGGATAAGTTTTAAGAAAGAATAGTATTTGTAATAAAAGTTATACGAACGCATAAATTCATCATTATCCATAAATAAAATCCAATACCAGATAGTATAATACGAATTTTCGTCGTACATTACATTATTATCTAAAAATAACTCGTTTATTAAAGCAATTCTATTTTTTGTTCCTATTGAATCAATTTGAAGTTTTGAAAGTTTTGGGCTGATGTATGAGTAATAAACGGAAAAGATAGGTTGCTTAGGTAAAAAGGGAAGTTGCTTCTTTAACCATAAAAAATTATTATCTTCAATAATTGCTTGTTCAAATAATTTAATTGATGGTTGGGTGATTTGTTTAATAGTAGGCTTTATAATTAGTGGTAACGAAGAATAACAATCAAATTCATTGAATTTAGATGGCTTTACTAATAGCGGATTGATTCTATAATAAATAGATAAAGAATCTTTAATCTGTAGTATAGTAATTTCTTCTTGATAATTGTAATTTGTTAAAATATCGAATTTGAAACGAATTGAATCATCAGGGAAAGTATAAGTTTGTTGATTGTAGTACACTCGACCTGTACCTTCAATTTTGGAGATAACTAATGGATTTTGAAGAAATATCTTGTTATTAAGATCATGAATAGTGATTCTTAAAAACGCATGATATGAATCTAAAGGGTCAATACTATTGTTGTCGTAAACAGGAATTTCTAATGTACTTTTAGGTGGAAGTTGAATAATCAAGCTATCGTTTACGACGTTAGCAATAGAATCATAAAAATTGTCGAGAGTAGTAGAGTATAAATTTTTGTAATAATTAATTTGAGTGGAATAAAGTAAAAATTCATTTGCAGATAAATATGTTATGCTATCCATGTCAGAAAGTAATTGTTTGAATGATAGAATATTTTGATTCTGCTCGAAGAATGTTTTTCTGTCTATGTCGAATAAATGCCATTGATTTTGATAGTATAGTTCGCAAACAACATGTCCGTTTAAGTAAAGCAATCGTGAAGGAATTCCATTGTAGGTCATGGTAAAACAAAAGATTTTAGAAAGTTTTCCGCACAAGCCTACACCCAGAGAATTATAACGAACAAGAGGTTCTATATGATGTTGGTTTAAATAATCTAAATGAGATAATCGATTGGTAAAAAAATTAAAATAATTTTTTACAAAAGAGGTGGTATCTGTAATTCTTGGCAATTGATAAGAGGTTAAAAATTGATTATTGAAATTAAATGTTAAAAAAACGTCTTTATTATTAGAATTTAATATATAAAAAAAAGGAGTGGTAGAAACCGTATCGTTCAATGTTACGGAATAATTGTAATAATAAGGCGGTTCATTATTATTTTTTACAGAAAAAAATATGCTTAGCAAAACCAAAAAACTAATTAAAATAAAAAATAGTGCTTTCATTTATACCAGCTTGCATACATTTGATAACTATGAGCTATACGCTCAACTTGTCCTTTAAGCAGTTCTGGGTCAATATCTTTTACTTTTTTTGCAGGGATTCCAGCATATACACTACCTGCTTCAACGATGGTATTTTCTAATAATACCGAACCAGCAGCAATTAAACTATTGCTGTGAATTATGCAATTATCTAAAATAATAGCTCCAATACCTATTAATACGTTATCGTGAATAGTACAACCATGTATAACAGCGTTGTGAGCTATGGAAACATAATTGCCAATATTTACAGGTGCTTTTTGATAAGTGCAGTGAATAATTGCACCATCTTGAATATTTACGTAATTGCCGATGCGAATATAATGCACATCACCTCTGACAACAGCATTAAACCATACACTACAATAATTGCCCATTATTACATCGCCTACAACTGTTGCATTGGGTGCTAAAAAGCAATCATGGCCAAATGAAGGTTCTTTGCCCAAGACGGGTATTATTATTGCCATTGTTAGGATAAATTTTTTATTTCTTCGTGAAGTTTTTCAATCACAAAAGTAAGTAAACTCCTGGTATTTTGTACAAGTTTAGGTATTTTATCTAATTGTTCATTATTTTTTGCTAAATGATGTATTTGTTGGACAAGACTTTCGAGTTGTTTCATCGAAAGATAGGCAAACGATGGCTTCATTTTATGAGTAATAGAAGCTACTTTTTCCCAATCTTGTAAGTATGTATATTCTTGCAATTGTTGAAGTTCTAAGGTGCTTTTCTCAATAAAAACATTTAGCATTTTAATAATGGAGTCTTTTTGATTTTTGGCTAAGTTTTTAATTAGTTCCAAATCATAAAATTTCTGCTCTGCCGACGAAACAACATCATTAGCGTTAGCAACGTGTTGATGTTTATTTGCAAAACTTGCTTTCGAAACTCCTAATAAATGGATGATTTTACTAAAAAGTAAATATGATTTAAAAGGTTTTGTTATGGTGTCGTTGATTCCAGCTTCTAAAAATTTTCTATGTTCTTCGGTGTAAGCATTGGCAGTTATAGCAATAATAGGGATATGGCATATAGGTTTGTTCATTTGAGTTCGAATATATTGAGCTGTTTCTATTCCATTCATTTTGGGCATGAAGATATCCATAAGAATTACATCGTAATGTTTATTCGATAGTTTGTCAATAACTTGTTTACCATTTTCGGCAATATCTACTTCAAATCCCCACTCCTGAAGCATAGATTGAATAACAATCTGGTTAAAAGGTTGGTCTTCGGCAACAAGGACAGATATGTGGTCTTTCGTTGGGGCATTAACTTCAAATGGGCTCTGGGGCTCTTGTAGTAAAATGTCGGATAAGCTTCCTGTTTTGAATGTTAATGTAAATGACATGGTGGTTCCTATCTCTGGTATGCTTTCAATATTAAGAGTAGAACCCATGATGGAAATAAGATTATACGCAATAATTAATCCTAAACCAAAATCTCCTGTAGAAGGATTGCTTATGGGGCTTTTTTGTTTACAGTTGGATAAAATTTGCTGCAAAGTTTCTTGGTTCATTCCTTTGCCAGTATCTTTAATAGAAAAGAAAATTTCTATTTGTTGATCGTTTTGTAATTGCTTGGGTTGTATATTGATTTCTATTTTCCCTCTGTCGGTAAATTTAATAGCATTATCTATGATATTTTGCAATATTTGAGAAAGTCGAAGCGCATCGCCTTTTAAAATAATATCATCGCCGTATGAAACATAATCGCAAATGATTTCTATTCCTTTGTTATATGCTTTAAAATACTGTTGATTGAGCACCTGAATAACGGCATCTTTTAAACTAAATGCTTTTTCTTCTAATCGTAATTCGCCTTTTTCAATGTGGGAAATATCGAGTAGTTGATTGGCAATAAGCATTAATTGTTCTGCTGAGCGATTGATTATATTAATAAAATTGAATTGATTTTTATTTAAGTCGGTTTTAATTAATAATTCGCTCATTCCCAAAATGGAACTTAATGGAATACGCAAGGCAAAGCTCAAGTTTGTTAAAAATGCTGTTTTTGCTTGATTGGCTTCTTCGGCTTTTTTTCGGGCAATGGCAATTTCTTCTTCGGCAAGTTTTCTATCTTTTAAGTCGCGAATACTCCAAAGCAACATATTTTTTCCTGACCATAATACCCTCGAAACAATGGTTTCGGCAGGAATTATTTCTTTATTGGCGCTCAATAATGGATAAAGCAGAAAGTTTTCTCCTGTATGAAAAGAAATATTTTTTTCGAGCAGAATTTTTTTTACATCAAAAGCGAGTTCGTCAGGAAAAAGTTGATATATGTAAAGTCCATTTAGCTCATCTTCGAGAAAGCCAGTTTTTTCTGGAAGTAACGAATTGAAATAGATAATTTTTCCTTCTTTGTTTGTTATTACAATAATATCGCGAAAACTTTGTAACAGTTGCTCAAGGTTTCTTTGTTTTTCGCTGATATCTTTGTCCGATTCCATTCGTCCAATAACACCGCCGATTTTGTAACTTACGTTTTCGATGACTTTAAGCAGAAGTGCAGAGTTTCCGATGTTTTTTTTCCCAATGAATACTAAACATCCAATAACGTCACCATTAAGGCGTGCAGGTGAAATTATTGACCATTGAGCATCCGAGATATGTTTTTGTATGGAAAAGAAATCGTCGGGCGAAGGATATTCAATGAGTATGGTTTCTCCTTTGAGTAACAATTCGGTTTCTTTGGAATCGTGTGTGTATAGATGTTTTGATTTTAATAATGATTCGGGGAAGTTTATAGTTTTGTCAATAGTGAGAGTTCCATCGGATTTTAAGTTATAAAAAGCTGCAGCATCAATTTCTTCGAGCAAAATTAGATGTTGCAAAATAATATTAAATGCTTTTTCGAAAGGCATTGAGAAAGAAAGCTCATACGAGATTTTATTTAAAATATCTAAGTAGTGGGCACTGCTATGATGTTGATTTGTTTTCATTGTTCAATATTTATTTACTAAAATACAATGTATTTTTTACAATATAAAATTATTTATCAAATTTTCTTTTCCATACGGTAGTTCTTCCAAACATTGGCGATCCAATATATCCTCTCAAGTTGAGTGTATTTTTATCGGTCATGGTAATTTTAGCTTTGTATGTATTGCCGCTTTTAGCGTCGTATATA
The DNA here is from genome assembly GCA_026417155.1 of Bacteroidales bacterium. Taxonomy (GTDB): domain Bacteria; phylum Bacteroidota; class Bacteroidia; order Bacteroidales; family GWA2-32-17; genus Ch61. Next base: position 8,974 of record JAOADU010000037.1, on the reverse strand, counting down.
ATACCATTTTCCCATTCGTTATCGTTGTATACAAAACCTGCCATAAATACAAGATTTAAAATAGGTCTTTGTCTGAGTTCGGGGTTGGGATTGTGAATATCGGTTTTGGGTTTCCCTTGTTCATTTAATGGCTCTTTAAGCCATATTATTTTACCTGCATATTTTCCATCGCTTGTTTTGAAAATTTGTACAATAGCTTCGTTTTTCTCGGTAAGCCATTTCCCTAATATATCGTCGCTGTGAGTTTGAGATTTACTTGTTACACTGAAAAATATTACAGCTATTGTTAATATAAAAAGTGCTTTATTTGAAACCATAATCTTTATTATTTTCATCGAAATCTAATGGACTAAATTTAGGATTAATTGTAATGTCTTCAAACATATATTCTTCAAAAAGTCCTATTTCGTCGTAAACTTCAATTTTAATGGGTAATAGAGTAGATTTATCAATGAACATTACTATTTTTTGAGCATAATCGCTTGGTATTTTTATTTTTGTTCCTTTGGGTAAAATGGAAAAAATGTTTTTTATTTCAGGATTCAACTCAAGAATTTTATAGTCGCATAAAAACAATTGCAAAGCCAATGTTTGTAATGAAATATCTTTTGGCAATGTATAGTCTGTTATTTTGTAAAACTTGTTGATAAGAGTTATTTTATAACATTCGGTGTTTTTTATTTTGACGGTTTCGAATAATTGGCAAACATCTGTCCATGAAACATTATATTTATTTTTTAAATATATTAGTACGCTCTTAATGTATGTAAAACCTGCTTGAAATATATTGTGATGTTGTTTTTCGCGTAATTTTTCTCCAAACGGACTTAATTTTAAGCTTATATAAGGGAACCCATTAGGATTTACTAATGCCATTTTTTGATATTTTTCATTGATTAGTACCTCAGCATGAGTTGGTGGAAATAATTGCTTATAATAAATGGCTAATGGATTGTTTTGCACTTTGTAAAATGCTTTTTCTAATTTAAAATCGTTACCAAAACGTTCTTTGGCAATTATGTAAAATGAAGCTGTTTGCAATTCGGAAATTTTTTGCAATGATTGATTAATAACATCTTGACAAGTTTGAGAAAACGTAAAACAATAACAAAGTAATGGCATTATAATAAAGAATTGTTTCATGAATGTTTCGTGAATGTTAAGTTTAATTTAACCGTGTAATATTACAATTTTTTTTGTTTCGAAAAAAGATTCTTCAAAGTATTTTGCAATATCTATAATTACTATTTTATGTTTTATTGAAGCAAGTTCATGATTTAAATGGCCTCCTTTTAGCAAAATTATTTTACTAGTTCCTGGTATGATGTTTTTTTTTGTAAGGTTAAGGAATTCTTTTGTTTCACAAACAGCTCGACTGATAATATATGTGTATTCGCCTTGTTTTTGTTTAGCATTGATATGTTCGGCTTTAACGTTAGTTAAATTTAATTTATGAACAATGTCGTTTACTACCATAATTTTTTTACCGATAGAGTCTATTAAGCTAAAATGTGCCTGAGGAAACATAATAGCGAGGGGTATTCCAGGAAATCCACCACCTGTGCCAACATCTAATATTGTGTCATGTTGTGAAAAAGTAAAAACTTTAGCAATGGCTAATGAGTGCAATACATGTCGTTCATATAGAAATTCAATATCTTTTCGAGAAATTAAATTTATTCGCTGGTTCCAAAACTGATAAAGTTCAAATAATTGACCATATTGATGAATTTGCAGAGGAGTAAGATTGGGAAAATACTTATGGAGAATGTCCATTAAATTTTATCTCTTGATTTTTTCATGATAAGAAAAAGAAGTTCGCGTGCCCTAAAGAGTTGTGCTTTTACAGTCCCTACAGGAATTTCGAGTTCTTCAGAGATTTCTTCGTACGAATATTCTTTGAAATATCTAAGTTCAATTAGCATTCGGTAGCGTGGTTTAAGTTTTTCAACAATATCACGCATGAGTATAAGTTTTTGCTCTTTAATAAGTTCTTCTTCGGGATCTAATCCGTTGGATGCTAGCGGGATGGCACTGTCTTGGTCGGAGTCGTTCGAAGGAGCATCAATAGATACAATATCACTCCGTTTTTTTCTGAGAAAATCAATACAATTATTGGTTGCTATTTTGAAGAGCCAAGTACTAAAAGCAAAACTTGGTGAATATAACGATAAATTTTTAAATGCTTTGGTAAAGGCTTCAATAGTTAAATCTTCAGCATCTACTTTATTATTTACCATTTTAAGGAGCATAAAGTAAATAGAGTCGCGATACCGTCCCATTAATTCGGCATATGCCCGTTCGTCGCCTTTAATAGCTTGCTGAACAAGGACATAGTCTTGCAATGCTTTATTGCTTAAATTGGGACTTATTTCCATGTGATTTTACGATATGGGTTTTTACTCATTTTTATTATTAGGTCGATCAATAAGTGAATAAAATCAAAAACAGGCGAAAATAATAATAAATCTTTTTCGTTCAAAGTTTTTGTAGAAAAATAATAAACGATATATTGTATAATTAATCGAACCAAAAATAAAATAATTACAGGAAACCATAAATTATTATTAGCTAGAATTATCAAAGGAATAAGCAAATAAAACATCCAACGGCTTAATGGTTCTAAGGTTAGTAAAATTTTGTGTTTAAGTTTGTAACGATAGAATGTTGATTGATGACGTTTTTTTTGAAGAATCCAGGCAACAAGGCTTTTTCGAGGTACCGAACGTGTATGAGCAATCATATTTACAGCCGTATTTTTTGCAGTTGCGTTTTCATTGATAAATAGGTCGTCATCGCCAGAAGTTAAATCTAAATGAGATGCAAATCCTTTATTTTTGAAGAAAAGCGATTTTTTATACGATAAATTTCTTCCTACACCCATATAAGGTATTCCTGCTAAAGCAAAACTAAAATATTGGGTAGCTATAAACAGACTATCGAAACGAATGAGCTTGTTTAGTAAACCTCCCGTTTTTTGATACCCTCCATAGCCTAGTACAATATCTGTATTTTCGTTATAGGAACTTACCATTGAACGTATCCATTGATCATTTTCGGGATAACAATCGGCATCTGTAAGTAATAAAATATCGTTTTGTGCAGCTTTGATTCCAATGGTTAGTGCTAATTTTTTATTATGAGTAAATTTATCGTCTTTCTTAATAGTCGAAATTTTTAAATGAGGGTATTGGTGCGAAAAACGTTTTAAGACCACGTCACTATTGTCTTCCGAGGCGTCGTTTACAACTATTACTTCATAATGGGGGTAGTCTTGGGTTAAAATTTTAGGTAAAAATCGTTCTAAGTTTTCTTCTTCATTACGTGCACATATTATTACAGAAACGGGAGGGCTATATTGATGCGATATGAGTTGATTTTTTCTTGATAGTCTAAGGAAAAAAAATAAATAGAAAAAAAGTTGTATTGCCCACGACAGAATCCAAAAACTTCCTAAAAGCAGCAATCCAAAATGAATATCATCTATCATAAACTCAAAATATTTGCAAGTTTACAATTTAATATTGTTTAGAAGATAGATTTTTCAAACCTGAAATTAACATTTTTTTTGACAATGAGAAATGTTTAAATTGTTTGTTGAAGGAAACGCTCTAAAATTTTTTTTCCCGATGGAATGGACTGAACGAGCCATTGAATCAGTATTTCTTCTTTTTCTTTGGGGCTTAATGAATAATGAATACAATTTTTTCGCAATTCTTGGGCAATGTGGCTCAATATTATGCCAACCGAAACCGACACATTAAAGCTTTCCGTAAAACCATATACCGGAATTTTAATGTATTCATCGGCTAATGATATAGCCTCATCGCTCAATCCTTCTTTTTCTGTTCCAAACATAAATATACATTTTCCTTTCATTATATTGAATTCGTAAAGTGAAGTAGATTTGTGATGAAGTGTGGTTGCAATAATACGATAATCATTGTTTTTTAATTTATCAATAAGCTGTATTAACGATAATGATGATGCTTGGTATTTATGAATATTAAGCCATTTTTCGGCTCCTAACGCTATTTCATCATTAGGGGCAAAGTTGTTCTTTCGTTCAAATACGTAAACATCTTGAAAACCTAAAGCTTCGCAGGTTCGAATAATAGCACTTGCATTATGCGACTGATAAACATTTTCGATTAGAACGGAAGCATAACGTGTTCGTTCGTTTAATTTTTCCTGAAACAATGAAAACCGTTGTTCGCTAACAAATTCCTTTAAGAAGGAAATAATTTTTTGGTTATCCATGATGTATGCAAAATTAAATAAAAAAGGGAGTATTGCTACTCCCTTTTACCTTAACACACAAAGTGTTTTACTTAATTGAGCCTGCAAGTTCGCTACCGGGTCTGAAACGTACCACTTTCTTGGCAGGAATGTTAATTTCCTTACCAGTTTGAGGATTACGGCCTTTGCGAGCGCTACGTTTGGTAACACCGAAAGTTCCAAAGCCTACTAAAGCAACACGATCACCTTTTTTTAAGGCTTTTGTGGTTGCATTAATAAAAGCATCTAAAGCTTTTTTTGCATCAGCTTTGGTAATTTTTGCTTCACTTGCAATTGCATCAACTAATTGTGCTTTGTTCATACTCTTTTAATTTTTAGGGTTAATGAATAATTTTTATTTAAGGTTATGCAAATATATTTGCAAATTTTTGATTTGCAATACTTTTTGAAAAAAAAATGATATTTTGTTGATAAATTGGCAGTTTTGTTAATAACTTCGGTCGAATTTCGCAATTTTTAGGCGTTTTAGATGATTATCGTTAGTAATAACATGTTTGCCAAATGATGTAGTTTTTATAAAAAATACGTTCTTACTTAGGCAAACTATTGCTTAATTACATTCCCATTTTCATCGTATTTTTTCCATTCTCCTGTCTCCATGCCATGATTATACATGCCTTCGGCTTGCTTTTTTCCATTGGGATAATAATATATCCACCAACCGTGTTCTCGACAATGTTCGTAGTTGCCTTCTTCTTTTATAGAGCCATTTTCATAATATCTGGTGCAATAGCCATTCATATAATCGTTTTCGTAAGTAACTTCGACTTCTAGTTGTCCGTTTTCGTAATATTGTTTCCATTTACCATGCAACTTTCCTTCTTTAACTTCTGCTTCGTTTCGTATGTTACCATTGGAATACCATAAGCGGTTAATTCCTGTTTCTATACCATTCGTATAGCTTATTTCTGAGGATTTTTTACCATTATTGAAAAAAGTAACAACTTTTCCTGTAAATGGTTCATTTGTACCTTTTAAATATACTATTCCATTCTTTGTTTCAATGGCATCAAAAGTTACTTCAATAGTTTGTGCCTGCAAGATTATACTTATTGAAAAGACGATAGTTATTAAAATACTAGATTTCATCGTTACTTAACAACCTTTAGTGCTTCTGTAACTGCATCTAACATAGGTTTTGTAGAAATGGGTGTTCCAACTGCATTTATCATCCATATATTTGGAGTAAGCCTTCCTAACGTGTATATTCGTTGAACCTCAGATGCAAAAGATTTGTTTTTTAAATGTTGCTCAATTTGAAATTCAATAATATGTCCTAAAGGATAGGCCGATAAATACAAGGGTGCATCAATCATATGCGAATATATGGCTAAAATAGGTTCGTCTTTTTTGCCAAATACAGGGGCATAGTATTCGTTCCACACATCAATGGCTGTATTTATTACTTGCTGCTTAAGTTCTTCGGCAGTAGCATTGGGGTTTTGGTATAGCCATTTCCAAACACGCATATCTACTAATGAAACTCCCATGATTTCGTATGTCGCCCATGCGTTATCAAGTGCCATAAAGTGTTCTCTTAAAGCATTTTCATCTTTCATGTCTAAGATAAATAAGTCGCGTTTTTGAAATATGAAAGCTAAGGCTTCGGTAAATGCTGTATTAGGAACGCCTCGCAACATGTAATAATCTACATTATATAACGATAATGTTTGTTCTACATTATGTCCAAATTCATGCATAGCGATGTTATAGCCTTTATAATCCATGCCATTTTCGTTAATACGAGTTCTTAATCGTGCATTGTCGCCACGCATTTCACTCCCCCAAGCATGTCCTGCGCCGCGTGAAGCATCGACTGTAATGCGGGAGGAAATCTCTTGAGCCGATTGTTTTTCAAAACCTAACTTGGTTAAAATAACTGGCAAATGATTCTGAAATGCTTGAGTATTGGGGAATAATTTTCTTGTTTTATCCGAGAGTGTTGTTTCAGAAATGTTGCTGCGGGGTTTAAATCCATCGTACCAAATATCGAATGGTTCTAAAGGACGTCCCAATCGTTTGCTGATTAATTCGCCAATAGCTTTCATCTGTGGCGACGATACAAATTCAACAAACATGCGTTCAACTTCTTCTTGCGGAATTTCCATTTCGCTTTCAAATTTTCGCTGAATATAGGTAGGGTATTGAGGATTGTATTTGTCTATTAAACGAATGGCATTAAAAATATTGAGCATGTGCTGATAGCGAGTATTGGGTTCGGCTGTAGTTTGAATTTTATTATTATTGCTATAAACTTCGTTAGTAAAAGGATTCCATTGTACGTTAGGATTGTTGATGACTTCTTTTGGAATATCTTGTGCAATAATGTGTTTCATAATTTGGTAAATAGTTTGTTGCTTAATGAGCCCTTGTTCTTTATTGGCATAATTTGATTTTAATTCATCGCGAAGTCCCCAATGAGTAATAAGTTTCATATCTTTGGGAAATAAGTATTGTTGATTGTTACTTTGAACGTTGCCCATGAAAATATTATATTCGCTAATGTATGTGTCGGCTTTTGTAACAATTTGGTTAAAATTTTGCAAAAGGTTGGCGGGTACGCGAGAAGTAAAAATATCGCCTATACGTGCATATGCCCATTCTTGTCTTGTCCAGTTTTTACCTAGTTCGCTTTTTTCTTTCAAGGTAAAGGAGGGAAAGTTTAATATAGTGATAAAAGCAATTTTATTGGCAAAAAAATCATCTATTACATGAGCAGAAGGGTTGTAACCACCAAATAATTCATCAATAGGTAATATGTCTCGACCTGTAAGATGCAAAGGTTTCATTAATTCAACCATTATTTTATTGAAATATCCATTAAGAATTTCGAAATTTTGTGAGAGAATATCGAATAATTGTTGTTTGGCTTGTTCGTTGCGTGCAATGTGATCTATACAAAATTGTTTAAATTCTTCGGGTGAACCATCGGACGAATCCCATAGTAATGAAGCTTGTTTTACTCCTTTTTCGATTAATGACTCTGGAATACTCGATATGGTTTTAAGGGTATCAATAATGTTTACAATCATACTTTCAGTAATTGTTGAAGTTTTTTCAAGATTGTTTTTGTTTGATGTACATTGCCACAATAATAAAAGTATCAAACTTAAAGCAGGAAAAAATTTATATTTCATAATTATAAAGGTTAAAAATTTTTCAAATTTATATATTTTGTATGCAAAAAATGCAATCACAATCTTTATTTTGATAATTTGTTTAAAATTCTTTTTCTTTTAGCCTTTCTAAAAAACTAAAAAAATAATCACTAATTTTGTTTTTTGGTAAATGATATTATAGTGTGATAAAGCACATCGTAATTATTGGTCCTGCATATCCTTATAGAGGTGGAATTGCGGCAACAAACGAACGATTAGCACAAGAATTTCAGCGTTCGGGAGTTAAGGTTACAATTTATACTTTTACATTACAATATCCTTCTTTGTTGTTTCCAGGAAAAACTCAGTTTGTTGAGAACCAAAAAAAACCGCCCATTAATATTGTAAGAAGAATAAATAGTATTAATCCAATCAATTGGCTTCTAGTAGGAAAAGAAATAAAAAAACAAAAGCCCGACATAGTTTTAGTTCGTTATTGGATACCATTTCTTGCACCTTCACTAGGTCGGATAATTCGCGTTGTAAAACGCAATCGTTTTAGTAAAATTATAGCTTTGGTCGATAACTACAAACCTCACGAAAAACGTATTGGCGACAGGTTTTTGTCGAGGTATTTTATGGCAGCAGTTGATGGTTGTGTTGTTATGTCGCATAGCGTAAAAGCCGATATTGAAAAAGATTTTCCAAGAATACCAATCGAATATTGTCCACATCCATTATTCGATCATTTTGGGAAAATTATACCCAAAGACGAAGCCAAAAAAGCACTTAAACTCGATGTAAATAAGAATTATATTCTATTTTTTGGGTTAATACGCGATTACAAAGGATTGGATTTATTGATAGAAGCTGTACATTTAGCAGAAAATACCGTATCGAACTTTGATGTTATTGTTGCAGGCGAATTTTATGGCGATGAAGAGAAATACAAAAATTTAATTGAAAAATATAAATTATCGAATCGGTTTCATGTCTTTGGACAATTTATTCCCGACGACCTTGTTCCGTATTTCTTTTGTGCTGCAGATGTTATAGTTCAGCCATATAAAGATGCAACCCAAAGCGGAGTAACTCAGGTCGCATATCATTTTAATAAGCCTATGATTGTTACAAATGTAGGAGGGCTGCCCGAAATGGTTCATCATGGTAAAGTGGGTTATGTTGTATCGCCCAATCCTCCGTCTATTGCCCAAGCATTGGTAAAGTTTTATACGGAAAATAAAGAAAAAGATTTTTCGGCAATGGCAGCTATCGAAAAAAACAAATACTCGTGGAAGCGCATGGAAGAAACCATTTACATATTGTATAGTAAACTCTTTTACAAAAAGAAAACATTCCATGGATAATAATGAATTAATAAAACTACGATTTAAACAAAGCATTGAACTGAAACAATCGTTACTCAATAATGCACATGTTTTAATTACAATAGAAAATATTGTCGAAAAAATCTGTCAATGTTTTCGTGATGGCAAAAAATTATGGTTATGTGGCAACGGGGGTAGTGCTTCCGATGCTCAACATATAGCCGCTGAATTTTCGGGTCGCTATTATTA